>NZ_CP078013.2:5295972-5607500 GCF_024112395.2 Pseudomonas pergaminensis | reverse complement strand
GACAGACACGTCGAGCAGGTACGAAAGTAGGTCTTAGTGATCCGGTGGTTCTGTATGGAAGGGCCATCGCTCAACGGATAAAAGGTACTCCGGGGATAACAGGCTGATACCGCCCAAGAGTTCATATCGACGGCGGTGTTTGGCACCTCGATGTCGGCTCATCACATCCTGGGGCTGAAGCCGGTCCCAAGGGTATGGCTGTTCGCCATTTAAAGTGGTACGCGAGCTGGGTTTAGAACGTCGTGAGACAGTTCGGTCCCTATCTGCCGTGGACGTTTGAGATTTGAGAGGGGCTGCTCCTAGTACGAGAGGACCGGAGTGGACGAACCTCTGGTGTTCCGGTTGTCACGCCAGTGGCATTGCCGGGTAGCTATGTTCGGAATAGATAACCGCTGAAAGCATCTAAGCGGGAAACTAGCCTCAAGATGAGATCTCACTGGAACCTTGAGTTCCCTGAAGGGCCGTCGAAGACTACGACGTTGATAGGTTGGGTGTGTAAGCGCTGTGAGGCGTTGAGCTAACCAATACTAATTGCCCGTGAGGCTTGACCATATAACACCCAAGCAATTTGACTACTCTAACGAGCATCAGATTGCGGTGTGTGAAGACGAAATGAACCGAAAGTTCGACGCTCACAAAACACCGAAAGCTATCACATACCCAATTTGCTGAAGCGAGGCCAGCTGGCCACGACTCAGTACCCGAATTTCTTGACGACCATAGAGCATTGGAACCACCTGATCCCATCCCGAACTCAGTAGTGAAACGATGCATCGCCGATGGTAGTGTGGGGTTTCCCCATGTGAGAGTAGGTCATCGTCAAGATTAAATTCCGAAACCCCATTTGCGAAAGCAGATGGGGTTTTGTTTTGGGCGGTCGAAAAGACAGCTAACATCCGAGTTCCGCCAAAAACTGCCCACGGTGCTAAAGTCGCACCCTCGATTTTGCTTTTCCCAAGGAAGCCGTTATGCCGGATGCGACGTCCCTCAGTGCTGGATTCATGGTGGTTCACGGCAACCGCCTGGACGAGCTGCGCAGCCTGGTGGTCAGCTGGATGCGTCGCTATCCCCTGGCCCCTCTGGAAAACGAAATCGCCCTGGTACAAAGCAACGGCATCGCCCAGTGGCTCAAGCTGGCCCTGGCTGAAGATCCGGAAGACGACGACATGGGCGGTTGTGGCATCGCTGCCGCAATTGACGTGCAACTGCCCGGCAGCTTCATGTGGCAGCTCTACCGTATGGTCCTGGGTCGTGACGAAATTCCGCCCAAGTCCCTGCTCGATAAAGCCCCATTGACCTGGCGCCTGATGCGTCTGCTCCCGGAGCTTATCGATCAACCGCACTTCGAACCGCTGCAGCGCTTCCTCACCCACGACACCGACCTGCGCAAACGCTACCAACTCGCCGAACGCCTGGCTGACTTGTTCGACCAATACCAGGTTTACCGCGCCGACTGGCTGGAAGACTGGGCCGCCGGCCGCCACCAATTGCGTAACGGCCGGGGCGAATCCAAGCCCCTTAACCCAGCCAACTGCTGGCAAGCCGAACTGTGGCGCGCATTACTGTTGGATGTAGGTGAAGAAGGCATGGCCGAAAGCCGTGCCGGCGTTCACCAGCGCTTCATCGAGCGCATCAATTCCCTAGACAGCGTGCCCCCAGGCTTGCCATCCAGGGTCATCGTTTTCGGCATCTCCTCGTTGCCAGCACAGGCACTGGAAGCCCTCGCCGGTCTCGCGCGATTCAGCCAAGTCTTGCTCTGCGTACATAACCCTTGTCGCCATCATTGGTCCGACATCGTCGCCGACAAAGACCTACTACGTAACGAATACAAGCGTCAGGCTCGCAAAGCGGGCATGCCGGTCACCATCGACCCACAAACCCTGCACCAGCACGCTCACCCGTTATTGGCCGCGTGGGGTAAACAAGGCCGTGACTACATCAGCCTCCTGGACAGCTACGACGATCCCAACAGCTACCGCGCCGCATTCCGTGACGGCCGCATCGACCTGTTCAGCGACAGCGAACCGACCACACTGCTCAACCAGCTCCAGGACGATATCCTCGAACTGCGCCCACTCAACGAAACCCGCGAGCTATGGCCAGCTGTCGATCTGGACCGCGATACCTCAATCCGTTTCCACATTGCACACAGCGCCCAACGCGAAGTGGAAATCCTCCACGACCAACTGCTCCAGCGCTTCAGTGCCGACCCCACGCTGCGCCCCCGGGACATCATCGTCATGGTCCCCGACGTCGACAGCTACGCGCCGCACATCCGCGCCGTATTCGGCCAGCTTGAGCGCAACGACCCACGCTTCATCCCGTTCACCCTGACTGATCAAGGCCAGCGCGGTCGCGACCCTCTGCTCATCGCCGTCGAACACTTGCTGAAACTCCCCGATAGCCGCTTCCCCGTCAGCGAAATCCTCGACCTGCTTGATGTTCCGGCCCTACGCGAACGCTTTGTCATCAAAGAGCGTGACCTGCCCACATTGCACCGCTGGATAGAAGGCGCCGGCATCCGCTGGGGGCTTAGCGCCGAACAACGTGCCAGCCTTGGCCTACCACCGGAGCTGGAACAAAACAGCTGGCGTTTCGGCCTGCGCCGCATGTTGCTCGGTTACGCCGTAGGCACCGGCGCCGCGTGTGATGGCATCGAGCCCTACGACGAAATCGGTGGCCTCGACGCCGCCCTGATTGGTCCACTGGTTGCCTTGCTCGACGCACTCAACGACGCCCATCAAGCTTTGTCGCAGCCCGCATCGCCCAAAGAGTGGGGCGAACGCCTGCAACGCCTGATGCAACTGTTCTTCCTGCCGAGCAGCGAACACGACGACTACCTGCTGAGCCAACTCGAGCAACTCAGAGAGACTTGGTTGGAAACCTGCGAGTCCGTAGGGTTGCAGGACCAATTACCACTTACCGTAGTACGTGAAGCTTGGCTCGCCGGCCTCGACCAAGGTCGCCTGTCCCAACGCTTCCTCGCTGGAGCTGTCAATTTCTGCACCCTGATGCCCATGCGTGCGATCCCCTTCAAGCTGGTCTGCCTGCTCGGCATGAACGACGGTGATTACCCGCGTGCGCAACCTCCGTTGGACTTCGACCTGATGGGCAGCGACTACCGCCCCGGCGACCGTTCACGCCGTGAAGACGACCGCTACCTGCTGCTCGAAGCCCTGCTTTCAGCACGTGACCAGCTGTATATCAGCTGGGTCGGCCGCAGCATCCGTGACAACAGTGACCGCCCGGCCTCGGTACTGATCGGCCAGCTGCGTGACCATCTCGCCAGCGGCTGGCACCTCGCAAACAGTGACACGCCGCTGATTGAAGCCATGACACAAGAGCATCCGCTGCAACCGTTCAGCGCCCGTTATTTCCATGAGGGCGATGCGCTGTTCAGCTACGCGCGCGAATGGCAGTTGCTCCACGAGGCCTCCGATGCCATCCCAGCCAAACACGACCTAGCCCCCCATCAACAGGAAGAACCCCTGAGTCTCGGCCAGCTTCAAGATTTCCTGCGCAACCCAGTCAAACACTTCTTCAGCCAACGCCTGAAAGTGTTCTTCGAAGCCGCCGAGGTGCCGCTGGCTGACGAAGAGCCCTTCGTTCTCGACGCACTGCAACGCTATAGCCTGAGCGACAGCCTGCTCAGCGCCGCACTCACACAACCCGATCACCTCGACCAGGCGCTGAACGCCCAGGCCTTGCGTTTACAAGGCAGTGGCCTGTTGCCGATGGTGGGTTTCGGTGAGTGCCTGCGCAACGAGCTGATCGAGCCCTTGCCCGATCTGCTGCGACGCTACCAGCAGTTGCTGGCCCTTTGGCCCACCCCGCACCCCGGCGCCGAGCCCGTCAGTTTTGAGCATCATGGCGTTCACTTGGAAGGCTGGGTCAGCGGTCTGCATCGGCGCAGTGATGGCGGTTTACTCAGCGTCACCACCATTCCCAACAGTATCGGCTCGATCAAGACCCGCAAATGGCATCGCCTGATTCGCCCCTGGGTCAATCACGTGGTCGCCTGTGCCTGCGGTCTGCCGTTAAGCACCGGCTTGGTCGCCAGCGACGAGACCCTGCTCCTGCCACCACTGGACAGATCCAATGCCCAGGAAGTCCTCGGCAACTTGCTGCTCGCCTGGCAAATCGGAATGAGCCAGCCACTGCCCGTTGCCGTGAAAACCGCTTTCGCGTGGCTCAGCCAAACCGATCCTGCCAAGGCGCAAGCAGCTGCCAGTAAAGCCTACGAAGGCGACGGCCTGACCACCGATGGCGAGCGTCGCGAAACCCCGGCGCTCACCCGGCAATTTCCCGACTACGCCACACTCATCGCCAGCGAAGAGTTCGAAGGGTGGTGCGAAACCCTGTATCGCCCGCTGCTCAACGCACCCTGGCGATCACTCACTGGCGAGGACGGCGCATGACCAGCAAACCCTTGGCCCTTGCGTTTCCGCTCAAAGGCAGTCAACTGATTGAAGCCAGCGCCGGCACCGGCAAGACGTTCACCATCTCCGCCCTTTACCTGCGCCTGGTCCTCGGCCACGGTGGCGAAGACGCAGGCTTTGGCCGTGAATTGCTGCCGCCACAAATCTTGGTGGTGACCTTCACCGACGCCGCCACCAAGGAGCTGCGCGAACGGATCCGCATCCGTCTGGCTGAAGCCGCGCGCTTTTTCCGCGAAGAAATCGAACAGCCCGACACCCTGATCGCCGATCTGCGCGCCGACTACCCCTCCGAACAATGGCCTGCCTGCGCCAATCGCCTGGACATCGCCGCCCAGTGGATGGACGAAGCCGCTGTCTCAACCATCCACAGTTGGTGCCAGCGCATGCTGCGCGAACATGCCTTCGACAGTGGCAGCCTGTTCACCCAGACCCTGGAAACAGACCACAGCGACTTGCTCGGCGAAGTGTTGCGTGATTACTGGCGGCTGTTCTGCTACCCGATGCACGACGATGCGCTCAACTGGGTACGCAATAACTGGAGCGGCCCCGCCGCGTTGATGCCACGGGTACGCGCGTTGTTTGGCAGCGAACGGCCTACGGATGAAACCCGCGAGCCTGCCGAGCTGATCAACGCCTGCCTGCAAGAGCGCCGCGAAGCACTGCAGACACTCAAGGCCCCCTGGCAACAATGGGCCGCCGAGCTGCGCGATATCTGCCTGCAAGCCGTGGCCGCCAAGGCCGTCGATGGCCGCAAGATGCAAGCGCGCTACTTCGAGCCCTGGTTCGAAAAGATCAGCGCCTGGGCCGCTGACGAATCCCTCGAGCAACTGGACATCGGCACCGGCTTCACCCGCCTGACGCCCGACGGCATGGCCGAAGCCTGGAAAGGCGAGCCGCCCCAGCACCCCGGTATCGACGCCATGGCCGGACTCAAGGCGGCCCTTGATGCGCTGCCGACCCCCGACGCCGCCGTGTTGCAGCACGCCGCCGGCTGGGTGGGCAAACGCTTCGAGGAAGAAAAGCGGCGCCGCGCCGAAATGGGTTTCGACGACATGCTCATCCGCCTCAACGCTGCGCTCCAGGCCGACGGTGGCGAACGCCTGGCCAGTGTGATCCGCGAGCAGTTCCCCGTGGCCTTGATCGATGAGTTCCAAGACACCGACCCGGTGCAATACAGCATTTTCGACAGTATCTACCGCATCGAAGAAAACCACCTCGACAGCGGGCTGTTCCTGATCGGCGATCCCAAGCAAGCGATTTACGCCTTCCGGGGCGCCGACATCTACACCTACCTGCGCGCCCGGCAATCCACTACCGGCCGCCACCACACACTGGGCACCAACTTCCGCTCCAGCCACGCAATGGTGGAGGCGGTGAACCACGTGTTCCAGCGTGCAGAAACAGGTCGCGGCGCGTTCCTGTTCCGCGAGCCGAAGGGTGAAAACCCGGTGCCTTTCCATTCGGTGCAGTCCCAGGGGCGCAAAGAGCAACTTCAGGTGGATGGCCAGACAATGCCGGCCATGAACCTCTGGCACTTGCCCACCGACCAGCCGGTGTCCAATGCGGTTTATCGTCAGCAATTGGCTGCCGCCTGTGCCACACACATTGTTGAATTGCTCAACGGCGGGCAGCAAGGTACTGCTGGCTTCCTGCAGCCAGATGCAAGCTTCAAGGGCGTGCTCCCGTCAGACATCGCCATCCTCGTGCGCGATGGCAAGGAGGCCCAGGCCGTACGTGCCGAACTGGCTGCCCGTGGTGTGCGCAGTGTGTATCTGTCCGACAAGGACTCGGTGTTCGCTGCCCAAGAGGCCCACGACCTGCTCGCCTGGCTAAAGGCCTGCGCCGAGCCGGATGTCGAGCGCCCGCTGCGCGCCGCCTTGGCATGCGTCACCCTGAACCTGTCGTTGCCGGAACTGGAGCGTCTGAACCAGGATGAGCTGGCGTGGGAAAGCCGCGTCATGCAGTTCCGTGGCTACCGCGCAATATGGCGGACCCAAGGCGTGCTGCCGATGCTGCGCCGCCTGCTGCACGACTTTAAATTGCCGCAAACCCTGATCGCACGCAGCGATGGCGAACGCGTGCTGACCAACCTGCTGCACCTCAGTGAATTGCTGCAACAAGCGGCATCGGAACTGGATGGCGAACAGGCACTGATCCGACATCTGGCCGAACACCTGGCACTCTCCGGCCAAGCGGGTGAAGAACAAATCCTGCGTCTGGAGAGTGATGAGCAACTGGTCAAGGTGGTGACGATCCACAAGTCAAAAGGCCTGGAGTACGACCTGGTTTTCCTGCCGTTTATCTGCTCGGCCAAACCAGTGGACGGCAGCCGGTTGCCGCTGCACTACCACGATGAACACGGCAAATCCCAGGTCAGCCTGCGCCCAACGCCTGAGTTGATCGTCCAGGCTGATAACGAGCGCCTGGCCGAAGACCTGCGCCTGTTGTATGTAGCGCTTACCCGCGCCAAGCATGCATGCTGGCTGGGCATCGCCGACCTCAAGCGCGGCAACAGCAATAGCTCTGTATTGCATCTTTCAGCGCTGGGCTACTTGCTCGGCGCTGGAGCGTCGTTGGCGGAGTCTGCCGGTTTGGCACGCTGGCTATTGGACCTGCAAGCAGGGTGTCCCGCCATCGACTACACCCAAGTGCCCGACGCGCAAGACATCGTCTTTCACCCACCTCGCAACGAAGCCAGGCTGCGGGCGCCCTTGCTGCCCAAGCGCAAGGCCGCAGAAAACTGGTGGATTGCCTCCTACAGCGCGTTGCGCATCGGCGACAGCATGAGCGCTGCCTCGCTCGAAGCGCCGGAGAGCCCACAGGCCCAGAAGCTCTTCGATGACGAGCGCCTCGACCCCGATGCACCGCGCGAAGTGGCGGCGTCCGGCGGCGATATTCACCGTTTCCCACGCGGCCCGAACCCAGGGACTTTCCTTCACGGTCTGCTGGAATGGGCGGGGGAGGAGGGCTTCAACGTCACACCCGAGGCCATCGAAAAGGCAGTCGGCGCACGCTGCAATCGGCGCAACTGGGAAGGCTGGATCATCACCCTCAGCGGCTGGCTCGGCCACCTGTTGCAAACGCCACTGCCGGTGGATAACGGGCATGTCTCCCTCAGCGATTTGCAGCAGTACCAAATCGAGATGGAGTTCTGGTTCGCCAGCCACAAAGTTGACGTCCTCGCTCTCGACAAACTGGTATGCCAATACACCCATAACGGCGTTTCCCGCGTTGCCGCCGAACCCGTGCTGCTCAATGGTATGTTCAAAGGGTTTATCGACTTGACCTTCGAACATGACGGCCGCTATTACGTGGCCGATTACAAATCCAACTGGCTCGGTCCCGACGATTCGGCCTACACCCCGGACGCTATGGAACAGTCGATCCTCGATCATCGGTACGACCTGCAATACGTGCTTTACCTGCTGGCCCTGCATCGCCAACTCAAGGCGCGCGTGCCGGACTACGACTACGACCGCCATGTCGGCGGCGCGCTGTACCTGTTCCTGCGCGGCACCCAGTCGGCGAGCCAGGGTGCGTATTTCACCCGGCCGCCACGGGAACTGATCGAAGGCCTGGACCTGTTGTTCCAGGGCAAGCCCATCCCGCCCAAGGTTGAGCCCGCCTGGGAACAAGGAGTGTTGTTATGAGCCTGTCGCCGTTACCGCTGGAGGCGCTGATGCCCCTCAGCAACGCCGCCGACCTGGTGCAACTGCTGGAACGTTGGGTCGATCGCGGTTGGTTGCGCGCCCTGGACAAAGCCTTCGTCGGCTTCTTGCACGAACTTGAACCCCACGCTGACCCGCTGGTGCTGCTGGCTGCCGCGCTGACCAGCCATCAATTGGGCCATGGCCACGTCTGCCTCGACCTGTTCGAAACCCTCAAGGCACCGGACTTTGCCCTGTCGTTGCCGCCTGAAGGCGACCTGCAAACCGGCGCCATGCTGCTGCCGTCGCAGTTGCTCGACGGCCTCGATGGCGCCCACTGGTGCCATGCGCTGGCCGCCAGCCATCTGGTGGCGTTGGCAGTTGATGGCAGCGAAGCCGCCCAGAGTCGCCCCTTGGTCCTGTCCGGCAAGCGCCTGTACCTGCGCCGCTACTGGACCTACGAGCGGCGCATCGACACCGCCTTGCGCCTGCGGCTCGCCACTCAGGAAAGCATCGCCACCGATTTGCCGCAGCGCCTCGACAGCCTGTTCGACCAACCGCCGCCCGATGGTGTGATCGACTGGCAAAAGCTCGCCTGCGCACTGGCTACCCGCGGTGCATTCAGCATCGTCACCGGCGGCCCCGGTACCGGCAAGACCACCACCGTGGTGCGTCTGCTCGCGCTGTTGCAGGCGCCGGCTGTGGAGTCCGGCAGTCCATTGCGCATTCGCCTCGCCGCGCCTACCGGCAAGGCGGCGGCACGCCTCACCGAGTCCATCAGCCAGCAAGTGCTGTCGCTGAAAGTACCGGACAACGTGAAGGAAAAGATCCCGACCCAGGTCACCACCGTCCACCGCTTGCTGGGCAGTCGCCCGGGCACGCGGCATTTTCGTCATCACATCGGCAACCCATTGCCCCTGGATGTGCTGGTCGTCGACGAAGCCTCGATGATCGACCTGGAAATGATGGCCAACCTGCTCGACGCCTTGCCGCCCCATGCTCGCCTGGTCCTGTTGGGCGACAAGGACCAACTGGCGTCGGTAGAGGCGGGCGCGGTACTGGGTGATTTGTGCCGCGACGCCGAAGCTGGCTTCTACAGCGCCGAGACCCGCCAATGGCTGCAAGCCGTCAGCGGTGAAGACCTCAGCGCCACTGGCCTGCAGGAAGATCTCGACGGTACCCATCCCCTGGCACAGCAAGTGGTGATGCTGCGCTACTCGCGACGTTTCGGTGAAGGCAGTGGCATCGGCCAACTGGCACGTTGGGTCAACCAGCAAAACGCCGAAGAAGCCCGCAAGCTGTTGGCGGCGCGCAGTCACGATGACCTGTTCTGTGTCAGCCTCAAGGGCGAGCATGACCACGCCCTGGAACGCTTGGTACTGGACGGGCAAGGTGGCGGTGCCCAGGGTTATCGCTATTACCTCAACCTGTTGCAAAGCGCGCGGCCAGCCCCCGGCACCCCACGTGAAGACCCCGCCTGGACTCTCTGGGCGCAGCAGCTGCTGCAAGCCTTCGACGCGTTCCAACTGCTCTGTGCGGTACGCAAAGGTCCCTGGGGTGTGGAAGGCCTGAACCTGCGCATCACCGCGGCCTTGCGCAAGGTGCGGCTGATCGAAGGCGACGAGCAATGGTACGAAGGCCGCCCCGTGCTGATGACCCGCAACGATTATGGCCTGGGCTTGATGAACGGTGACATCGGCATTGCCCTCAAATTGCCCGAAAGCGACGGCGGCCCCCAGGTGCTGCGTGTGGCCTTCCCACGTAACGATGGCCAGGGCGGCGTGCGGTTTGTGCTGCCCAGCCGTCTGAATGATGTGGAAACCGTGTACGCCATGACCGTGCATAAATCCCAGGGCTCGGAGTTCACCCACACTGCGCTGATCCTGCCGGATGCCTTGAACCCGGTGCTCACCAAAGAGTTGATCTACACCGGCATCACCCGGGCCAAGCGCTGGTTCAGCCTGATTGAGCCCCGTGGCGGCGTGTTCGAAGAAGCCGTCAGGCGCAAGGTCAAGCGCTTGAGTGGGTTGATGCTGGAGTTGGGTCACGAGCCTGAAAAAACTGACTGACAGATCATGTGATATTTCTGATTCAGGCGTCTGATTTTTCTGAAAAAATAGCGACCCCCACGAAGCCCCGTCTTCGCGGGGTTTTCCGCCGCTGTGCTATCGTTGCGGCATCATTTAAAAAACACCTGAGAGAATCGCTGCATGAACGTGGCTGTCTCGCCCACAGAGCGCAGTTTGAGCTGGAGACGCCTGCTGCTGGTGGCGGTCCTGTGTGTGCTTACGCCACACGCTTTTGCCCAGGCATCCGACCCCGCAGGCCTTGCCGCGCAACGCGCCCAGGCGGTCACCCAAGTGGTACTGGGTATCCTCAGTTATGCGCGCTGGCCGGTTGAGCCTGCGCAATTGCGCCTGTGTATCGTCGGCCCGACCCAATACACCGACGACCTGATCAAAGGCACCACACAGGCTACCGGCCGTCCGGTCGTGGTGCAGCGTCTGCTGGCCAGCCATTCGGATATCGTCAACGCGTGCGATGCGGTGTACATCGGAAAACTCAGTGCCGATGAGCGTGGTCAGATGTTTACCTCGTTGATCGGTCATCCGGTGCTCAGCATCAGCGAAGGCGGCGACCAGTGTACGGTGGGAAGCCTGTTCTGCCTGCGGGTGGGGGATGAGCAGGTGTCCTTCGAGGTCAACCTCGACTCCGTGGCGCGCAGCGGCGTGCGCATTCACCCCAGCGTGCTGCAGTTGTCCCGTCGTCGAGCGCCTGCGCCATGAAGGTCGATAAAGTGCGACCGACATTGCGCTCGGTCATCGGCCGAGGGCACCTGATCCTGGCGCTGGTGGCCGTGATCCTGGCGAGCGTCTCGCTGACCTTGCTGGGGGTGTTGGCGCTGCGGGTGTATGCCGAACACAACCTGCACCTGATCGCGCGCTCCATCAACTACACCGTGGAAGCGGCGGTGGTGTTCAACGACAGCGCGGCAGCCACCGAAGCCCTCAGCCTGATCGCCTCCACCGAAGAGGTGGCCCAGGCCGAAGTCTTCGACGCCAATGGCAAGTTGCTGGCGCAGTGGATACGCCCGGATACCGGCATGCTCTCGCGGGTTGAGCTGGAACTGGCGCACACCTTGCTCGAACAACCCATCAGCCAGCCGATCCTCCACCAAGGGCGAGCCATCGGCAGCACTCACCTCACGGGTCACGGTGGCAGCCTGCTCCGCTTCCTGCTCAGCGGCCTGGCCGGGATCCTCATCTGCACCGCGCTCAGCGCGTGGATCGCCCTGCACTTGGCGCGACGCTTGTTACGCGGTATCACCGGCCCACTGCAAAGCCTCGCCGCCGTGGCCCACGCCGCCCGCAGCGAGCGCGACTTCGACCGCCGCGTACCACCGGCAAAAATCGCCGAACTCGACAGCCTGGGCAGTGACTTCAACGCCCTGCTCGGCGAGATGGAGGCCTGGCAGAACCACCTGCAAAGCGAAAACGAATCCCTTGCCCATCAGGCCAACCACGACAGCCTCACCGGCCTGCCCAACCGCGCGTTCTTCGAAGGCCGATTGATCCGTGCCCTGCGCAGCGCGGCCAAGGCCAAAGAGCAGGTGGCAGTGCTTTACCTCGACAGCGATCGCTTCAAAGAGATCAATGACAGCTTTGGCCACGCGGCCGGTGACGCCGTGCTCGTGGCCGTCGCCGAACGTGTACGGGCCCAGCTGCGTGAGGATGACCTGGTGGCGCGCCTGGGCGGTGACGAGTTCGCCATCCTGCTGGCGCCGCTGCACAAGGTAGAAGACGCCCACCGCATCGCCGACAAGATCATCGCCAGCATGGACCAGCCCATCCCCGTGCCCGGCAACACTCAGGTATTGACCTCCCTCAGTATTGGCATCGCCATCTACCCTGATCATGGCGCCACACCCGGCACCTTGCTCAATGCTGCCGACGCGGCGATGTACCAGGCCAAACGTTTGTCCTCGGGCGGCCAGCAAACGGCAGAGTCGGAGCCCTCCGCCGCCAACGTTCACCACAGGAGCTGATCCCTTGTTCTCGACCGTGCGTTTCATGTTTATCCCCCTGCTGGTGGCACTGCTCGCCCTCGGCGGCTGCCAGACGCCACCCCCCAAAGGCCTTACCCCGGCGCAAGTGGCCGTCCTCAAGCAACAAGGCTTTGAACTGACCGACGAAGGCTGGGCATTCGGCCTGTCCGGCAAAGTGCTGTTCGGCAGCGACGTCGAGACGCTCAACCCACCCAGCACCGAGATCGTCCAGCGCATAGGCAAGGCCCTGCTGGGCGTCGGCATCGAACGCGTCCGCATCGACGGCCACACCGATGCGTCGGGCAAGGAAGCCTACAACCAGCAACTGTCCCTGCGCCGCGCAAAAAGTGTGGCGACGGTGTTGACCGGTGTGGGCATGAAGGAAGAGAACATCCAGCTGCGCGGGCTGGGCAGCAGCGAGCCGGTGGCGCCGAATACCACGGTGGAGGGGCGCACGGAGAATAGGCGGGTGTCGATTGTGGTGATTGCGGACTGAACCCGTCCCGCCAATCTCAATGTGAAACCCAATCAACTGTGGGAGCTGGCTTGCCGGCGATAGCGGTCCATCAGCAAAGAATGTGCTGACTGACACACCGCCTTCGCAGGCAAGCCAGCTCCCACACTTATTTGTGCAAGGCCTGGATTTTGCGGCTTACCCAGTTCAACTGTGGGAGCGGGCTTGCTCGCGAATGCGGTCATTCAGTTAAGAATCTATTGCCTTACCCACCGCCGTCGAAGGCAGGCCCCCACATCTGAACGGTGTGCGCTTAACGGTCCGGCGTGCATATCTAGGGCGGCTTCCATCGCGAGTTTCTTGGAGTAGAAAAGCAGGGTGGAGGCGTGCTCTAACGCTTCCTCAATGGGCATGCCGGCGTTGACGCGGAACAGGGGTTTTTCGTTTTCGCCGTAGTCCCCGAAAGGTGACGACGCCGAGGGTGGTGATGGAGGAGAGCGGTGGATCGGGGACGATTTTAGTCATGATCCATACCTGGGAGTTTAGGGAGCCACCCACTCATGTCGCTAAACATGAAAGGGTGCAGCTGTGCGCAGATTAGCGAACCGGCCCCAGGACCCGGCAGACCCAAAGGTCTCCCACGCACAGCCGGCATAACACGACAACGACAAGCATGAAACGCTTGACGTTGGAGGCTGTGTCCGGGGTCGGGTCGCTAAACCCGTTCTCTGATGTCAGCGAAGTACGGAGGCTAATGACTCGAACCCTAAGGCACAATAGGCCGGAGATTCTCTAGGAAACGTCCTGCAAATTAAAGCGAATCATCGTTGATGGCCCTTTAATCCGCGAACCTGATCTCCCTGGTCTCCCCCATCAACAGCCCCTGATTCTGCTCCGTCACCTCCCTGATGTAGTCCCACAACAACGTAATCCGCTTCAACTTCCTCAGGTCCTCCCGGCAATACATCCAGAACTGGCGAGTGATGGAAATCTGCTCCCCCAACACCGGTAACAACCGTGGATCCTGCGCCGCCAAAAAACACGGCAATATCGCCATCGACCGTCCTTGCTGCGCCGCCACGTACTGCGCGATCACACTGGTACTGCGCAGGCTGGCGCTGGCGCCGGGCACCACGTTTGCCAGGTACAGCAGCTCCGAGCTGAACGCCAAGTCATCTACATAGCTGATAAACGGATGCTCGGCCAAATCCGCAGGTTTGCGGATGGGCGGGTGTTGGTCCAGGTATTCCTGGGTCGCGTACAGCTGCAATTTGTAGTCGCACAGTTTGCAGCACACATACGGCCCATGTTCCGGCCGTTCCAGGGCGATGACGATGTCGGCTTCGCGCTTGGACAGGCTGATGAAGTGGGGCAGGGGCAGGATGTCCACCGAGATGGCCGGGTAGGTGTCGACGAAGTGGCTCAACTGCGGGGTGACGAAGAAGCTCCCGAACCCTTCGGTGCAGCCCATGCGCACATGGCCCGACAGCGCAACGCCGGAGCCGGAAACTTGCTCGCAGGCCATGTGCAGGGTGCTTTCGATGGACTCGGCATAGCCCAGCAGACGCTGGCCCTCGGTGGTGAGCACGAAACCGTTGGTCCGGGATTTTTCGAACAGCAGGGTGCCGAGTGACACTTCCAGTGAACTGATGCGCCGCGACACGGTGGTGTAGTCCACCGCCAGGCGCTTGGCGGCCACGCTGGCCTTGCGGGTGCGGGCCACTTCGAGGAAAAACTTCAGGTCATCCCAGTTCAGGGAGCCCAGCGACGTGATGTTTTTTTGCATATTGGTCCGGCTTTTATGTGCGTTCTTATTAGAGATTTGCACATCTATACTCCAAAAACAGTCCGAACGCCTCATTTCCCAAGGCGGTTACGCGCCTTGTCTCTGCATAAATATAAGATTGGAGACCACATGAACGCATCTGCCGATATTTCCGTGCAACAGGTCAAGTTGCTGATCAACGGCGAGTGGGTCGAGTCCAAGACCACAGAGTGGCAAGACATCGTCAACCCGGCCACCCAAGAGGTGCTGGCCAAAGTCCCGTTCGCCACGGCCGATGAGGTCAACGCTGCTATCGATGCCGCCCATCGCGCCTTCCAGACCTGGAAGCTGACGCCGATCGGTGCGCGCATGCGCATCATGCTCAAGCTGCAGGCCTTGATCCGCGAACATTCCAAGCGCATCGCCGTGGTCCTCAGCAACGAGCAGGGCAAGACCATTGCCGATGCCGAGGGCGATATTTTCCGTGGCCTGGAAGTGGTGGAACACGCCTGTTCCATCGGCACCCTGCAAATGGGCGAATTCGCTGAGAACGTCGCCGGTGGTGTCGACACCTACACCCTGCGCCAACCCATCGGCGTGTGCGCCGGTATCACCCCGTTCAACTTCCCGGCGATGATCCCGCTGTGGATGTTCCCGATGGCCATCGCCTGCGGTAACACCTTCGTTCTCAAACCGTCCGAGCAGGACCCGCTGTCAACGATGCTGCTGGTGGAGCTGGCGCTGGAAGCTGGCGTGCCGGCTGGCGTGCTCAACGTGGTGCACGGCGGCAAGGACGTGGTGGATGCGCTGTGCACCCACAAAGATATCAAGGCCGTGTCCTTCGTGGGCTCGACCGCCGTGGGCACTCACGTCTACGACTTGGCCGGCAAACACGGCAAGCGCGTGCAGTCGATGATGGGCGCCAAGAACCACGCGGTGGTGCTGCCGGATGCCAACCGCGAACACACCCTCAATGCCCTGGTCGGTGCCGGTTTTGGCGCGGCGGGCCAACGTTGCATGGCCACCTCGGTGGTGGTGCTGGTGGGCGCGTCCAAACAATGGCTGCCGGACCTGAAAGCGCTGGCGCAAAAGCTCAAGGTCAACGCGGGCAGTGAAGCGGGCACTGATGTCGGCCCGGTGATTTCCAAGCGTGCCAAGGCACGTATCCTGGAACTCATCGAGAGCGGCGTGAAAGAAGGCGCCAAGCTGGAACTGGACGGCCGCGACATCAAGGTGCCGGGCTTCGAGCAAGGCAACTTTGTCGGCCCGACCCTGTTCTCGGGCGTGACCACCGATATGCAGATCTACACCCAGGAAATCTTCGGCCCGGTGCTGGTGGTGCTGGAAGTGGCGACCCTCGACGAGGCCATCGCCCTGGTCAACGCCAACCCGTTCGGCAACGGCACTGGCCTGTTCACCCAGAGCGGTGCGGCGGCACGCAAGTTCCAGAGCGAGATCGATGTAGGCCAGGTCGGCATCAACATTCCTATTCCGGTGCCGGTCCCTTTCTTCAGCTTCACCGGCTCGCGCGGTTCCAAGCTCGGCGACCTCGGCCCGTACGGCAAGCAAGTGGTGCAGTTCTACACCCAGACCAAAACCGTCACCAGCCGCTGGTTCGATGACGACACGGTCAACGATGGCGTCAACACCACCATCAACCTGCGCTGATACCGGGAGACGACCATGAAGATTGCATTTATCGGCTTGGGCAACATGGGTGCACCCATGGCCCGCAACCTGATCAAGGCCGGCCATGCGCTGAACCTGTTCGACTTGAACCAGACAGTACTCAAGGAACTGGCCGAACTGGGTGGCACTGTCAGCGATTCACCACGCGATGCGGCAAAAGACGCTGAGCTGGTGATTACCATGCTGCCGGCGGCGGCGCATGTGCGCAGCGTGTGGCTGAATGAAGACGGGGTTTTGGCTGGCATCGGCAAAGGCGTACCAGCGGTGGATTGCAGCACCATCGACCCGCAGACCATCCGCGACGTAGCGACTGCGGCGGCCAAGCAAGGCGTAACCGTAGCCGACGCCCCGGTCTCCGGCGGCACCGGCGGCGCCGCATCAGGGACGCTGACCTTCATGGTCGGCGCCACCCCGGAACTGTTCGCCACCCTGCACCCGGTGCTGGCACAGATGGGCCGCAACATCGTGCACTGCGGTGAAGTGGGCACCGGGCAAATCGCCAAGATCTGCAACAACCTGCTGTTGGGGATCAGCATGGTCGGCGTCAGTGAGGCCATGGCCTTGGGCGACGCGCTGGGCATCGACACCCAGGTGCTGGCTGGCATCATCAACAGCTCCACCGGGCGCTGCTGGAGTTCCGATACCTACAACCCATGGCCGGGGGTGATCGAAACCGCACCGTCGTCGCGTGGCTACACCGGCGGTTTCGGCGCCGACCTGATGCTCAAGGACCTGGGCCTGGCTACTGAGGCTGCACGTCAGGCCAAGCAACCCGTGATTCTGGGCGCTGTGGCCCAGCAGTTGTACCAATCGATGAGCCAGCGTGGGGAAGGGGGCAAGGACTTCTCGGCGATCATCAATAGCTATCGCAAGCACAAGTAGGGGCGTTTCCGGGAGCCTGCTAATAGTGGGCTCCCGGGTTTTTGCGGCTCAAGCAAACACAAAATACTTACGCACTGTCTCGACCACTTCCCACGTCCCCTTCATCCCCGGTTCCACCACGAAGATATCCCCTGCTCGCAAGTGAATCGGCTCCAGGCCTTCCGGGGTGATGATGCAGTAGCCTTCCTGGAAGTGGCAGTATTCCCATTTCACGTAGTCCACGTACCACTTGCCCGGGGTGCAGATCCAGGTGCCCATGATCTTGCTGCCGTCTTCGCTAGTGTAGGCGTTGAGGTTGACTGTGTGCGGGTCGCCTTCGAGTTTTTCCCATTTGCACGCGTCCAGGACCGGCAGGGGGTGGGTGTCGCGCAGTACGGTGATGGGCTTGGACATGATGTCTCCAGGGCAGGGAATGGAAAGATCCACCCTAAGGCCTAGGGCGTTGCGTCAGTGGTCTGAACTCGACATCGGGATGCCCAGAAGCGCAGCGGTGTGATGATCCGGAAATTACCGCGAACCCTTGTGGGAGCCGGGCTTGCCCGCGATAGCGGAGTGTCAGGCTATGAAGATGCAAGCAGTGTCACCGTCATCGCGGGCAAGCCCGGCTCCCACAGGGCACGGTGGCGCATCCGGACGATATATTCGTGCGATTTATCGTCCTTTCTTCGCAGTAAGTGCGAAAGATTTCCCGTCTCACGCCAGAATTCGCAAGAAAATTCGCAGCCGGCCCTCGTATCATTCACCCCAGTAACCGCCGAGAGCCTTCAAATGAACCCAATAAAAACGTGGTGGGATATCAGCCCGCCCTTGAGTACGGCGACCCCGACCTGGCCGGGGGATACGCCGTTCCAGGAAGAGCGCGTGTGGCAGTTTGGCCCGGAGTGTCCGGTGAATGTCGGGCGTATCACCTTGTCGCCGCACACTGGCGCCCATGTGGATGCACCGCTGCATTACAGCGCAGACGGCGCACCCATCGGCGAGGTGTCGCTGGACGTGTACATGGGCCCGTGCCGGGTGTTGCATTGCCTGGACAGCGGCGCGCTGGTGCAGCCGCATCAGTTGCAAGGCCGTGTGGATAACCTGCCCGAGCGTGTGTTGCTGCGCACTTATCCACAAGCGCCGCTGACTGAATGGGATTCGAATTTCACCGCCATCGCCCCGCAAACCATCGCGCTGCTGGCCAGCCTGGGCGTGCGTTTGATCGGGATCGATACGCCCTCGCTGGATCCGCAACAGTCCAAGACCATGGATGCCCACAACGCCGTGGCGCGCCACGGCATGGCGATTCTCGAAGGCATCGTGCTCGATGACGTACCGGAAGGCGACTATGAACTGATTGCTCTGCCGCTGCGTTTTGCCAACCTGGACGCGAGCCCGGTCCGCGCCATTCTCCGTCCGCTCAAGGAGCCCACGCGATGAGCCAATGTCCCTTCTCTGCCGATTACCAACCCCCGGAAGAATGGCATAACGCCGAGCTGAATTTTTCCGAGTCCATGAGCTATGGCGATTACCTGGACCTGGGCAAAGTCCTCAGCGCCCAGCACCCGCTGTCGCCGGACCACAACGAAATGCTGTTCATCATCCAGCATCAGACCTCCGAGTTGTGGATGAAACTGATGCTTCACGAACTCAAGGCCGCCCGTGAACACGTGCGCCTGGGCGAGCTGCCACCAGCGTTCAAGATGCTGGCGCGGGTGTCGCGGATCTTCGATCAGCTGGTGCACGCCTGGGCCGTGCTGGCGACAATGACGCCGTCGGAATACAAAGCGATCCGCCCGTTCCTGGGGCAGTCGTCGGGGTTCCAGTCGTTCCAGTATCGCGAGATCGAATTTATTCTCGGCAATAAAAGCGCGGCGCTGTTGCGGCCTCACGCCCATCGGCCGGAGCTGTTGAACGAGCTGAAAGTGGCGATTGCCACGCCGTCGCTGTACGACGAAGCGATCAACCTGATGATCAAGGCCGGCCTGGCGATTGACCCGAAACGTGCCGAGCGCGACCCGACGGCGGCGACGGTTCACGATGAGTCCGTGGAGGCGGCATGGCGTGAGGTATACCGCGAGCCGAACCGCTACTGGGACCTGTATCAGTTGGCCGAGAAGTTTATCGACCTGGAAGACTCGTTCCGCCAATGGCGCTTCCGCCATGTGACGACGGTAGAGCGGATCATCGGCTTCCAGCCCGGTACGGGCGGCACGGAAGGCGTGGGGTATTTGCGCAAGATGCTCGACACCGTGCTGTTCCCAGAGCTCTGGCGAGTACGTTCCACGCTCTAAACAAAAAGCCCCGGATTACCGGGGCTTTTTCATTTTGGATGCATTCAAAACTGTGGGAGCTGGCTTGCCTGCGATGGCATCACCTGGGTCTCACTGTAAACCGAGTCGTCTGCATCGCGGGCAAGCCCGGCTCCCACACAAGCCCGGCCCCCACAGGAATCACTGTGCGTTCACTACCGCGTTGCTTTTGCGAACCCGCAACCGATAGGCCACATAGATAACCCCCACCCACACCGGCATCGCATACACCGACTCGCGAATACCCGGGATCGCCAGCATTACGCTGATGATCATCAGCATGAACGCCAGGCACAGGTAGTTGCTGAACGGGAACCAGAAGGTCTTGAACGACGGCGTCACGCCTTGCTCGCCCATGGCCTTGCGGAACTTGATGTGGGTGATACTGATCAGCGCCCAGTTGATCATCAACGAGGCAACCACCAGCGCAAACAGCAACTCCAGGGCACTCTGCGGCGCCACGTAGTTGACCACCACGCACAGCATTGTCACCAAGGCCGAAATCGCCAGGGCGCGGATCGGCACGCCTTGCTTGTTCAGTTTCATCAGCGACTTGGGCGCATCGCCTTGCTCGGCCAGGCCGAACAGCATGCGGCTGTTGCAGTACACGCCGCTGTTGTACACCGACAACGCGGCGGTCAGCACCACGAAGTTGAGGATGTGCGCAGCCGTGTCGTTACCGATCAGCGAGAAGATCTGCACAAACGGGCTGCCGCTGTAGCCATCGCCCGACGCGCCGAGGGTTTGCAGCAGTTGGTCCCATGGGTACAGCGACAGCAGCACGGTGAGGGCGCCGACGTAGAAAATCAGGATCCGGTACACCACCTGGTTGATCGCTTTCGGGATGACCTTGCGCGGCTCGCTGGCTTCGGCGGCGGTAATGCCCACCAGCTCCAAGCCACCGAACGAGAACATGATGAACGCCATGGACATCAACAGCCCCATGCCGCCATTGGGGAAGAACCCGCCGTGGCTCCACAGGTTGCTGATCGAGGCTTGCGGGCCGCCGGTGCCGCTGAACAGCAGGTAGCAACCGAGCACGATCATGCCGACAATCGCCACCACCTTGATGATCGCGAACCAGAACTCGGCCTCGCCGAAGAACTTCACGTTCAGGGTGTTGATCAGGTTCACCGCGACAAAAAACACCAGTGCACTGACCCAGGTCGGGATCTCCGGCCACCAGAACTGGATGTACTTACCCACCGCCGTCAGTTCGGCCATGCCCACCAGCACGTACAGCACCCAGTAGTTCCAGCCCGCCAGGAAGCCTGCGTAGCCGCCCCAGTATTTGTGCGCGAAGTGGCTGAAGGAGCCGGCCACCGGCTCTTCGACGATCATCTCGCCGAGCTGGCGCATGATCAGGAACGCGATGAAACCCGCAATCGCGTAGCCCAGGATCATCGACGGCCCCGCCGACTTGAGCACCCCGGCCGAGCCGAGGAACAACCCCGTGCCAATCGCCCCTCCCAAGGCGATCAGCTGAATGTGCCGGTTCTTCAGGCCACGCTTGAGGCCTACCGGGTTAACCATGTCATCCGCCATTAACATTCCCTTCTACTTGTTTTTCTCAGGGTTGAGTGCACGCCGCATCAGCCCCTCAGAAGTGCTGAGGGGTCAGATATTACTCTGCGTAAACTTTTCGTAATACAGCTGAACGCCATCAAGTGCCTGATCCGCCAGCCATTGCTGGATGGATTCGACCATTGGAGGGGGGCCGCATAAGTACATATCCGCCGATCTGTCCCGCAATTCGGCCAGGTCAAAATGCTCGGTGAGGTAACCGCGCTTGCCGGGCCAATCCTGCGCGGGTGCGCTGAGGACTTCGGTGTAGCGAAAGCCCGGGATTTTCGCGGCATACGCCTGGATGCGCGCCGCTTCGCACAAGTCCTCGGCCCCGCGCACGCCGTAGTAGAGGTGCACGGGTTGGTCGCAGCCGTTGGCGGCCAGTTCATCGAGCATGCCCAGCAACGCCGATAAGCCGGTGCCGCCCGCCACCAACACCAAGGGCTTGGTCACATGGCGCAGGTAGAAGGCGCCGAGTGGCGCTTCCATCACCAGTTCATCGCCCACCTGGCAACGCTCGCGCAGGTAGTTGCTCATCACCCCATCGGGCAACAGGCGCACCAAAAATTGCAGGTGATTACCCGGCAGGTTGGCGAAAGAATATGACCGCCAACTGTCCGTGCCAGGCACCGACAGGCGGGCATATTGGCCCGGCAGGAAGTCCAGCGCCTGATCCAACTGCACCTGCAGGATCGCGGTACTGGTCGACACGTGCTGCACCGCGCTCACTGTGCCACGCACCTGCACCGGGCCCGGCGCGTTGCACAGGCTCGAATCGAAGTCGAAATAGAACGTCGCGTCGGACTTCACTCGTGTCTGGCAACTGAGCATCTTGCGCTGTTGCAGGTCGAGGCTGGAGAGGGCTTCCTCATCCACATAGTCCTGGCTGTAGTCGCCGGACTCGCAACGGCCCTGGCAGGTGCCGCACACGCCTTCGCGGCAATCCAGGGGGATCTTGATGCCGTTGCGCAGCGCCGCATCCAGCAAGATTTCATTCGCGCCCACTGGGAAAAACAGGGTCTTGCCGTCGGCAAAACTGAAGGCCACTTTGTGATTCATGTATTGTTCTCTGCCTATTTATGACGTACGCACGGCCTGTTGTGGTGAGCGTGCTTTTTGTGGTGAGCGGGCTTGCCCCGCGCTGGGCTGCGAAGCAGCCCCATGAAAGTCGCCGCATTTTTCCCGCCAAACCGCAGTGTTTGGACCAGGGGCCGCTGCGCGCCCCAGCGCGGGGCAAACCCGCTCACCACAAAAAAGCACGCTCACCACCACAACAAGGGCGCTTTAGAGGTGATAGAAATCCAGCACCGAGTTGATGGTGTCGTTGAGCAGCAACGCGTGTTTGCGGGTGATCAACCAACTGTCGCCATGGGGCTTGAGGCTGTAGGTAGCCTGTCCGTAGAACTGCTCCGACGTAGCCAAGCGATAGAACAACGTGTGCCAGTTCAATTTCACCTCCAGCGTGCCATCCGGTTGCTCCGCAATGCGCACGTTATTGATCAGGTGCAAGGTGCGCGGCATCGGCGTGGCTGACGCCGCCTTGCCGGTGCGCAGGCGGAACACGCGGTCCTCCAGGCCCGAGCGGTTGGCGTAATAGATCAGCGACATCTCGCGCTTGGGGTCGCGGGTGTAGACGTGCTCCGAGTCCCACTGCGGTAGGTGGAACTCACTCTGCGGGTCGAACAATTGCACATAGGCGTCCCAATCCTGGGCGTCGCACAGCTCGGATTTACGGTAGAAGAACTGCTCGATCTGGTACTGCAGTTGCGCATTCATCACTTCACCTCCCGCAGTGTCAGCGCTTGGTTGTCCAAGCCCTTGAGCAGGAATTGCTGCCAGTTGCGGTGCTGGTTCACGTAAAGGCCTTCATGGGTGAATTCGGTGCCGGTCATGGCCGGTTGGATGCCGATGGCTTCGCTGTTCGGCGTGGGCCCGGTTTCCCAGCGATGGCTGCCGCGTGAGATATCGCTCCAGCGCTCAAGCCGGCCCTGGAAGCCGCGCTGGGCTTCGCGGAATTCCACCAGGTCATCCGGCGTGCCCATGCCCGATACGTTGAAGAAATCCTCAAACTGGCGAATGCGGTTTTCACGGTCGGCGTCGGACTCGTTCTTCACCCCCAGGCACTGGCTGATGATCTCGGTCTTGTCCCACGCCACCGGGCGGATGATGCGCAGTTGCGAGCTGATCTGGTCGAGAAAGAACAGGCTCGGGTAGATATTCAAATTGCGCAGGCGGTGCATCATCCACTCTGCCTTTTGCTGGCCGTGTTCTTCTACCAGGCGCGGCATGATGGTGGCGTAGCCGGAGCGCACGCTGGGGTTGGGCATGTCGCTGAACAACAGGCTGTGGCCGTTGTTGAAGGCGAACCAGCCGTCATCGGTGTTCGCATCGCCGGCACCGAGCTTGCTGTAGTCTAGGGTGCTGCCTGCGCCGGTGCCGTTCTCGGTGTTCACCTGTTGGCGATGCTGCACCGTGGCCACGTAGTTATAGTGCACGGTGCTGACGTGATAACCGTCCAGGCCGTTTTCGTTCTGCAGCTTCCAGTTGCCGTCGTAGGTGTAGGCAGACTTGCCCGGCAGCACTTCCAGCTCGCCGGTGGCAGACTGCGCAACCATCATGTCGAAGAACACTTTGGCGTCGCCGAGGAAGTCCTCCAGGCTGTCGGTGCCCTTCACGTCCAGGCTGATAAACACGAAGCCCTTGTAGCTCTCGATACGCGCCTTTTTCAGGCCGCGTGTGGCCTTGTCGAAACCCTCCGGGTATTCCCCCGGCGCCTTGACCTTAACCAGCCGGCCGTCGCTCTTGTAGCACCAGGCGTGGAACGGGCAGGTGAAGGTGGATTGGTTGCCCTTGCCGACACGGGTAAGCGTGGTGCCGCGATGTTGGCAAGCATTGATCAGTGCATTGAGCCGACCTTCGCCATCGCGGGTGATGATCATCGGCTGGCGCCCGGCGCGCATCGTCACGAAGTCGTGGTTGTTGGCCAGTTCGCTTTCGTGGCAGGCGTAGATCCAGTTCTTTTCGAAGATCAGTTCCATCTCCAGATCAAACAGTTCCGGCTCGGTGAACATGTCGCGGGCGATACGGAACACCTCGTCCGCCGGGCGAAAATCCAGACAACCTTCGATAAATGTTTTCCACTGCTCGACGCTTCTTGCACCACTCATGGGAGGCACCTTTTGATAGGGCTAATCGGTGGTTTATTAGAGGCAGCGGGGCAGGGTGCGGGCTATCCGCTTAGTGGGGGAACCTGCGCCGGAAAATTGGGCAGCAAATACCCAACCCGGTGCGCAGCGGTGACGGGATGCGCTACTGTCTGGCGGGGCAGGTGGTGCAAAAGCCTGCGACTTATCCACATAGTCGACCGTTGCTATCCACCCAGTGGCCATTGCGCTGGCGTGGCGCATTACTTGCTTTCGAACCATAACGACGCGCCGCCAGAGCGCGCAAAAGCCTAACCGCCGTGGGTGCACCCTGATGAGCAGCCAAACGATTCAACGCTTCGACCTGGAAGGTGCCCGCAGCTGGATGTCCGGCATCTGCGGGCCCCATCGCCTGGCCACCGCCACGCCCGAACGCCTGCGCTTTCACCACAGCGCCAACGTATTCAAGTCCCGCGCCACCACCTTGGGTGTGATCGAGTACGGCACCGATGTAACCATCGACATCGAAGACGCCGAGCACTTCAGCAGCTACAGCCTGAGCCTGCCGCTGGTGGGCGAGCAGGAGTTGAGCAAGAACGGTGAGCGCTTGAGTTCCAACCGCGACCAGGGCGTGATCATCTCGCCCAATGAGCATCAGGTGCTGGCGATCTCTGGCGACTGCCGCAAGTTGCAGGTGGTGATCACGCGTGCGGCCATGAGTGAGTCACTGGAAGGTTTGCTGCAACGGCCCATCGAAGCGCCGCTGCGCTTTGAATCGGTGATGGACGCGGTAGACGGCGCGTCGGCCTCGTGGTGGCGCATGGCGCGCTACTTCATCGCCGAGCTGGAGCACGGCAGCGAGTTGTATGGCCAGGCCGCCTTTACCTGCGACCTGGAAAGCTCGCTGATCAAGGGCCTTATCCTGGCCCAGCCGAATAACTATTCCGAAGAACTGCGCGATGTCCTCGGTGTGAAGCTTCCGCACTACCTGATCCGTGCGCGCCAGTACATCCACGACAACGCCCGCGAAGCCGTGCACCTGGAAGACCTGGAAGCCGCTGCGGGGGTGTCGCGGTTCAAGCTGTTCGATGCCTTTCGCAAATACTTCGCGCTGTCGCCCATGGCCTATCTGAGGAAGTACCGGCTGGGCGTCGTGCGCCAGGAAATCCTTGAACACGGCTCTACCCGTACCATCTCTGAGATCGCCCTGGGCTGGGGCTTTACCCACCTGGGGCGGTTCTCGGCGGAGTATCGAAAATTGTTCGACGAGTCCCCTAGCCAAACCCTGCAGCGCAAGCGCCTGCGCAGCCTTTGAATACAATGAAGATCCAAATATGGGAGCTGGCTTGCCTGCGATAGTGATGTGTCAGTCAGCTGATGTGCCAGCTGACCCACCGCTATCGCAGGCAAGCCAGCTCCCACAGGGGTTTTGTAGTGTTTGGGATAAATCAGATGAGCTCTTCCACCAGTTGCAGGCAATGATTCAGCCCCGGCGACTGGTCATTCACCCGTCGGCTCAGAATGATTGGCGAGGTCGCCGTGGCTTCCACAATCGGCGTGTAGCCGATGTCTGCACGGTGCAGCACCTGCACCGACGCAGGCACCAACGTTACGCCCATCCCCGCGCCCACCAGCCCGATGGCAGTTTGCAATTCGTTGGTCCACTGCGCCACCTTGAGGTTGAGGCCGTGGGCATCGAACAGCGCGATCACATGGTCGGCGTAGCTGGGGCGTGGGTTGCCGGGGTAGAGCACAAAAGGCTCGGCGGCCAGTTGGGCGAGGGTGGCGGGCGCGTCCAGCAGCGGGTGGCCGGCGGGCAGCACGGCGACCAACCGATCTTCCACCAGCACGCGCTGGACAATGGCCGGGTCGTCGATGCGAATCCGACCGAATCCCACATCGATGCGCCCGGCCTTGAGCGCTTCGACCTGCTGCAAGGTGGTCATTTCCGACAGCCCCAACTCCAGCTCCAGCGCCTCATGGGTGCGCAGCCGGCGAATCAGTTCCGGCAGCACGCCGTAGAGGGTCGAAGGTGCAAAGCCGATGCCCAGCCAAGTCTTCTCGCCCTGGCCGATGCGTCGCGTGTTGTCGCAGACCTTGTTCAGTTGTTCCAGCAGCACGTTGGCGTGTTCATAAAAAAACCGCCCGGCCTCGGTCAGCCGCAGCGGTCGGCCACGCTCAAGCAAAATGACGCCCAGTTCATCCTCCAATTGCTGGATCTGCCGGCTCAACGGCGGCTGGGCGATGTGCAGGCGTTCGGCAGCACGGGTGAAGTTGAGGGTCTCCCCCAGCACCTGGAAATAGCGCAGGTGACGCAGTTCCATGACGACTCCTTTCATACCTTGAGGGTATTGTTCGAGACCCATTCTATATTGGAACCCTTGAAAGATACGGCACAGAATCGGCTCAAACCTATAAAGAACCCAACGGGTATAGCCATGCCGATTTGCGCCATCGAGTCGATCGAAACGATCATCGTCGACCTCCCGACCATCCGCCCGCACAAGCTGGCGATGCACACGATGCAAAACCAGACCTTGGTGGTCATCCGCCTGCGCTGCGCCGACGGCATCGAAGGCATTGGCGAGGCCACCACCATTGGCGGCCTGAGTTATGGCAATGAAAGTCCCGACAGCATCAAGGTCAACATCGACCGTCACTTCGCGCCGCTGCTGATCGGCCAAGACGCGAGCAATATCAACGCCGCCATGTTGCGCCTGGAGCGCAGCATTCGCGGCAACACCTTTGCCAAGTCCGGGATCGAAAGCGCCTTGCTCGATGCCCTGGGCAAACGCCTGAACCTGCCGGTCAGCGAACTGCTCGGTGGCCGCGTGCGCGATGCCTTGCCGGTGGCCTGGACCCTGGCCAGCGGCAACACCGAAAAGGACATTGCCGAGGCCGAGAAGATGCTCGACCTGCGCCGCCACCGCATCTTCAAATTGAAGATCGGCGCCGGTGAGGTCAGCCAGGACCTGGCCCATGTGATCGCGATCAAAAAGGCCTTGGGCGACCGTGCCAGTGTGCGCGTCGACGTCAACCAGGCCTGGGACGAGGCGGTGGCATTGCGGGCGTGCCAGGTGCTCGGCGACAACGGCATCGACCTGATCGAGCAGCCCATCTCACGCAACAACCGGGGCGGCATGGCGCGACTCAACCTGTCGAGCCCGGCGCCGATCATGGCGGATGAATCCATCGAGTGCGTCGAAGATGCATTCAACCTGGCGCGCGAAGGCGCGGCGTCGGTGTTCGCCCTCAAGATCGCCAAGAATGGCGGCCCGCGTGCGGTGCTGCGTACAGCGGCGATTGCCGAGGCCGCGGGGATCGGCCTGTATGGCGGCACCATGCTCGAAGGTGGCATCGGTACCCTGGCGTCGGCGCATGCCTTTCTCACGCTGAACACGCTGGCGTGGGACACCGAACTGTTCGGCCCGTTGTTGCTCACCGAAGACATCCTCATCGAGCCGCTGGTGTACCGCGATTTCCATTTGCATGTCTCCACCGCACCGGGCCTGGGCCTGGCCATCGATGAAGAGCGCCTGGCGTTCTTCCGTCGTGACAAACACTAAGAGGCGCCTGCCATGTTGTTCCACGTAAAAATGACCGTGAACCTGCCACTCGACATGAACCCCGAACGCGCTGCCAGCCTCAAGGCCGACGAAAAAGCGCTGGCGCAGCGGCTGCAGGAGGAGGGCACGTGGCGCCACCTGTGGCGCATTGCCGGGCACTACGCCAACTACAGCGTGTTCGACGTCGACAGCGTGCAAGCACTGCACGACCTGCTGATGCAACTGCCGCTTTTCCCCTACATGGCCATCGAAGTGAACGCCCTGTGCCGGCACCCTTCGTCGATCCATGAGGACGACCGTTAAGCCTGTCATGCACCCAATAATTACAAGATGAGGAATGCCCCATGTCCATCCGACTGTCCCAGACTGCCCACGCCCAACAGTTTCTTGAAGAAGCCAGCGGCAACCTCAACGACGCGGGCAACCCGCGTACCAAGGCGCTGATCTACCGGATTCTGCGCGACACCGTGAACATCATCGAAGACCTGGAGGTGACCCCGGAAGAGTTCTGGAAGGCGGTCAACTACCTCAACGAGTTGGGCAAGAATCAGGAAGCCGGCCTGCTCGCGGCAGGGCTGGGCCTGGAGCATTACCTTGACTTGTTGATGGACGCCGCTGATGAAGAGGCCGGTAAATCCGGTGGCACCCCGCGCACTATCGAAGGCCCGTTGTATGTGGCCGGTGCGCCGTTGAGCCACTACGAGGCGCGGCTGGACGATGGCACGGACGACGCGGTGCCGCTGTTCATGCGCGGGCAGGTGCGCGGTACCGATGGCAAGCCGCTGGCGGGGGCGATTGTGGATGTGTGGCAGGCCAATACCGGCGGTACGTATTCGTGGTTCGATCCGACACAATCCGAATTCAACCTGCGCCGACGCATCGAGACTGATGCCCAGGGCAACTACCGATTCCGCAGTATCGTGCCATCCGGCTACGGCTGCCCGCCGAGCGGGCCGACCCAGCAACTGCTGGATCAACTGGGGCGCCACGGGCAGCGGCCGGCGCATATTCACTTCTTCATTTCCGCGCCGGGGCACCGGCACCTGACCACCCAGATCAACCTGTCGGACGACCCGTACCTGCATGACGACTTTGCCTATGCGACGCGGGATGAGTTGATCGCCGAGATTCGCTTCAGTGACGACCCGCAGCTGGCGCGCGAGTTTGGCGTGGAAGGGCGGTTGGCGCAGATTGATTTTGACTTTGAGTTGCAGACTGCCAATGCGCCGGTGGAGCAAAAGCGCATGCAACGAGTCCGCGCCCTTGAAGACTAAACGCTGTTAAAAATGTGGGAGCTGGCTTGCCTGCGATGACGGCGGTGAATGCGCCATTGCTATCGCAGGCAAGCCAGCTCCCACAGGGGCGGTGGTGTTGAGGCTATTTGCGGATGACCAGGTCAAGCACCTCATCGCGATCCTTGATCTTCTGCAACACAATCTCCGAGCGTATATCCATCACCCCCGCCGTGCGGTTCAGGTGGTTCACGATAAAGTCCGAGAAGTGCTTGAGGTTGCGCGCCTGCACCCTCAGCACATAGTTGCTGGCGCCGGTGATCACATAGGCGCTGGCCACTTCCGGCCAGCCCTGCACCTTCTTGATAAACGTCTCGTGCCAATCCTCCACGTCCTGGCGCAACGACAGGTGCACAATCGCCTCCAGCTCGATCCCCAACTGCTCGGCATTCAGCACGGCGCGGTAGCCACTGATGATCCCTTCACTCTCCAGCAGGCGCAGACGGCGCAGGCACGCGGACGGTGACAGCGCGACTTTTTCTGCCAGTTCCTGGTTGCTGATGCGGCCATCCTGTTGCAGGAAATGCAGGAGGCGCAGGTCGGTGGCGTCAAGAATCATGGTTAGAATAAATCCGCGTGTTTGGAGGTTAAATTCGAATTTCCTACAGCTTAATTAGCCTGTTACCTCCCACTTTGCACGAAAATTCTCTTAAGCTTCGTTCATTATTTGGTTCATTCCTACCTATAAAAACCAGGACAATCCATGAACACTCGAAGCCATTGCCAAGCCCTCGACGCACAGGACCCGCTGGCACCCTTGCGCACCCAGTTCGCCTTGCCGCAGGGCGTGATCTACCTCGACGGCAACTCCCTCGGTGCGCGCCCGGTGGCGGCGTTGGCGCGGGCGCAGGCGGTGATTGCCGATGAGTGGGGCAATGGCTTGATTCGCAGCTGGAACAGCGCCGGTTGGGCGGATTTGTCCCAGCGCCTGGGCAACCGCCTGGCCCCGCTGATCGGCGCGCGCGACGGCGAAGTGGTGATCACCGATACCACCTCCATCAACCTGTTCAAGGTACTCAGCGCCGCGTTGACTGTGCAGCGCCAACGCCAGCCTGGGCGCAAGGTGATCGTCAGCGAGGCGAGCAACTTCCCTACCGACTTGTACATCGCCGAGGGCCTGGCCGAACTGCTGCAGCAAGGCTATTCCCTGCGCCTGGTGAACAGCCCGGACGAACTGCCCCAAGCCATCGACCAGGACGTGGCGGTGGTGATGCTCACCCACGTCAACTACAAGACCGGCTACATGTACGACATGCAGGCGCTCACCGCCCTGAGCCATGAGTGCGGCGCGCTGAGCATCTGGGACCTGGCGCATTCGGCCGGCGCGGTGCCCATCGACCTGCATCAGGCCGGTGCCGACTATGCGATCGGCTGTACCTACAAGTACCTCAACGGCGGCCCGGGTTCCCAGGCGTTTGTGTGGGTCAACCCGGCGTTGGTGGACGTGGTGCGCCAGCCGCTGTCGGGCTGGTTCGGGCACACCCGGCAGTTCGCCATGGAATCGAACTACGCGCCGAGCGCCGGTATCGCCCGCTACCTGTGCGGTACGCAGCCGATCACTTCATTGGCGATGGTGGAATGCGGCCTGGAGATTTTCGGCCAGACCGACATGGCCAGCCTGCGCAGCAAATCCCTGGCGTTGACCGACCTGTTTATTGCGCTGGTGGAGGCCCGTTGCGCGGCCCATGAGCTGGTGTTGATCACCCCGCGTGAGCATGCCAAGCGCGGCAGCCATGTGAGCTTCGAGCACCCCGAAGGCTACGCAGTGATTCAGGCCTTGATCGCCCGTGGCGTGATCGGTGACTACCGCGAACCGCGCATCATGCGCTTCGGGTTTACCCCGCTGTACACCAGCTTTACCGAAGTGTGGGACGCGGTGGAAATCCTCGGCGAGATCCTCGACAACCACACCTGGGACCAGCCGCAATTCAAAGTTCGCAACAGCGTCACCTGACACTACGTCGATCAGAATGGGGGAGCTGGCTTGCCTGCGATGACGGTGGTGAATGCACCATCGCCATCGCAGGCAAGCCAGCTCCCACAGGGTTCAGCGTCAGCAACAACAATCACAATAATAAAGGGGCACACCACGTGACCACGCCAGACAACGGCTTTGCCGAGATCACCCACCGCGAACTGGGCCTGCGGCGCCAGCTCACTTCCGGCCAGATGAGCATGATCGCCATCGGCGGCGCCATTGGCACCGGGCTGTTCATGGGCAGCGCCTACGCCATCGGATATGCCGGGCCGAGTGTGCTGGTGAGCTACGCCATTGGCGCGTTGATCACGCTGCTGTTGATGGGTTGCCTGGCGGAGATGACGGTGGCGCATTCCACCTCGGGCTCCTTCGGCGCCTACGCCGAGTTCTACATCAGCCCACTGGCCGGCTTCCTGGTGCGCTACGCCTACTGGGCGGCGATCGTGCTGGCGGTGGGCGCCGAGGTCACGGCGGTGGCGATGTACATGAAGTACTGGTTCGCCAACGTGCCGGAATGGGTGTGGATCGTGTCGTTTTCCAGCGTGCTGATCCTGCTCAACGCCATCAGTGTGAAGACCTTCGGCAACTTCGAATACTGGTTTTCGACGATCAAGATCAGCGCCATTGTCGGCTTCATCATCCTCGCCGTGTACGTGGTGTTCGGCTCCGGCAACCCGGAATACGGGGTGCAGAACTACACCGCCCACGACGGCTTTTTCCCCCATGGCCTGAGCGGCATGTGGATCGCGGTCATCGTGTCGATCTTCAGCTACCTGAGCGTGGAGATGATTGCCGTGGCCGCCGGTGAAGCGGCTGACCCAGAGCAAGCTGTGAAGAAAGCCTTCCGCGCCACCATCGTGCGCCTGGTGGTGTTCTACCTGCTGACCCTGGCGCTGATGCTGGCGATCGTGCCGTGGAACCAGGCCGGGCAAACCCAGAGCCCGTTCGTGACGGTGATGCAGACCATCGGCATTCCGGGGGCCACCGGGGTGATGAACTTCGTGATCCTGATCGCGGCGCTGTCGGCGATGAACAGCCAGCTCTACATCACCACCCGCATGATGTTCAGCCTGTCCCGCGCCGGCTTCGCGCCCAAAGCCATGGGTGCCCTGAGCCAGAGCGGCATCCCGCTGAACGCGCTGCTGCTGTCCAGCTCGGGCATTGCCCTGGCAACGCTGTTGAACGTGGTGTACCCGGAAAGCTCGTTCACCCTGATGATGGCGATCTCGATGTTTGGCGCGATCTTTACCTGGTTCATGATCTTCCTCACGCACCTGTTCTTCCGCCGCTACCGCAAGCGCCATGGCGGGCCGAAGCTGTCGTTCCAACTGCGGCTGTTTCCCTACAGCACGCTGCTGGGCCTGGTGCTGATGGGCGCGGTGATGATCACCACGTATTTCACCGAGGCGTTCAAGATGACCTTGGTGTTTGGTGTGCCGTTCCTGCTGATTCTGTCGGCGGTGTATTACGGGTTCTTCCGCAAGGGCAGGGCCAAGGCATCGAACAAGGCCCTGGCGTAACCGGGCAATTGCTCGAACGAGCGCGCGCAGAGCAGCAGCATTCGGCGGGCCCACTCTTCTTGCAGGGGGTGGGCCTTGAAGCTGCGTTCCAAAGGCCAGCGCTCCAGCGCGGCTTGGGGCACGATGCCCAGGCCAGCGCCGCGGGCGACCATGCGAATCACCCCATCAAAGCCTTCGGCCCGGATGCGTGTTTGCAGGCGGAAACCGGCGTGCAATGCCTGTTCTTCGAGATACACCGTCAATGCGCTGTGGGGGGCGAGGCCGACAAAGTCGTATTGCAGGCTATCGACAAAACTCCCTTCGGTGAACGGATGATCCTGCGGTGAGATCAGCACCAGCGGGTCATCGCGAAACGCCAGGGTCTGCAGGCCGTGGGTGTCTACCGCGTCGGAAATGATCCCAAGATCTGCCGTGCCCTGGCGCAAGGCCTGGGTGATGCGCAGGCTGGGCAGTTCCTGCAGGTCGATATCGAGATTGGGGTGCTCGCACAGAAAGTCCGCCAGCAGTTCCGGCAGGTATTCACTCAGGGCGGTGGTATTGCACAGCAGGCGCACCTGGCCTTTGACGCCATTGGCGTATTCCGCCAGGTCCTGTTGCAGTTGCTCGGCTTGTTGCAGCAAAAGCCGGGCGTGACGGGCGAGGGCCTTGCCGGCGGGGGTGGGCGTGACGCCACGGCGGCCGCGCTCCAGGAACTCGATGCCCAGCGAAGCTTCCATCGCCCGGATACGCGCACTCGCCGCGGCCAGGGACAAATGGCTACGACCGGCGCCAGCGGTGATGTTGCCGGTGTCGAGGACGTGCAGGTAGAGGCGCAGGTCGATCAGGTCAAAGTGCATGGCTGGGTTTCTCGGGTGACTGGACTGACGCTTTCGCGAGCAAGCCCGCTCCCACACGTGGAATGCATTTCAACTGTGGGAGCGGGCTTGTTCGCGAAGAGGTTATCAGCCTCATGCAAAACAAGAGGCTGCCTCAGTATATGGCGAATTTCAGCACCCATCGAAAAACCGCACAATCACCCCATGAATACCTTCCTCGCATTCTACCAAGACATCGGCCCCGCCTTGACGCTGCTGGTGATCGGCACCTTCCTACTGGCCGGTACAGTCAAAGGCATGATCGGCCTGGGTTTGCCGACGGTCGCCATGGGCATGCTTGGCCTGGCTATGCTACCAGCGCAGGCAGCGGCGTTATTGATCATTCCATCGACCGTCACCAACCTGTGGCAACTGGCGTTCGGCGGCCACTTGAGCGCGTTGATCAAACGCCTGTGGCCCATGCTGCTGCTGATCTTCCTTGGCACCGGGCTTGGCACGCTATGGCTGGGGATGGACGGTGGTGGCTGGGTGGTTCATGCATTGGGCGGTGCATTGATGGTCTATGCCCTGAGCGGCTTGTTCCTGCCCTCGTTCAAGGTGAAGCCTGAAACCGAACGCTGGCTGGGCCCACTGTGCGGGGTGATCACCGGCATTATCACCTCGGCCACCGGTGTGTTCGTGATTCCTGCCGTGCCCTATCTGCAAGCCCTGGGCTTGAGCCGCGACCAGTTGGTGCAGGCGCTGGGGCTGTCGTTCGCTGTATCGACCCTGGCACTGGCGGCCGGGCTGGCCTGGCGCGGCACCCTCGGTGGCGGTGAACTCAATGCTTCGCTACTGGCATTGGTGCCGGCGCTGCTGGGCATGTGGTTGGGGCAAGCGCTGCGTCAGCGCATCAGTGCGCTGTTGTTCAAGCGCGTATTTTTCATCGGCATGGCGCTATTGGGCGCTCATCTTCTGATCAGTGGTTAAGGGCGCGGCCGTTCAATCTCTCGGTGTAAGCTGCTGCGAACCGATATGAGAGGACAACGTGTGAAAGCCCGATCCGATGAGCTACAGATCTTTGTCAGCGTGATTGAGTGCGGTTCGATTTCCGCTGCCGCAGAGCAGGTCGGGCAGACGCCCTCGGCGGTCAGTCGCACCTTGTCGCGCCTGGAAGCCAAGCTCGACACCACGCTGATCAACCGCACCACGCGGCGCATGGACCTGACCGAAGAGGGCAAGTACTTTTTCGAGCAAGCCAAGGTGATCCTGGCGCAGATGGATGAGCTTGAAGAGCGCCTGTCGTCACGCCAGAAAAAACCGGCGGGGCGCCTGCGCATCAACGCGGCCGTGCCGTTCATGCTGCATGGGATCGTGCCGTACATTGCCGAGTTTCGAAGCCTCTACCCGGACATCCAGCTGGAGCTGAACAGCGATGACTTGATCATCGACCTGCTGGAACAAAGCACCGACATCGCCATTCGCATCGGCGCCCTGGCCGACTCCACCCTGCACGCGCGCGCGCTCGGTTGTACGCCGCTGCATATCCTCGCCAGCCCTGGGTATCTCAAGCAGCACGGCACGCCGACCACAGTGGCCGAGCTGGCGGACCACACCCTGCTGGGGTTCACCCAGACCGAAACCCTCAACCACTGGCCATTGCGCCATGTGGAGGGCGACCGCTGGCTGATCCAGCCCAGCGTGGCGGCGTCCAGTGGCGAAACCGTGCGCCAGTTGGCGCTGGAGGGTCAGGGCATCTGCTGCCTGTCGAACTTCATGACCATCGACGATATCGACGCCGGTCGCCTGGTGCCCGTGCTGGAGGCGTTCAACAGTGGTTATCGCCAGCCGATCCATGCGGTGTTCTATCGCAACTCGCAGTTGGCGTTGCGTATCCAGTGCTTCCTGGACTTTATCCAGGCCAAGCTGGCGCGGTATGCCTGCTGATTCGTGACTTTGGCGCAAGAGTCAATTGGGCAACAGGGGCTTATTCGTCAGGAGTGAGCCCTTGATACTGGGCTCATCACTTACCCAGTCAGGAGCACTCTCCATGAACGTATTCGTAACCGGCGCTGCAGGTTTTATCGGCGGTTCCATCGCCACTGGCCTGGTCAAGGCTGGCCACACCGTGACCGGCCTGGTGCGCAGCGCCGAGCAAGCGGCTGAAATGACTGCGCTGGGCATCGTCCCAGTGATCGGCACCCTGGATGACACCGCTGTATTGACCGAACAGGCGCACAAGGCCGATGCGGTGATCAACGCCGCGAGCAGCGACCATCGCGCTGCCGTGGAAACCTTGTTGGCAGCCTTGAAGGGCTCGAACAAGCCGTTCCTGCATACCAGCGGTTCGAGCATTGTCGGTGATGCGTCGGGTGGCAAGGCCAGCGATGTCATCTATTTTGAAGATAGCTTGCCGGAGCCGACGGTCGACAAGGCCGCCCGCGTGGCCATCGACAACCTGATCCTGGCGGCGGCCAAAGAAGGCGTGAATTCGGCAGTGATCTGCAACACCCTGATCTACGGCCACAGCCTGGGTGTGAAGCGCGACAGCGTGCAATTGCCGCGTCTGCTCAAACAAGCACGCAAAAGAGGCGTAGTGCGCCATGTGGGCACCGGGCAGAACATCTGGTCCAACGTGCACATTGAAGACGTGGTGGCGCTGTACCTGCTGGCACTGACCAAAAACGTTCCGGGCACCTTCTACTTCGTGGAGAGCGGCGAAGCGTCGTTTATCGACATGACCACCGCGATTGCCCAAGCGCTGGGCCTGGGTAAACCGCAGGATTGGCCATTGGCCGACGCCGAGGCCGAGTGGGGTTATGAAATGGCCAACTACGGCCTGGGCTCCAACAGCCGAGTGCGCGGCAAGCATGCCCGTGAACAGCTGGGCTGGGCGCCGAAGCGTACGTCGGTGGTGGAGTGGATTCGTCACGAGATGGTGTGATGTTCGCTTGATACCGGGGCGCTTCTTTCGCGAGCAAGTCGCACCGCCGCTCCCACACTGACTGCATTCCAAAGCTGGAACTCGGTCAAATGTGGGAGCGGGCTTGCTCGCGAAGGGGACGATACGGTCTTCGAGACTAGCCCCATCCCCCTCAATTCCGTACCATTCCCCGCCTTATCCCCCGCAATGCCCTGGTACCTCATGAATCTCACCCGTCTGCGCGCCGATGCCCTGGCCGGCCTCACCACGTCTTTTGCGCTGCTGCCCGAATGCATCGCTTTTGCCCTGGTGGCCCACCTCAACCCGCTGATGGGGCTCTACGGCGCTTTCATCATCTGCACCCTTACGGCTTTGTTTGGCGGTCGCCCCGGCATGGTGTCCGGTGCAGCGGGCTCAATGGCCGTGGTGATCGTGGCGCTGGTGGTGCAACACGGTGTGGAATACCTGCTGGCCACGGTGTTGCTGGGCGGGTTGATCATGGTCGCCTTCGGCCTGCTGCGCCTGGGCAAGCTAGTGCGCATGGTGCCGCACCCGGTAATGCTGGGGTTCGTGAATGGCCTGGCGATCATCATTGCCCTGGCGCAATTGGAGCATTTCAAGAGCGGTGAACACTGGCTCAGTGGCACGCCGCTGTACGTGATGACCGGGTTGGTGCTGGTGACCATGGCCATCGTCTACCTGTTGCCACGCATCACGCGCGCCGTGCCGCCTGCATTGGTGGCGATCCTCGGCGTGGGCCTGGCGGTGTACCTGCTCGGCCTGCCCACTCGCACGCTGGGCGACATGGCCCACATCGCCGGCGGCCTGCCGACCTTCGCGCTGCCGCAGGTTCCATGGACCCTGGAAACCCTGGGCATCATCGCCCCCTACGCGTTCCTGATGGCGATGGTCGGCCTGCTGGAAACCCTGCTGACGCTCAACCTCACCGATGAAATCACTGAGAGCCGTGGCTACCCCGACCGCGAAAGCGTGGCGCTGGGTGCCGCGAACATGGTCTCGGGCCTGTTCGGCGGCATGGGCGGCTGCGCGATGATCGGGCAGACGGTGATCAACCTCAGTTCCGGCGGGCGCGGGCGTTTCTCCGGGGTGTTCGCCGGGGTGATGATCCTGTTGTTCATTTTGTTCCTGTCGCCGTTGATCGAGCGGATTCCGCTGGCGGCGCTGGTGGGCGTGATGTTTGTGGTGTCACAGCAGACCTTCGCCTGGGCGTCGCTGCGGGTGATCAACAAGGTGCCGCTCAATGACGTGCTGGTGATCATTGCGGTGACGGTCATCACCGTGTTCACCGACCTGGCCACCGCAGTGCTGTGCGGGATCGTGATTGCAGCACTGAATTTCGCCTGGCAACAAGCGCGGGAGCTGTATGCGGATGAGCATATGGAGGCCGATGGCAGCAAGCTTTACCGTCTGCATGGCACCCTGTTCTTCGCTTCGACCACGCCGTTTTTGAATCAATTCGACCCGGCCAACGACCCGGCCCAGGTGACGCTGGATTGCCGTCACCTGAGCTTTGTCGATTACTCAGCAATTGCTGCGCTGATGACCCTGCGTGAGCGTTACAGCAAGGCCGGCAAGCACCTGCGGGTGCTGCATCTGTCGGAGCGCTGCAAGAAGTTGCTCAAGCGGGCCAAGGTTCATCACGACTGACCTTGGGGTGATGGCGGTTTCGGGATCGCCACCGCCATCGCCGGCAATCCGGGTCCCACAGGGGGCGTTTATGGCCCGACCAGGTCTTCGAGTTCCTGGGCGCGGGTCTGGGTCATGTCCAGCACGCAGCCGGAGCCGTTGACCTGGTCGATGGTGCCTCCGGTGGCAGAGCCGGCGAAGCCGCAATTGGCGTCACGGTATTTTATCCACAGGCGCTGAACGTCCTGCAGTTGCTGCTTGCGCGCGCCTTCCTGGGCGGCGAGGGCGGTCTTGTAGGCCCTGTTCAGGCGCGCGTCCTGCACCTTGGCTTCCTTGGCGTTGCAACTGACCATGTCGGCGGTTGTGTTGGCGCTGTCCATGCATTTTTTCAGGGCGGCGTTGTCGGCGGCAGAGGCCGTGCTGCACAGGGCAAGAAACAGGGCGCTGGCGGCAAGGGAGGTGCGAATCATGGTCGGTTTTCCTGGGCATGAGTGGGGGCGCATTCTAAGACTCAATGGCGCCCGTTGAGTTTCCGGCATCGTCTGATCTTCATGTAAGAACACCCCTCGAATTTTCATCCACACCTGTCGGGCATACCCCAGTGCGACAGCGCTTGTCCGAGGGCGAAAATTACTTTCATAGAATTTGAAAATACTCCTTGGTAATGATTTATGAGTTTCACAACCAATTCGACGTGACCCTTTCCGAGGAGTACCGCATGGCCGCATCACCGGGCTTCGGGCTATTGGCATACGCTGCCATCGCCATCATTGCTTTGATCGTGCTGATTGCACGTTACCGGCTCAATCCGTTTATCGTCATCACCCTGGTATCCATCGGCCTGGCGCTGATGGCCGGGATGCCGGCGGACACCATCATGGGTTCCTACGAAGCAGGCGTCGGCAAGACCCTGGGGCATATCGCCCTGGTCGTGGCGCTGGGTACCATGCTGGGCAAGATGATGGCCGAGTCCGGCGGTGCCGAGCAGGTGGCGCGCACCTTGATCAATCGGTTTGGCGAGCGCAACGCACACTGGGCCATGGTGTGCATCGCCTTCCTGGTGGGGCTGCCGCTGTTTTTCGAAGTTGGTTTTGTGTTGCTGGTGCCGATCGCCTTTACCGTGGCACGGCGGGTAGGCGTGTCGATCCTGATGGTCGGTTTGCCGATGGTCGCCGGTCTGTCGGTGGTGCATGCGCTGGTGCCACCGCACCCGGCGGCGATGATGGCGGTGCTGGCGTATAACGCGTCGGTGGGGCAGACCGTGCTGTATGCGATTCTGATCGGCATTCCTACGGCGATCATTGCCGGCCCGGTCTATGCCAAATTCATCGTGCCGCGCATTCACCTGCCAGCGGAGAACCCGCTGGAACGCCAGTTCATCGAGCGCGAACCGCGTACACGCTTGCCAAGTTTCACACTGACCATGGGCACCATCCTGTTGCCGGTGGTGCTGATGATGATCGGCGGTTGGGCCAACGTGATCTCCACGCCCGGTACCGGTTTCAACCAGTTCCTGCTGTTTATCGGCAACTCGGTGATTGCGCTGCTGTTGGCGACATTGGTGAGCTTCTGGACCTTGGGGATCGCGCAGGGCTTCAACCGCGAGTCGATCCTCAAGTTCACTAATGAATGCCTGGCGCCGACCGCGAGTATCACCTTGCTGGTGGGGGCGGGGGGCGGCTTGAACCGGATCCTGGTGGACGCCGGTGTAACTAACGAAATTTTGGGCCTGGCCCACGCGTTCCACTTGTCGCCACTGGTGATGGGTTGGCTGTTTGCCGCGTTGATGCGTATTGCCACGGGTTCGGCGACCGTTGCCATGACCACCGCGTCCGGCGTGGTGGCGCCGGTCGCCATGGGCCTGGGTTATCCACACCCCGAATTGCTGGTGCTGGCCACCGGTGCGGGCTCGGTGATCTTTTCCCACGTCAATGACGGCGGCTTCTGGCTGATCAAGGAATACTTCAATATGACGGTGATCCAGACCTTCAAGACCTGGACCGTGCTGGAGACTTTGATTTCTGTGGTGGCCTTCGGTCTCACCTACGGCCTGTCTCTTGTTTTATGAGCCTCATTTGTAACCCGGAGACCCCATGGACATTCTCTACCAGATCCGCGCCCGCCAGGATTCGTTCAGCGCCGGCGAAGGGCGTATCGCCAAGCTGATGCTTGATGATGTGGGATTTGCCGCGTCGGCCAGCCTGGAAGAATTGTCCCAACGGGCCGAGGTCAGCACGGCCACCTTGTCGCGGTTCGCGCGCAGCGTCGGTTGCCGGGACTTGCGCGACCTGCGCCTGCAATTGGCCCAGGCGAGTGGGGTGGGCAGTCGCTTCCTTGACCCTGCGGGGTTGCCGGAGCAGTCGGCGTTTCATCGGCAGATCCTGGGGGATATCGAAGCGACCTTGCGTCAACACTTGTCGGGGTTCAACCAGGCGAGCTTCATCGATGCGGTCCACCTGTTGGGCAAGGCGCGGATGATCCACGCATTCGGCATGGGCGGCCCATCGAGCCTGTGCAGCGACGAGCTGCAGGTGCGCCTGGTACGCCTGGGCTATCCGATTGCTGCCAGTCATGACCCGGTGATGATGCGTGTCACGGCCGCCACCTTGGGGCCGGAGCATGCGCTGATCGTGTGTTCGTTGACCGGCCTGACCCCGGAGCTGCTGGACGTGGTGGAACTGGCGCGCAATTACGACGCGCGCATTGTCGCCATCACCCTGGCGGATTCGCCCTTGGCGCAGTTGGCGGATGTACTGCTGCCCCTGCAACCGGCCGAAACCAGCTTTATCTACAAACCCACGGCGGCCCGCTACGGCATGCTGCTGGCCATCGACCTGCTCGCCACTGAGCTGGCGCTGGCCCTGCCGGACGACAACCAGGAACGCCTGCGCCGCATCAAGCTGGCCCTGGACGATTATCGCGGAGGCCCAGACAGCCTGCCGCTTGGAGACTGATATGAAGTACGACACGCTGATACGCCAGGCGCTGATCATTGATGGCAGCAACACCCCGGGCTATGTGGCCGATGTGGGATTGCGCGATGGGCGCATCGCGACGATTGGCGATTTGTCGGCGGCGGTGGCCGAGCATGAAGTCGAAGCGGCGGGGCGCGTGCTGGCGCCGGGTTTTATCGACGTGCACACCCACGATGACACGGTGGTGATCCGCCATCCGCAGATGCTGCCCAAGCTCAGCCAGGGCGTGACCACGGTGGTTGTCGGCAACTGCGGCATCAGTGCGTCGCCGGTGAGCTTGCGCAGTGATCCGCCAGACCCGATGAACCTGTTGGGCACGCGTGAGGCGTTCAGTTACCCGCGGTTTGCCGATTACCGTGCGGCGGTGGAGAACGCGCATCCGGCGGTGAACGTCGCGGCGTTGATCGGCCATACCGCGTTGCGCAGCAACCATATGGACGACCTGCACCGCACCGCCTCGGCGGATGAAATCGCCGCCATGCGCGCGCAGTTGCACGAGAGCCTCGAAGCCGGCGCCCTCGGTTTATCCACAGGCCTGGCCTACGCCAGCGCATTCAACGCCGAGACCGATGAAGTGCTGCAACTGAGTGAAGAACTCACCGCATTCGGTGCGGTGTACACCACTCATTTGCGCAGTGAATTCGAGCCGGTGCTTGAGGCGATGGACGAGGCGTTCATGATCGGCCGGCATGCCAAGGCGCCGGTGATCATTTCCCACCTCAAATGTGCCGGCGCCGGTAACTGGGGGCGTAGCCCGCAGCTGTTGGCGTCGTTGGAACTGGCGGCTAAAACCCATCCCGTGGGGTGTGATTGCTACCCCTATGCGGCGAGTTCTTCGACCCTGGATCTCAAGCAGGTGACTGACGCCTTTCGGATCACCATCACCTGGTCGACGCCGCACCCGGCGATGGGCGGGCGTGATTTGCAGGATATTGCCGCTGAGTGGGATGTTTCGTTGATGGACGCCGCACGGCGGCTACAACCGGCAGGGGCGGTGTACTACGGGATGGATGAAACGGATGTGCGACGGATCCTGGCGCATCCGTTGTCGATGGTCGGGTCGGATGGGTTGCCCGAGGACCCGTTTCCACATCCACGTTTGTGGGGTGCATTTCCACGGGTATTGGGGCATTTCAGCCGCGATGTCGGGCTGTTCCCATTGCATACCGCCGTGCACAAGATGACGGGCCTTTCTGCCGCGCGTTTTGGCCTGGCGGAGCGGGGTGAAATCCGCGAAGGGCACTGGGCCGACCTGGTGTTGTTCGACCCGTTGCGCGTGCGCGATGTGGCGGATTTCAAGGAACCGCAACGCGCGGCCGAGGGCATCGATGGGGTGTGGGTCAACGGGGTGTTGAGCTACAGCGACGGGCAGGCGAATGGTCAGCGGCCGGGTCGTTTCCTGGCGCGCAGTGGGGATTTGCGTCGGGGGTTTTCGTCTCTATAGTGGACGCTTATTTAGACGGAGCGGTTGCCATGCACTTAGGAAAAGTCACCCCCATCTTGCGGATCTTCGACGAGGCCAAGGCGTTGGAATTCTACGTCGACTTCCTGGGATTCAAGGTGGATTGGCAGCATCGTTTCGAGGCCAATTTTCCGCTGTATCTGCAGGTGTCGTTGGGCGACTGTGTGTTGCATCTGACGGAGCATCATGGTGATGCCTCGCCGGGTGCGGCGGTGCGAATTCAGGCGCAAGGCGTGGACGCCTATCAGCAGCAGTTGGCGAGCAAGGACTATCGGTATGCCAAGCCCGGGGTTGAGGAAACGCCTTGGGGATCGCGGGAGATGAGCATCAAGGACCCGTTTGGGAACCGCTTGGTGTTTGTCGAGGAAGGCGAGGGCTGAGGGGTAAATCGCAGGCAAAAAAAACCGCCTTGGTAGGGCGGTTTTTTTTGCAAACCCAGTTAGTGGCTGGGGTTGCGATCTCAAACGGCGCATTCGACCTGCAAGCCGATATTAACGCTGGTCATGTCACCACGCCAAGACCGAACGATGACCGACATGAAGGGGTTTCAGGCGTTTTATTACACCCGGAAATGACTGACCATCTGCTGCAATTGGCTCCCCAACCGCGCCAGTTCAACACTCGACTTGGCCGTCTCGTCACTCGCCGTAGCGGTCTGCTCCGACACATCCCGCACATTCACAATGCTGCGGCTGATCTCTTCAGCCACGGCGCTTTGCTGCTCGGCGGCGGCGGCGATCTGCTGGTTCATCGACTGGATATTCGACACGGTTCGGGTGATGTTCTCCAGCGACACACCCGCCTTGCGCGTCAGCTCGACACTGCTGTCGGTGAGGCTGCGGCTGTTGTTCATCACATTGGCCACTTGCTGGGTACCGTTCTGCAAGCCGGCAACCAGGCCTTCGATTTCCTCGGTGGATTTCTGCGTGCGCTGGGCCAGGCCGCGCACTTCGTCAGCCACCACAGCAAATCCACGACCGGCTTCACCGGCACGCGCTGCTTCAATCGCTGCGTTGAGGGCCAGCAGGTTGGTCTGTTCGGCCACGGCCTTGATCACGTCCATCACGCTGCCGATCTTGTTGCTCTCTTGTTGCAGGTGGGTCATGGCGTCGGTGGAACGTGCCACTTCAGCGGCCAGGCGCTCGATCTGGGCGATGGCCTCAGCCACCACCTTGTCGCCTGCGCGGGCTTGCCCGTCGGCATCGGCTGCCGCCAGTGAGGCTTGCTCGGCGTTACGGGCGACTTCCTGCACCGTGGCGGTCATTTCGTGCATCGCCGTAGCGACCTGATCGGTCTCGATCTTCTGGCTGTTGACGCCGGCGCTGGTTTGCTCGGTCACGGCCGACAACTCTTCGGCGGCGCTGGCGATCTGGGTCACGCCGTCGCGGATGCCGCTGATCAACTCGCGCAGGGTGGTGCCCATGCGCTGGATGCCTTGTTGCAGCACACCCAGTTCGTCCCGGCGCGTGACCTGGATGTTGTGGCTCAAGTCACCGGAGGCAATGCGCTCCACCACGGCCAGGGTGTCCTGGATCGGGCGAGTGATCTGGCGGGTGATGACCAGTGCGGCGATGATGCCCACCAGCAGGGCCAGCAATGTGCTGATCAACTGCAGGCTACGGGCCTGGGCGCTTTCGGTGTCGCGGCGAGTCAGTTGGATCTCGTACAGCTTGTCGCTGATGGTGACGATATCGGCACCCTGGGTGGTCATCTCGGCACGGGCGGTGACGATGTTGGCGTTGGCTGCCTTGTAGTTCTGCACGGCGCTGCGATAGGCACCCAGAGCCGTTTCCAGGGCGGTCAGTGCGCTTTGCTGGCTGGCGCCAAAGGCGGTGCTGAGGCCTTTCAAGCCGGCGATGGCTTTTTCAATCTGTGCGGCGGCGCGCGCTTCGGTCTCCGGGTTGACGTTACCGGTGTAGCCGCGCACTTCGTAGCGGGCCAACTGGAACTGCATCTTGGCGTCGGCCACGGCCTGGAACTGGGCCAGGTGCTCCGAGCTGTCGGGCATTTGCTTCACGCTGGCTTCCAACGCGTCGATTTGTGCGTTGGCGATATCGGCCTTGTCGCCCATCACCTGGCGCGAGGCATTGCCGTTACGGTAAGCCTCGCGCATTTTGTTCAGCGATTGCTGGTAAGCGGTGATGATGGATTTCTGCTCATTGAGCAGCTTGAGGTTCTCCGGGCTCTTGAAGCTGTCCAGGAGATTTTGTTGCTGGGCAGCGAAGGCATCCAGGTTGGTCTGTACGTTCTGGGCCACGGCTTCGTCGCCGTTGGCGAGCATGTATTGCAGGCGCACGATGCGCAGTTTGGTCAGCGACGCGTTGAGCTGGGTGATGTCGCTCATCCAGTTGCTACGGTCGATCAGGCCGCCCAGGCTGGTCCAGCCAGTGAGTGCCAGAATAGATGTGAGGACCAGTACCAGGCCGAAGCCCAGTCCCAGTTTGAGGTTGACGCTGATGTTACCGAACCAGCTATTCATCGAATGCTCCGCAAGAATGATGGGGTGTGCTGGACGGTTATTGATTTTGGAGCCAGCTGCTGTGTAGGGCTGTATCGGCGGCAGGAGGTGAATCTGAAATGCTATTTTGTCCCGGATGACAAAGTGCGCTACCGCAGTGGCCGTGGAGGGGGCTGATCATGGGCGGGGCTTGTGTGCTAGTCTGCTGGCCCTTTTAGTTTTGGGTAGCACGGGGAAACCAGTGTTGTCCTACAGCGGAGCCTCTTCATGTCCGAAGTTAATCTGTCCACCGACGAAACCCGCGTCAGCTACGGTATCGGCCGTCAGTTGGGCGACCAACTGCGCGACAACCCACCACCGGGCGTCAGCCTGGACGCGATCCTGGCCGGCCTGACCGATGCGTTCGCCGGCCAGCCAAGCCGCGTAGACCAAGAGCAAATGGCTGCCAGCTTCAAGGTGATCCGCGAAATCATGCAAGCCGAAGCGGCTGCCAAGGCTGAAGCAGCGGCAGGCGCTGGCCTGGCGTTCCTGGCTGAAAACGCCAAGCGTGATGGCATCACTACCCTGGCTTCCGGCCTGCAATTCGAAGTGCTGACCGCAGGTGATGGCGCCAAGCCGACCCGTGAAGACCAAGTGCGTACTCACTACCACGGCACCCTGATCGACGGCACTGTGTTCGATAGCTCCTACGAGCGCGGCCAGCCTGCAGAATTCCCGGTAGGCGGCGTGATCGCCGGTTGGACCGAAGCCCTGCAACTGATGAATGCCGGCAGCAAATGGCGCCTGTACGTGCCTAGCGAACTGGCTTACGGCGCTCAAGGCGTTGGTAGCATCCCGCCGCACAGCGTCCTGGTGTTCGACGTCGAGCTGCTCGACGTTCTGTAAGACCTGCTGATTACTGCGCCTGGCTTTATGTGGGAGCCGGGCTTGCCCGCGATGCCGGCGACTCGGTCTGATGTCTTACCGAGTTGATGCCATCGCAGGCAAGCCAGCTCCCACATAAAGCAGGTGCATTCAACCTCGCTCATGGATGGAACTTGCCATTCAGCTCCGTCGCCGGGCGCAACGCTCGGGCATAGCAAAACAGAAACAGATTACGCACCACCTCCTTCAACACCCCAGGTTCACTCGAGCTCAGCCCGTTGACGTCCAGGTCGCCTTGGTCCTGCAATTCGTTCAGCGCTTCTTCTTCCAGTACTGCACAGACTTCGCCGGTTTCCCGATGCAAGATCCGCAGGTAAGGGTGTGGGCGGTCCAGCCAGGCATCTATCAAATAAGTCATGGGTCGCATCTCCTTGATGGGTTTCAATGAGAATAATTCTTATTCGTAGAATAGCAAGTGCCTATTGGCGGTTTCTGGTTTTTTCTGTGTGGATATTGCGTTCGATCAATGGAGAGGGCGAAACGCCATCCCGCGGCGGGCGCGGGATGGAGGTAGCAGGTTCAGACTTTGCGCACGAACTCAGACTTGAGCTTCATCGGGCCGATACCGTCGATCTTGCAATCGATATCGTGGTCGCCGTCGCACAGGCGGATGTTCTTGACCTTGGTGCCCACTTTGACGACCAGGGAAGTGCCCTTGACCTTGAGGTCCTTGATCACGGTGATGGTGTCGCCGTCCTGCAGGACGTTGCCCACAGAATCTTTCTTCACGGTGTCGTCGCTGGCTGCTTCGGCCTCGCCATTGGCGGACCACTCATGGGCGCATTCCGGGCAGATCAGCTGGGCGCCGTCTTCGTAGGTGTATTCGGAATTGCATTTCGGGCAGGGTGGCAACGTGCTCACTAAAGCTCCTTGAGAGTCAGGATGGCTAAAAGTCGCACATTATATAGGGTTTTGCGGCGAGCGCGGGCGCTCAGTTGGTAATGCGCTTTAAACGTGGGAGCTGGCGTGCCTGCGATAGCGATGGTGAGTTCACTACCGTCATCGCAGGCACGCCAGTTCCCACATTAATCAGTGCGGGATCAGTGAGTACGCGCGACCGCAAACTCACTCAGCTCAACCAGGGCATCCCGGTATTCGCTGGCGGGGAGGGCTTCCAGGCATTTGATTGCACGGGCCACGTAGTCGCGTGCCAGTTGCGCGGTGTACTCCAGGGAGCCCGACGCTTCGACAGCGGCACGGATGGCCTCCAGGTCTTCGATCCCGCCTTTCTGGATCGCCTTGCGCACCAGGGCAGCCTGTTCCGGCGTGCCTTCGCGCATGGTGTAGATCAGCGGCAAGGTCGGCTTGCCTTCGGCCAGGTCGTCACCGACGTTCTTGCCAAGGGTTTCGGCGTCGCCCTTGTAGTCGAGCAGGTCGTCGACCAGTTGGAACGCCACGCCCAGGTGGTCACCAAAGGTGCGCAGGGCTTCGGCCTGTTCGGCCGTAGCGCCGCACAGCGCAGCGGCGCTGTGGGTGGAGGCTTCAAAGAGCATCGCGGTTTTGCCGCGAATCACTTCCATATAGGTTTCTTCGGTGGTGCTGGCGTCGCGGACCTTCGACAGTTGCAACACTTCGCCCTCGGCGATGATGCGGGTGGCCTGTGAAAGAATCTTCATCACCGGCATCGAGCCGAGTTCAACCATCATTTCGAACGAGCGCGAATACAGGAAGTCGCCCACCAGCACGCTGGGTGCGTTGCCCCACATGGCGTTGGCGGTCTCGCGGCCACGGCGCATGCCGGACATGTCGACCACGTCGTCATGCAGCAGGGTGGCGGTGTGCAGGAATTCGATAGTGGCCGCCAGCAGGCGCAGGTCATCGCCTTCGCGACCCAGGGCCTTGCCGCACAGCAGCACTAATAAAGGACGCAGGCGTTTACCGCCCGCCGACGTAATATAGTCGCCAATTTTGGAGACCAGCGGCACTTTAGACGTCAGCTGCTGCTTGATGATGCCGTCGACGGCGCTAAAATCGTCCGCGACCGCGCGGTAGAAAGCTTGGGGTTGCATCAGCGACAGTCGCTCCAGAAGGGTTGCGCGGCATGCTAGGACCCAGGCCCCGTAGTGTCAAGGCGCGATAGACGGCCTCTTGCAACACCCCGTTGCCTTGCGTACAATCGCGCACCCTGAACTTCCTGGGCAGCACCTGCCTTACGCAATTGCATTCGGGACGTCCATCCCATGCAGCCATGCCAGCCAATACCTCTTCTTATAAAGCGCTGGGTGAGCAGGATTATCGGAGAAATACCATGTCGTACGCAGTAATTGTTACTGGTGGCAAGCAATACAAAGTCGCCCCAGGTGAATACCTGAAGATCGAAAAACTGGAAGTCGCTACCGGCGAATCCGTTACTTTTGATCGCGTTCTGTTGGTCGCCAATGGCGATGACGTGAACATCGGCGCTCCAGTTGTTGCTGGCGCTACCGTTGTGGCTGAAGTGATCTCCCAAGGTCGTCACGATAAAGTCCGCATCATCAAGTTCCGTCGTCGTAAGCACCACATGAAGCGTATGGGCCACCGCCAGTGGTACACCGAGATCAAAATCACCGGTATTCAGGCTTAATTTCAGCCTAATTCCTCACTAGGAGAATTGACTCATGGCACACAAAAAAGCTGGTGGTAGTACCCGTAACGGTCGCGACTCAGAAGCCAAACGCCTTGGCGTTAAGATGTATGGCGGCCAGAAAATCATTCCGGGCAACATCATCGTGCGTCAGCGCGGCACCCAATTCCACGCCGGTTACGGTGTAGGCATGGGTAAAGATCACACCCTCTTCGCGAAAATCGAAGGCGTGATCAAGTTTGAAGTAAAAGGCGCGTTCAACCGCCGTTACGTGAGCGTTGTCGCAGCTTAATTGCGAGATCGCTGGAAAAGCCCTGTCTTGCGACGGGGCTTTTTCGTTTGTGGGGTGAGTCTCTTGCAAAGCTGTTTGTGATGGGCTCAAGCGCTGGATGTGCGGTCGTTGATTGAGGTCGCTGCGCTCATTTTTGCAAGAGTCTTATGTCTTGGTTTCTTAAGCTCGTCCGTGCGGCGAGAGGCGTTTTGTTATGAAGTTCGTTGATGAAGTTTCCATCCGAGTAAAAGCAGGCGACGGCGGTAACGGTTGCATGAGTTTCCGTCGCGAAAAATTCATCGAAAACGGTGGCCCCAACGGCGGTGACGGCGGTGACGGCGGTTCCATCTACATGATGGCCGACGAGAACCTCAACACCCTGGTCGACTACCGTTACACCCGGCACTTTGATGCCGAGCGTGGCTCCAACGGTGGCAGCACCGACTGCACCGGTAAAAAAGGCGAGGACCTGGTACTGCGCGTACCGGTCGGCACCACGATCATCGACTCCGCGACCCAGGAAGTCATCGGCGACCTGACCAAGGCCGGCCAGAAGCTGATGGTTGTGCAGGGCGGCTGGCACGGTCTGGGTAACACCCGATTCAAGTCCAGTACCAACCGTGCGCCACGCCAGACGACGCCAGGCAAGCCGGGCGAGCAGCGTGACCTCAAGCTGGAAATGAAAGTACTCGCCGACGTGGGCCTGCTGGGCCTGCCAAACGCTGGTAAAAGTACCTTCATCCGCTCGGTGTCGGCCGCCAAGCCGAAAGTTGCCGACTACCCGTTCACCACCCTGGTACCCAACCTGGGTGTGGTCAGCGTCGACCGTTGGAAAAGCTTCGTGATCGCCGACATTCCCGGCCTGATCGAAGGCGCTTCCGATGGCGCCGGCCTGGGGATTCGCTTCCTCAAGCACTTGGCGCGTACGCGTTTGCTGCTGCACCTCGTAGACATGGCGCCGCTGGATGACACCAGCGCACCGGACGCCGCCGAAGTGATCGTCAGCGAACTGACCAAGTTCAGCCCGGCCCTGGCCGAGCGTGATCGTTGGCTGGTGCTGAACAAGTGCGACCAGATCCTCGAAGAAGAGCACGAGGAGCGCGTCAAGGAAATCGTTGATCGCCTGGAATGGACCGGTCCGGTCTACGTGATCTCGGCCATCGCCAAAGAAGGCACCGAGCGCCTGACCCGCGACATCATGCGTTACTTGGAAGACCGCGCCGATCGCCTGGCGGCCGACCCGGTTTTCAAGGCCGAACTCGCCGAGCTCGACCAGCAGATCGAAGACGAAGCCCGCGCCCAGCTACAGGCCCTGGACGATCAGCGTGCCTTGCGCCGCAGCGGCGTGAAGTCGGTCCACGACATCGGTGACGATGATTGGGACGAAGAAGACGTGGATGATGAAGACGGTCCGGAAATCATTTACGTGCGTGACTGATCCGTTGCGATAAACTTGAACGCCGCTCCTTATAGAGCGGCGTTTTAGTATCCGGGTTTAACGTTATGGGCCGCGCTGGGTCGCGCAGCCCTCAATCTAAGGTTGAAGATGATGCGGAGCAAAGTGACAGGTGCGCAGCGCTGGGTCGTAAAGATCGGCAGTGCGTTGCTGACGGCGGATGGCAAGGGGCTGGATCGCGCAGCCATGAGCGTCTGGGTCGAGCAGATGGTGGCCTTGCATGAGGCCGGTGTTGAGTTGGTGCTGGTGTCGTCCGGGGCGGTTGCCGCCGGGATGAGCCGCCTCGGCTGGACCGCGCGACCCAGCGCGATGCACGAACTGCAAGCCGCCGCCGCCATCGGCCAGATGGGCCTGGTGCAAGCCTGGGAATCCAGCTTCGCCGAGCACGGCCGCCACACGGCGCAGATCCTGCTGACCCACGACGACCTGTCCGACCGCAAGCGCTACCTCAATGCCCGCAGCACCTTGCGCGCCCTGGTCGAGCTCAAGGTCATCCCGGTGATCAACGAGAACGACACCGTGGTCACCGACGAAATCCGCTTCGGCGACAACGACACCCTGGCCGCCCTGGTTGCCAACCTGGTGGAAGCCGACCTGTTGGTGATCCTCACCGACCGTGACGGTATGTTCGACGCCGACCCGCGTAACAACCCCGATGCCCAGCTTATTTATGAGGCTCGTGCCGATGACCCGGCGCTGGACGCTGTGGCCGGCAGCGTCGGCGGTGCCCTGGGCCGTGGCGGCATGCAGACCAAACTGCGTGCAGCGCGCCTGGCCGCACGTTCCGGCGCGCACACCATCATCGTCGGCGGGCGCCTTGAGCGCGTGCTGGACCGCCTCAAGGCCGGTGAACGCATCGGCACGCTGCTGTCGCCGGAACGCGGCATGCTTGCGGCGCGCAAACAGTGGCTGGCCGGTCATCTGCAAACCCGTGGCACGCTGGTGCTGGACGAGGGTGCGGTGTCGGCATTGTCCCAAGGCAACAAGAGCCTGCTGCCGGTGGGCGTCAAGCTGGTGCAGGGCAGTTTCCGCCGTGGCGAGATGGTGGTGTGCGTAGCGCCGGACGGTCGTGAGATCGCCCGTGGCCTGGCTAACTACAGCGCCCTCGAAGCACAGAAAATCATTGGACAATCGTCCGATGCGATTGTCGGACTCTTGGGTTACATGGCCGAACCGGAGCTGGTTCACCGCGATAACCTGATCCTGGTCTAACCAAAGGAATACACAATGCGTGTCATGAAGGGATTGCTCGGCCTGCTGCTGGCCATGCCGTTGTTGGCCTCGGCCGAGGAAATCGGTCAGGTGTCGACGGTGTTCAAGTTTGTCGGCCCCAACGACCGAATCGTTGTTGAAGCCTTTGACGACCCCAAGGTCGACGGCGTGACCTGCTACCTGTCGCGCGCCAAGACTGGCGGCGTGAAAGGTGGCCTGGGCCTGGCCGAAGACCGTGCCGAAGCGTCGATCGCCTGCCGTCAGGTGGGCCCGATCCGCTTCAAGGGTGAGCTCAAGGACGGCGACGAAGTGTTCAAGGAGCGCACCTCGCTGGTGTTCAAGACCATGCAGGTGGTGCGCTTCCTCGACAAGAAGCGCAATACCCTGGTGTACCTGGTCTACAGCGACCGCCTGATCGAAGGCAGCCCGCAGAATGCCGTCACGGCCATTCCGATTTTGCCCTGGCCGACCGCTCAGTAACTCGCAGGCGAGTTTTGCAATCGGCGTCTATGATTGCAGGCTTGCGGGTTGTAATCTCGAAGCACCGCAATGCGAAGAACATGGGATATCTGGAGTTCGTCATGAGTGCTTTCCACGACCTGAAACTCAAAGCTTTGGACGGACAAGAGCTGCCGCTGGCGCCCTTTAAGGGGCAAGTTGTGCTGGTGGTCAACGTGGCCTCCAAATGTGGCTTGACCCCGCAATACGCCGCGCTCGAAAACCTCTACCAGCAGTACAAGGACCAGGGCTTTACCGTGCTCGGCCTGCCGTGCAACCAGTTTGCAGGCCAGGAGCCGGGGACCGAGGAGGAGATCCAGGCGTTCTGCAGCCTGAACTACGGGGTGACTTTCCCGTTGGGCAGCAAGCTTGAGGTCAACGGGCCTGATCGTCATCAGCTGTACCGCCTGCTGGCGGGCGAGGGTGCCGAGTTTCCTGGGGATATCACCTGGAACTTCGAAAAATTCCTGTTGGGCAAGGATGGGCGAGTGCTCGCACGCTTCTCCCCGCGCACCGCGCCAGATGACCCGACGATCGTCCAGGCCATCGAAAAAGCCCTGGCCTGAAGACGTCCAGGAGGCTTTCGTGGTGAGCGGGCTTGTCCCGCGCTGGGTGGCGAAGCCGCCCTAAAATCAGACGCCGCATTTCTAGACAGAACGCGGCGTTTTTTTCTGGGGCGGCTTCGCCACCCAGCGCGGGGCAAGCCCGCTCACTACAGGTTAGCGGCAACAGGTCGTGCCACTTTTACCCCTTAATCACCCAGATCAATAGTGCTACCCAGGGCTTTGCGCTCCCCATATTATCCACGTCATAAATCCCGTCTTCCGTGGAGTGCTCCCATGCCCGTCCAAGCCTTGTTCAAACCCTTTCAGCTCGGTGCATTGCAACTGTCGACCCGCGTCGTCATGGCGCCGATGACCCGCTCGTTCTCCCCTGGCGGCGTGCCCAATTCCAAAGTGATCGAGTACTACCGTCGCCGCGCCGCCGCAGGCGTGGGCCTGATCATCACTGAAGGCACGGTGGTCGGCCACCAGGCCTCCAATGGCTACCCCAATGTCCCGCACTTTTACGGTGAGGCCGCGCTGGCCGGCTGGAAAAAGGTGGTCGACGCCGTGCATGCCGAAGGCGGCAAGATCGTTCCACAGCTTTGGCACGTGGGCAGCGTACGTCGCATCGGCACCGAGCCTGACGCCAGCGTGCCGGCCTACGGTCCGATGGAGAAGCTCAAGGACGGTAACGTGGTCGTGCATGGCATGACCCAGCAAGACATCAAGGAGGTCATCAACGCCTTCGCCCAAGCCGCCAAGGACGCCCAGCGCATTGGCATGGACGGCGTGGAGATCCACGGCGCCCACGGCTATCTGGTCGACCAGTTCTTCTGGGAAGGCAGCAACCAGCGTACCGACGAATATGGCGGCAGCCTCGCCAACCGTTCGCGCTTTGCTATCGAGCTGATCCAGGCTACCCGTGCCGCGGTCGGCCCGGACTTCCCGATTATTTTCCGTTTCTCCCAGTGGAAACAGCAGGACTACACCGCGCGCCTGGTGCAAACCCCCGAGGCGCTTGGAGAGTTTCTCAAGCCGTTGTCTGACGCGGGCGTGGACATTTTCCACTGCTCCACCCGTCGTTTCTGGGAGCCGGAATTCGAAGGCTCCAACCTCAACCTGGCTGGCTGGACCCGTCAACTCACCGGCAAACCGACTATCACCGTGGGCAGCGTTGGCCTGGATGGTGAGTTCCTGCAGTTCATGGTCAATACCGACAAGGTCGCGCAGCCAGCCAGCCTGGAAAAACTGCTGGAGCGTTTGAATAACGACGAGTTTGACTTGGTGGCCGTGGGCCGTGCCCTGTTGGTGGACCCGGATTGGGCATTGAAGGTGCGCGAAGGCCGCGAGGGCGACATCCTGCCGTTCAGCCGTGAGGCGTTGACCACGTTGGTCTGATAAGGCCCGTTGGGCGCTGGAGATGGGCCGGGTATGTCGATACCCGGCCCTTTATTTCAGCGGTTGCTCAAGCGGTGGCGTGGTTGTAGAGGCCGTCGCTCGGCATAGGGCGTCCGGTAGACGTCATCATAGTCGGGCTGTGTCGGTACAGGCCTTGATGTGGTCTGCAGATAGTCCCTACCGGGTTGTGCATAGTCGTAATCCGGTTGACGTGGGTAGGGATCATTCCAGCCTGGCTGAGTGTGCTGGTAGTCCGGTTGTGGCCGGTGGGGTGTATTCCAGCCTGGCTGGGTGTGCTGGTAGTCCGGTTGTGGCCGATGGGGTGTATTCCAGCCTGGCTGGGTGTGCTGGTAGTCCGGTTGTGGCCGATGGGGTGTATTCCAGCCTGGCTGGGTGTGCTGATAGTTCGGTTGTGGCCGGTGCGGACGATTCCAGGCTGGCTGGGTATGTTGGTAATCCGGCCGGGATGGGCGCGGGCGATGCCACTGTTGCGGGTGGTTTGCCTCGGACGCTTGCAGTGGATTGCCCGTAGCCGCCGGAGTGCTGAAGTGCCAATTGTTGTGAGCCGCTGCTCCGCTGATGTGTGTCGACATAAAAATCTCTTTCAGATTATGGGGTACCCACCTTCACCAGGCAGGTGTGTTATGGGTGGTCATAATCTGAGCGGCGTTCCCGACATATGCTGTTTGATAGCGGCGATTCCGACAATGCCTATTGCCTATTCCGAATTGCTGTCACGTAAGCCGTCGGTTGTAGCCGTTTAGAGGTGAAGCGGACGACTGGCGCTGTCGACGGATCAGTGTGTAGATGGTAACGGCGAAGCAACGAACTCTCCTTGGCACACACCTCGTAACTGCTGCTCAAACTGCTCGATAATCGCCGGCCAGCCTTGCCGGCTGGCATGTTGCCGGGCATTGAGCCGCATGCGGCGCAGGCTTTCGGCGTCTTCCAGCAGCCAGTTGGCGGCATCGCAGAAAGCACCTTCGTCACCCGGCATCGCCAGCACGCCGTTGTAGCCGTGGCGGATATGCTGGGTCGCGGCGGCCTGGTCATAGGCCACCACGCCCAACCCCGATGCCATCGCTTCCAGCACCACGTTGCCGAAGGTTTCAGTCAGGCTGGGGAACAGGAACACATCGCCCGAGGCGTAATGCCGCGCCAGTTCCTCTCCACGCAAGGTGCCGCAGAAAATCGCCTCCGGCAGTTCCTTCTCCAGCGTCGCTCGCTGCGGGCCATCACCCACGATGATGAGTTTCATCTGGCGCAGGGGATAGGTGTCCTGCAAGGTCTCGAAACAGCGCTTGAGCAACCCCAGGTTTTTCTCCTGCGCCAGTCGGCCCACATAGAGCACGGCGGTTTGCTCACTGTTCAGTGCCCAACGTTCCCGCAGCGCATTGTCGCGTTTGGCGGGGTGGAACAATTGGCTGTCCACCCCGCGCGACAACATGCCCAGACGCTCGAAATGCTTGCGTTCCAACTCCAGGCGTTGGCTGGCACTGGGTACCAGGGTCAGGGTCGAGCGGTTATGGAACCAGCGCAGATAGTGAGTAACCATCCGGCTCAGCATGCTCATGCCATATTGGTTCGAGTACTGCTGGAAGTTGGTGTGAAAACCGCTGACCACACTGATCCCCAGGCGCCGGGCCGCACGCAGGGCAGACAAGCCCAAGGGCCCTTCAGTGGCGATGTACAGCACGTCCGGACGCTGACGCGTCCAGCGCCGCAGTAACTTGTGCATCGACGACTGCCCCCACTGCAGGCCAGGATATCCCGGCAGCGGCCAGCCACGGCATAGCAATAACGCGTCGTCGCTGGGGCGGCTCTGGTCGACACCTTGGCGCGGGCGAACCAGCTCAACTTGATGGCCACGCGCCCGTAACCCCTCGCACAGGCGACCAAGGGTATTGGCCACCCCGTTGATCTCTGGCGGGAAGGTTTCGGTAATGAGGGTGATGTGAAGCGAGGCTGTCGTCATGACCCACAGTGTCGCCGTGGGCCATGTCGTCATTGTGTCATCGAGATGATGGATTTATGACTGGGTTATCTTTTGCTGCTGTGCCATCGCCTCGGCACCCTGTTCGCGCACCCAGAACAACGTGGCCCCGGCCACCGCCGCTGGCATCATCAGCAGGTTGACCACCGGCACCAGCAACACCAGGTAAACAATCCCGCCGAAGCTCATGCTCTGCCAGCGTTTCTGGCGCAGCCAGGCGAGCATTTCGTTCCAACCCAGCTTGTGGTTATCCGCCGGGTAGTCGATGTACTGGATCGCCATCATCCACACGCCAAACAACAGCCACAGCGGCGCAGCGATCAGGTTGACCACCGGAATGAACGACAGGATAAACAGGCCGATGGCCCGTGGCAGGAAGTAGCCGAGCTTGCGCATTTCCCGCGCCAGGGTGCGGGGGACCATGGCGATCAACTCACCCCAACTGAAGGCCGGGAAGTCATCGGTGCCTCGCACCACCACCTCGACTTTCTCTGAAAGAAAACCGTTGAAGGGCGCCGCGATAATATTGGCTAGCATGGTGAAGGTGAAAAACACCATCAGCACCACCAGCACCACAAACAGTGGCCACAGCAGGTAATTCAGAAAGCTCAGCCAGCTCGGCAGCGTCGGCATCAAATGATCGACCCACAGGCCGAACTGATGGCCGGCGAAATAGATCAAGCCGACGAACAGCACCAGGTTGATCGCCAGCGGCAGCAGCACGAACAGGCGCAGGCCGGGGCTCAGCACCAGTTTGAGGCCTTCACGCAGGTATTGCGGGCCGGAAAGAGCGGGGGCGGGCATGGAGAACTCCGAGCAGAGGGACGAACGCGCCGACCTTACCGACTTTGTATCGGAGACGAAAGCGGCGACATCAACGGTAACAAACGCGTCGATCAACTGGACCGACTGCATAGAGACCACCTATGAGCTGGATTGTTATTCCGTATTTCCTTAATCTTGCCCCCCTCGATACGCTGCACCCATTATTTTTCAGGGCCTGCGAGTTCAAGCCTTCCCCAAGTGCTTCGTAGTCCCTTTTTTATTCCAGCCGCCTTGTAGTCCGGGCGGTCGATAGGAGTGAGTCATGTCTGATACCCGTCATTCGCGAGTGATTATTCTCGGTTCCGGCCCTGCCGGTTACAGCGCTGCCGTCTACGCTGCCCGAGCCAACCTCAAGCCGCTGCTGATTACCGGCATGCAGGCGGGCGGTCAGTTGACCACCACTACGGAAGTCGACAACTGGCCGGGCGACGTCCACGGCCTGACCGGCCCGGTGTTGATGGAACGCATGAAAGAGCACGCCGAACGCTTTGAAACCGAGATCGTGTTTGACCACATCAACAAGGTCGACTTCTCCAAGAAGCCTTACAGCCTCACCGGCGACAGCGGCGTGTACACCTGTGATGCGTTGATCATCGCCACCGGCGCCAGCGCCCGTTACCTGGGCCTGCCGTCGGAAGAAGCATTCATGGGTAAAGGCGTTTCCGCCTGCGCGACCTGCGACGGTTTCTTCTACCGCAACAAGCCGGTTGCCGTGGTCGGTGGTGGCAACACCGCTGTGGAAGAGGCCCTGTACCTGGCCAACATCGCCAGCACCGTGACCCTGGTCCACCGTCGCGAGACCTTCCGCGCCGAAAAGATCCTGATCGACAAGCTGCACGCCCGTGTCGCTGAGGGCAAGATCATCCTCAAGCTCAACGCCACCCTGGACGAAGTCCTGGGCGACAACATGGGCGTGACCGGTGCGCGCCTGAAGAACAACGACGGCAGCTTCGACGAGCTGAAAGTCGACGGCGTGTTCATCGCCATCGGCCACACCCCGAACACCTCGCTGTTCGAAGGCGTGCTGGAAGCCAAAGACGGTTACCTGGTGGTGCAGGGCGGCCGTGAAGGCAATGCCACTGCCACCAACATCGAAGGTATCTTCGCTGCCGGTGACGTGGCCGACCACGTCTACCGCCAAGCTATCACTTCGGCCGGCGCCGGTTGCATGGCGGCACTGGATGCCGAGCGTTACCTCGACGGCCTGCAGAACGCTTCGTTCTGAACCTGTTGAAATAAAAAAACCGGCTGAGAGGCCGGTTTTTTTATGTCCGCAATTTAACTAACACCCAGGTCATGAAGTGTTAACCCAGCCCCTGTGGGAGCTGGCTTGCCTGCGATAGCGGTGTGTCAGTTACCACCGCTATCGCGGGCAAGCCCGGCTCCCACAGTGACCGGGTTTACAAGTTAAATCAGCGGCGGGTCAGGGGCTGTGCGCTGAACTTCACACCGGCCAACCCATGGGCGATCAGCGCACGGATGTTGCCGTGATCACTGCCCTCAGGCGTCGCCACCACCGAACGGTAATGCTCACCAAACGCCAGCAGTGCTTCCTGGTCGCTCAGGCCTTCCAGCAGCGCCAGGCCCAGGGTCTTGCACGAACCCTCGTTCTGCCCAGCCGCGTTTTCCACGTTGCCATTGGTGAAGGCTTGGGGCTGGTACTCATAACCTGCAGCAACAAACGCCAGCGTATCGGCAAAAACATGTTCGCCGCTGTTGAGGCTGGCGCGCAGGGTGTTCAAATCAGTCATGGGTTTTTCCTTTGGCGAACGCGGCCTGTTGGTCGGCGCTGGCTTCTTTCTGGTATTGGGCTTTCCACTCGGCGTAGGGCATGCCGTACACCACTTCACGGGCGTCATCGAGGCTCAGCTCAATCTGGCGCTCGTCGGCCTCGGCCTTGTACCACTTGGACAAACAGTTGCGGCAGAAACCCGAGAGGTTCATCAGGTCGATGTTCTGCACATCCTTGCGGCTGTCCAGGTGGGCCACCAGCCGGCGGAAGGCGGCGGCTTCAAGTTCGAGGCGTTGTTGGTCGTTCATAGGGCTCACTGACAATTCAGGGGTTAGCGGCTGGCCGCCAGGGTAATCGAAACCGACTCGGCAAAGCGCAGCGCATGGGGCTTGTCCACTTCGACCTCGGCGTACAGCACCGACTCATTGCTCATCACCAGGTCCAGCAGTTCCTGGGTCAGGCGCTCCAGCAGGGCAAAGCGGTTGCCCTCGACGTGGGCGATGATTGCCTTGGTGATGGTGCGGTAGTTCAGCGCATGATCAATGTCATTGTCGCGTACGGCTTCCTGGGCGGCATACAGGATGGTCAGGTTGATCAGCACATCCTGCTTGTTGAGGATCTCGTCCTCGTTGATGCCGATGTAGGTGCGCAGGCACAGGTCCTTGACCCGGATGCGCGCCATGCCTGGTTGAAGTTGTGGCATTGCTACTTGCTCCGTCCGATCAGTTGCAGGAACTCCATGCGCGTGGTGTTCGACTCGCGGAACGCGCCGAGCATCACCGAGGTGTTCATGGTTGAATTCTGTTTTTCCACGCCGCGCATCATCATGCACATGTGCTTGGCTTCGATGACGACTGCCACGCCAGCCGCCTGGGTCACGTCCTGGATGGCGTCGGCGATCTGCCGCGTGAGGTTTTCCTGGATCTGCAGGCGGCGGGCGAACATGTCGACAATGCGCGCCAGCTTCGACAGGCCCAGTACCTTGCCGGTCGGAATATAGGCCACGTGGGCCTTGCCGATAAAGGGCAGCAAATGGTGTTCGCACAGCGAGTACAACTCGATGTCCTTGAGGATCACCATCTCGTCGTTGTCAGAGGCAAACAATGCGCCGTTGACGATCTCTTCCAGGTTCTGCTCGTAGCCATGACACAGGTATTGCATGGCCTTGGCGGCGCGCTTGGGCGTATCGAGCAAGCCTTCGCGCTCGGGGTCTTCGCCCAAGCCCTTGAGGATCTCGCGGTAGTGGTGGGGCAGGGATAAGGTCATACAACATCCTCACAAACGGCTTACTTGATATGCCGCCCGCCGTTGACGGTCAGGGTGGTACCGGTGACATAAGGGTTTTCCAGCAGGTAACGCACACTCTGGTAGATCACCTCGGGCCCGGGCTCGATGCCCAATGCCGACTTGGCCAGCACCTTGGCGCGGTAGGCTGCGTCGTCGCCGTCGTTGAACATCACCATCGCCGGGGCGATGCCGTTGACCTTTATCAGCGGCGCGAACTGCGCGGCAAACGACAACGTGAGGCTGTCGAGCCCGGCTTTGGTGGCGCAATAAGCGATGTGCTGGCGGCTGCCCTTGCGCACCACGTCATCGCTGATGTGCACAATGTCGGCGGGTGAAGAGCGTTGCAGCAAAGGTGAACAATGCAGGTTGATCAAGTACGGCGCAAGCATGTGCACGCTGAACATGTCGGTAAAAGCGTGGCTGTGCTCGTCGGACGTTTCCGCAATCCAGGCGGAGGCATTGTGGATAATCGCGCGCAGGCTTTGCGCATGGGTGTTCAGCTCAGCAATAAACGCGAGAATCCCGGCTTCGCTGGAGAAGTCGGCAAACACACCGATCGCACCGCGTTCGCGCAAGGCCTGCACGCCGGGGCGTTCGCTGCGGTAGCTGAAAATCACCGGGTGACCGTCGTCCAGCAGGCGCATGGCGCAATGCAGGCCGACACGCTGGCCGGCGCCGGTGATCAGGATCGGGGCGGTTGTTGCAGTCATGGGAGGCTCGCGTCGCTGGCAGATTGAAACTATACCAGCGCGCGGCCGCCCCTGTATTCACGCTGCGGCTTCGGTAGCCTTGCGCGGTGCTGGAGCTGGATGCAGCCAGTTTGCCAACAGATGGGTCGACAGCGGGATGAACCAGTAAACCATCAAAGGCGTGAGCGCCAGGGTGCTGACCAGCACGCGCGGCGCCAGGTCCAGTTCGCTGAGCAGTGGGTTCAGCACAAAGTTGAACAGCAGCGACACCGGGAAAAACGCCAACCAGATCGTCACGGCCTGTTTCCAACGTGGCGGACGTGCGCCCACCGCGCCGAACCAGCCATCGATGCCACGTACGCGGTGCTCCGACGGGTCGGCAAACAGATCGCTGCCACGGCTCAGCCACGCGCTGCGGGAGGCGGAAAACTCCCAGGCATGCAGGGTCTTTTCATCGGCGAAGCGGAAAATGATCTGGAATTCATCATCATTGGGCGGCGGTGCCAGGACGCCTGAACCCAGGTAGCCGGGAAAGTCCGTGGCCAATTGCTCGCCTTCGCGCAGCCAGGCCATCAGTTCTTCGTAGCGCCCTTTGGCCACGCGACGCGCAACCATCAAGGTGACGGGAGAGGTAGACATTGTGTATCTCCAAATAAAGGGGGGCACGTGACCGGGTAGGTACGGCACCAGGTGCAGCCGCGGGGTGATGCGGCTGCGCCTTGAAAAAGCAGGCAAGGATTATTCCTGTTTTATTGAAATACGCCAGACACTTCTGTCGGTTCGCCGCGCGGCTTGAATCGCTCGGCCGAATAAGCGTTAAATAGGACCCAAATTGACACGGATGTTCTTGACCTCTGATGCCCGAAACTATTGCTCTGCAGCGCGAAATGACCCCTGACCGCGTTGCTGTTTCCGATGACCTTTTGCCGATTCGCGAAGTCGCTCGGCTGACGGGCGTCAACCCGGTCACCTTGCGTGCCTGGGAGCGGCGCTACGGCCTCATCCAGCCTATCCGCACCGAAAGCGGGCACCGGTTGTATTCGCGCACCGATATCGACACGGTGCACCGTATTCTCGACTGGATCGAACGCGGCGTTGCAGTGAGCAAAGTCGGCAAGATCCTCGCGCGCGGCGAGCCGCTCGGCGAAACCGGTACGGCTCCTGGAGACGGCTTGGAGTGGGCTCAGTGGCACGGGCAATTGCGCAGTGCAATCAGCGCCTTCGATGACCGCCAACTGGACCGGCTGTACGGCCAGATTTTTTCTGCCTATCCGCTTGCCGTGGTCTTTCAAGACATTCTCATGCCGCTCTGGCAATCGTTGTTGCGTCATCAAGGGCGCTTCGGCCAGGCCAGCGAGTGGTTGTTTTTCGATAACTTCCTGCGCTCGCGCACCGCGCAACGGCTGCAGGTGATCGCCGCCACGCCGCTGCCACGGGTTCTGCTGGCAGCCATTGCCGGAGAATGTCGCGAGCTGGAGCTGTTGGTCGCGGGCCTGCTGCTGACGGGTGAAAAACTTGCCGTCAAGCTCCTGGGTGTGGGCCAGCCCTTTGATGAACTGACACTGGTCTGCGAGAAGACCCAACCGCAAGCCTTGGTGCTGTTTTCCAATCGCGCCCCCGGCAGTGAGCTGCCGTTGCGGCTCAAGCGGCTGGCGCTGACCCTCGATTGCCCCTTGCTGCTGGCCGGTGATGCCGCGGACTTGGCGCAGGACAGCCTCGCCGGTTCGTCAATCGGCTGCCTGGGCAATGAGGGGCGGCTGATGCAGCGCCGCTTGCAGCAATTCCTGAGCGGCGGCTTGGATACCTGATTTCAGGTGTGCACTTCAGGATGGGCCAGGCGGTGCTGGTGCAGGATGAACTGGCGCAGGCGCTCGGTTTCATCGGCATCGCCCTGGCTGAGCCGATAAGCGAACAGGCCGCGTGCGGTTTCCCGTTCGAAGGTTCCGCGCACCGCGATGCGTTCGTAACCCGAAGGGCTGAACCATAGGGAAAAGGTTTTCGGTGGCTTGATCCGGCCGCGAATCTCGACCAGCACACCCTTGAACGACACCTCATGCACCCACAGCGCGCCCGGGTTGCCCTTGATATTTTCCAGGGCCACCGGCGTTTCGAGCGCCAGTCGCCACGGGCGGATCATCGGCCCGTCTTCGAAAATACTCGGCACGCCCAGGCGCAGGTGAACGGCATGAAACTCATCTTCCACCAGGTGCAGCGGGAAGGTGAGTTGCTGGTTGTCGAACTGTGCCTGGATGGTGACGTGGTCGTGGGCAGCCAAGCGAGTGAGGAGGTCGCGAATCTGCGCCCCGCCGTTGACCGTCAAGCTCGACGACGCATCACGCAGGTTCAATTGCGGGTTGTGCTGCATGGTCTGGATGAAATCCAGCTCGTCCTGCGTCAGGAGTGCATCGCGTTGCATGGGGCTTGCTCAACGGGGCGGGTAGGTATTAAAAAGCCATTATCCTCTTAATGACTATTTTTTCTAATTTTTGTTAGATCCACTCGTCGCTTTGAGCGCCGCCAGTTCGGCCTTGAGCTCCGCGACTTGCGCCTCCAGTTGCACCACACGCTGCTGGGCTTTGACCTGAACCGTCACATCTTTTTGCACGCCAACGAAGTACGTCTGTTTGTCCGCCGGGTTGTAAGTGGTGGACAGCGACAGCTCATTCCAGAAATGCGTGCCGTCCTTGCGGTAGTTGCGCAAGGTTTCGCGGCAACTGGCGCCGGCGCTGAGGGCTTCGCGAATGGCGATCAGGGCGGGTTGGTCGCGGTCACCGGCCTGCAGGAAACGGCAATCCTGGTACAGAATTTCGTCACGCGTATAGCCGGTCATCCGCTCGAAGGCCGGATTGACATAGATCAGCGGCAGATCCCTGCCTTCCCGTTCGGCGATAACGATGCCGTCATTCGAGGCGTCGATGACCATTTGCATCAATTGGGCGTTAATCATGCAGGTGGATCCATCCATTTGAGGTGCCGCAAGTCTAAGGCACCGTGGCAATGTTTCCATCGGGCGTGACGTTTTTTTGTAGGGGGCGGTCGAGCTGCTAATATCCCACGCTTTCGCTCAACTACAGGATCAGATTGATGAAAGTCGCCATCCTTTCCGGCTCGGTCTACGGCACTGCTGAAGAAGTCGCTCGCCACGCTGCCGATATTCTCAATGCCGCCGGTTTCGAGGCGTGGCACAACGCTCGCGCCAGCCTGGCGGATGTACAGGCGTTTGCGCCGGATGCATTTCTGGCAGTGACCTCCACCACCGGCATGGGCGAACTCCCCGACAACCTGCAACCGCTGTACTCCAACCTTCGCGACCAACTGCCCGCCGCCTGGCGTGGCCTGCCGGGTGCGGTGATCGGCCTGGGCGACGCCAGCTATGGCGACACCTTCTGCGGCGGCGGCGAGCAAATGCGCGAGCTGTTTGCCGAACTGGGCGTGCGCGAAGTGCTGCCGATGCTGCGCCTGGACGCCAGTGAAAGTGTCACCCCGGAAACCGACGCCGAACCGTGGCTGGCCGAGCTGGTCACTGCACTGCGCGGCTGACCGGAAACTCGCGCAACAACGCCAGCCAGGCCTGGGCGGCTTTCGACAGATAGGCGCCCTCACGCCAGGTAAATGCAATGTCCCAGCGCAGGTAATCGGGCGCTTTCAAAGTGAGGCGCACCACACCCGGTCGCACCAGCCCGCGGGCGACCACGCTGGGCAGCAGCACTACGCCCTGGCCGGCCGCAACCAGCGCGGCGAGAAAGTCAGCCTGGCCACTGCGGCCGATCTCCCTCGGGGTAAAGCCCACCTGCTGGCAGGCCTGGATCAACCGGTCATTGAGCACAAAGCTGCGTTGGTACATCAGGAACGGTGTGTCCGCCAGTTCTTCCAGGCGCACCTGTGCGTTGTGCGCCAGGGGGTGATCCATCGGCAGCAGGGCGTCGAGTGGTTCATCACAGAAGGCCTGCCGGGCGAATGCCGGGTCACTGGACATCAGGCAGCCGCCCACATCCAACTCCCCATTGAGAATCGCGTGTTCAATCGTGCGGCTGCCGCCTTCCAGCAACTGGATAGTGACCTTCGGGTAGCGCCTGCGGTACTCGGCAAACAGCCAGGCGAACAATGTATCGCCCGCCAGGAGCGGCAAGCCCAGGCGCAACTCGCCACGGGTCAGTTGCTGCATATCATCCAACTCACTGAGCAATTCGCTCTGCAGGCGCAGCATGGCTTCGGCTCGCTGCAGCACCACCTCGCCGGTGGCGGTCAGGCGGATCTGCGATCCCGTGCGCTCCAGCAGCGGCGTGCCGAGGCTTTGTTCCAGCTGGGCCACTTGCTTGCTGACGGCGGACTGGCTGATGTGCAGGGTTTTCCCGGCCTGGGTGAAGCCACCCCGGTGGATGACTTCGACAAAACTGCGCAGTTGCTTGAATTCCATGGCTTGAATTCCAGATTGGAATAGCTGGCAGTCTAACAATTCGCTGTGGGGATAGGGCAGGCCTCTTTAAAATGAAGGCCTGCGAGGACCCAAAGCCCATGAAACGTTTCACCCGTCTGATGATTGAACTGGTCGTGCTGTTGGCCATTTACCTGCTCGGCTGCCAACTGGCGACATGGTTGGCATGGCCGGTGCCGGGCGGAGTGGTGGGCTTGGGCTTGCTGCTGGCAACCTTCGCCAGTGGCCTGGTCAAACCGGCAGCCCTGCAATTGGGGGCGGGTGTGTTGATGGCCGAGATGCTGCTGTTCTTTATCCCTGCGTTGATGAGCCTGCTGGACTACGGCGGCCTGCTACGCAACGACGGCTGGCGGATCCTGCTGGTCATTGGCGTGAGCACCCTGGCGGTGATGCTGGTCACGGCGTTCACCGTGGAACTGGTGTGCCGCTGGAGGCTGCGCCATGAAGCTTGAGCTGATGCCGGTGTTCTGGCTCGCTCTCACTCTGGGCGCCTACATCTTTAGCCGCTGGATCTATCGCCGCACCGGACGTTACCTGCTGTCGCCGTTGATCCTCGTACCGGTGCTGTTGCTGGCGGTGGCTGTGCCGATGAACACCGCTTACGCCGAGTATTCCGCCGACACCCACTGGCTGATGCTGGTGCTGGGCCCGGTGACCGTGGCGTTTGCCGTGCCGATTTGGCAGCAACGCCGCTTGCTGGCGCGGCACTGGTCGGCGTTGTTGCTGGGGATGGTCGCGGGCAGCGCGGCGTCCATTGCCACCTCGTTCGGCTTGGCCAAGGCCCTGGCCCTGGACAGCTCGGTGACCATGTCCCTGGTGCCGCGCTCCATCACCACACCGTTCGCCATGCCGGTGTCTTCCGACCTTGGCGGCGTGCCGGAATTGACCGCCGTGTTCGTGATGTTCACCGGTGTGTTCGGCGCCATGCTTGGCGGTGTGCTGCTCAAGTGGCTGCCACTGCGCACCCCGCTTGCACGCGGCGCGCTGTTCGGCGTGGGGGCCCACGGTGCCGGCGTGAGTCGCGCCCATGAGGTGGGTGGCGAAGAGGGCTCGGTCGCCGGTTTGGTGATGGTCCTGACCGGCTTGCTCAACCTGTTCGCTGCGCCTTTATTGGCGGCACTTCTCTGACGCCGATTGTGCGGATTTCAACTATTCTCAACGCTGACTCGTACGGTCATCAAGCTGGCTGCCAAGGCAACTCCGGCGGCCTCGCGGTCTGACTAGACTGGCCCTTCACTCAAAAAAACAATAACAAAGTGCGCCAAGGAGGTCATTGCCGTGAGCCTAGCTACCGTTCTATCGCCACAGAATGTCAAAGATCAGGTCAGCGCCGCCGAATGGCAAACCCGCGTCGACCTGGCAGCCTGCTATCGCCTGGTGGCGATGCACGGTTGGGATGACCTGATCTTCACCCATATCTCGGCCAAGGTGCCCGGCACTGATGACTTCCTGATCAACCCGTATGGGCTGATGTTCCATGAGATCACGGCGTCGAGCCTGGTCAAGGTCGACCAGGCCGGCAACAAGCTGATGGACAGCCCCTACGAGATCAACCCTGCGGGCTACACCATCCACAGCGCCATCCACGAAGTGCGTCACGACGTGACCTGCGTGCTGCATACCCACACCGCCGCCGGTGTTGCGGTGGCGGCGCAGAAGCAGGGCGTGTTGCCGATCAGCCAGCAATCGATATTCGTACTGTCGAGCCTGGCCTATCACGCCTACGAAGGCGTGGCGCTGAACCACGAAGAGAAGGCCCGCCTGCAGGCCGACCTGGGTGAAAACAACTTCCTGATGCTGCACAACCACGGCCTGCTGACCTGTGGCAGCACCATCGCCGACACCTTCTTGATGATGTTTACCTTCCAGCGTGCCTGCGATATCCAGGTGCTGGCGCAAAACGGCGGTGCCGAATTAATCGCCATCGGGCCGCAGATTCTCGCCGGTGCCAAGGCGATGGTGGCGGCTGTCACGAAGAGCGCACAAGGTATGGGGGGCGCGCTGGCCTGGCCGGCGTTGCTGCGCACATTGGACGCTCAAGACCCTGGGTATAGAAGCTGATGCCACTCGCCGAGATCCCGCTGAGTGTCTGGCGCAAACGCAGCCAGACGTTCGACTTCAACGGCCGCACCATCCGCTACTGGGTGGCGGGGCAGGGTGAACCGTTGCTGTTGATCCATGGCTTCCCCACGGCCAGCTGGGACTGGCATTACCTGTGGCAGCCCCTGGCCCAGCGCAACCTGGTGATCGCCTGCGACATGCTCGGCTTTGGCGATTCGGCCAAACCCCTGGACCATGGTTACTGCCTGCTGGAACAGGCGGATCTGCAACAGGCGCTGCTGGAGCACCTGCGCGTGGAGCAGCCGGTGCATGTGCTGGCTCATGACTACGGCGACAGCGTCGCCCAGGAACTGCTGGCCCGGCACTATGAAGGTCGCTTCCACATGGCCAGCTGTGTGTTTCTCAACGGTGGGCTGTTCCCCGAAACCCATCGCCCGGCCCTGGTGCAAAAGCTCTTGCTCAGCCCACTGGGCTGGATGATCGGCCGCGCATTCGGGCGCAACGCCCTGGCGAACAGCTTCAATCAGATTTTCGGCCCCACCACTCGCCCCAGCGAAAGCGCGCTGGATGATTTCTGGAGCTTGATCGATTGCCACGAAGGCACGCGCATCCTGCACAAGCTCATCGCCTATATCCCCCAGCGTCGGCGCCTGCGTGAGCGATGGGTGTACGCGATGCAGCAGGGTGAAGTACCGCTGCGGGTGATCGATGGCGAGCTCGACCCGATTTCCGGCGCCCACATGGTCCAGCGTTATCACGAGTTGGTGCCCCACGCCGACACGGTGTTGCTGGCCAATATCGGCCACTACCCGCAGATCGAGGCGCCGGTGCAGGTGCTCAAGCACTACCTGGCGTTTCGCGAGCGTCTTGCCGGCCCGGTGTTGGAGTTGGCTTGCCTGCGATAGCATCGCTGCGCTTCAACTGAAAGACCTAGGCGCTTGCATCGCAGGCAAGCCCGCTCCTCCATGATCATCCCTCTGCCTTATCGAGCACTATTCAGGCTCAATCGTGGTTATTGTGACCCTGGCCCCCGTGCCTGACACTCGACCTATTCCCATTGTCGCCATTGGAGTTCGGTATGAGTGAGTCAGTGCAGTTCCAGGATAAGGTCGTGATCGTCACCGGTGCCGGCGGTGGATTGGGCCGGGCCCATGCGCTGTTGTTCGCTAAGCATGGCGCCAAAGTACTGGTCAACGATCTGGGGGGCTCCACCCAAGGCGAAGGCGCCAACGCCTCCGCCGCCGACCGGGTGGTGGCCGAGATCCGTGAAGCGGGCGGTATCGCCGAGGCCAACCATGACTCTGTCACCGACGGTGACAAGATCGTGCAGAACGCCCTCGATGCTTTCGGCCGAATCGATGTGGTGGTCAATAACGCTGGCATCCTGCGCGACAAGACCTTCCACAAAATGGAAGACAGCGACTGGGACCTGGTTTACCGGGTGCATGTCGAAGGCGCCTACAAAGTCACCCGCGCCGCCTGGCCCCATCTGCGCGAGCAAGGCTACGGCCGGGTGATCTTTACCGCGTCAACCTCGGGCATCTACGGCAACTTCGGCCAGTCCAACTACGGCATGGCCAAGCTTGGCCTGTACGGCCTCACCCGCACCCTCGCGCTGGAAGGGCGCAAGAACAACATCCTGGTCAACGCCATCGCGCCAACAGGCGGCACGCGCATGACCGAAGGCCTGATCCCACCGCAAGTGTTCGAGCGCCTCAAGCCGGAGCTGGTCAGTCCCTTGGTGGTGTACCTGGGCAGCGACGCGTGCCAGGAAACCTCGGGGCTGTTTGAAGTGGGCGGCGGCTGGATCGGCAAGACCCGCTGGGAGCGCAGCCTGGGCGTGGGCTTTGACCCGGAGGCCGGCTTCTCGCCAGAAGATGTGGCGGCACACTGGCAGCAGATTTGCGACTTCGACGGTGCGGCTCACCCCAAGGACAACATCGAGGCGTTGAAGGAGATGATGGCCAATTTGCAGAAGTACAGCCTGTGATCGTTGCCTGAAAAAGCTTGAATCCCACGGGGCGCTGATGGCGCCCCGTTTTGTTCCGGGCAAAAAAAAGCCGCTGCAAACGCAGCGGCTGAAGTAAGACGTTGGATCAAGGAGCGATAAATCAACGTCAGTGAACACCGGTAACAGATTGAAAACAGGCATCAATCCATCTGAAAAAGGCTTTCCTTCCGGTTGGGGAAGCGGGCCGTTTGCCCTGAAAGTCCGGTAAGAATAGCCGCTTGTAACAAGATGAGTAATGCTGATTCATGACAAGGACTGTTGCCGAATCAGCAACAGTGGCTTGGCCCGCTATCCATTCTCCTGATAACCCGCCATCCACCCGATGCATGCCTGCGTCCAGACCCCGGCCAGAGCGGCTTGTCATCCTTTCGAGCGACAACACGAATCCCTCCTTGGTGCGCTTATCGCTCCTGATGGGCGGCAGTAGGGTGGGGCCTTCTGTCACTCACCGGGGAAGACGCATGACAAGAACAACAATGCGCGCCATCTTCAGGCCACAGGCGCTGGCCGCTGCGGTTGCGTTGGGATGCTGTGCCCAGGCACAGGCTGTTTCATTCAACATTGGCGAGATCGAAGGGCAATTCGATTCCTCGCTGTCGGTGGGCGCGAGCTGGGGCATGCGCGATGCCGACAAGAAGTTGGTGGGCACCGTCAACGGCGGTACCGGCCAGGCGTCTACCGGTGATGACGGGCGCTTGAACTTCAAAAAGGGCGAGACCTTCTCCAAGATCTTCAAGGGGCTGCACGACCTTGAGCTGAAATACGGCGACACGGGCGTGTTCGTGCGGGGCAAGTACTGGTACGACTTCGAACTGAAGGACGAAGACCGCGAGTTCAAACCGATCAGCGACCACAACCGCAAGGAAGGCGCCAAATCCAGCGGTGCGCAGATCCTCGATGCATTCGTGTATCACAACTACTCGCTGGGTGATCTGCCGGGCACTGTGCGTGCGGGCAAGCAGGTAGTGAGCTGGGGCGAAAGTACCTTCATCGGTAACTCCATCAACAGCATCAACCCGATCGACGTGTCTGCGTTCCGCCGTCCGGGTGCCGAGATCAAGGAAGGGCTGATCCCGGTCAACATGCTGTTCGCGTCCCAGAGCCTCACCAACCAACTGACGGTAGAAGGTTTCTACCAGTTGGAATGGGACCAGACGGTGCTGGATAACTGCGGCACCTTCTTCGGCGGCGATGTGGCGGCGGACGGGTGCACCAATAACTACACCGTGGGCAACCCGGCGATTGCCCCTCTGCAACCGGTGGCGGCGGCATTTGGCCAAGGGTTTGGCGTGACCAATGAAGGGGTGATCGTACGCCGCGCCGGCGACCGCGACGCGCGTGATTCCGGTCAGTTCGGCGCCGCATTGCGCTGGTTGGGGGACGACACCGAGTACGGTCTGTACTTCATGAACTACCACAGCCGCACGCCGACGGTGGGCACCATCACCAACAACACCAGCCTGGCCACGCTCGGCGCGATCGCCGGTACCGCCAACGGCCTGGCGCCGGGCTCCGGCGCGGGCCTGGTACAAAGCCTGATGCTCGGCCGCGGCCAGTACTACCTCGACTACCCGGAAGATATCCGCCTGTTCGGTGCCAGCTTCTCCACCACGTTGCCCACCGGCACCGCGTGGACCGGTGAGATCAGCTACCGGCCCAATGCCCCGGTGCAACTCAATACCACCGATTTGACCCTGGCCCTGATCAACCCCGTCGCCGGCCAACTGGCCTCACCCATCCGCAGCAACTTCGGCGACGACAACAAAGGCTATCGCCGTAAAGAAATCACCCAGATCCAAAGCTCCATGACCCAGTTCTTCGACCAGGTCCTGGGCGCCGAGCGCCTGACGGTGGTCGGTGAAGCGGCCATCGTGCACGTCGCAGGCCTGGAGGATAAATCCAAACTGCGCTACGGCCGCGACTCGGTGTATGGCGCCTATGGTTTCCAGGGTGACACCGACGGTTTCGTCACCTCCACCTCCTGGGGCTACCGCGCGCGGGCGATCCTGGACTACAACAACGTGATTGCCGGGATCAACCTCAAGCCTAACCTGTCCTGGTCCCATGACGTCGCCGGCTATGGCCCCAACGGCCTGTTCAACAAGGGCGCCAAGGCCATCAGCGCGGGTGTCGACGCGGACTACCGCAACACCTACACCGCCAGCCTCAGCTACACCGACTTTTTTGGCGGCGACTACAACACCCTGACCGACCGCGACTTCCTCGCCCTCAGCTTCGGCGTGAACTTCTGATCTGGCTTAAAGAAGGACAAGACTCTATGCGTAAGATATTTGCGGTAATGGCCCTCAGCCTGTTGGCGGTCAACGTGATGGCTGCCGTGTCACCGGACGAGGCCGCCAAGCTCGGCACCACGCTGACCCCGGTAGGCGCCGAAAAAGCCGGCAACGCCGACGGTTCGATTCCGGCCTGGACCGGCGGCATCCCGAAGAACGCCGGCGCGGTGGACAGCAAGGGCTTCCTGGCCGACCCGTTTGCCAGTGAAAAACCGCTGTTCGTGATCACCGCCGCCACCGTCGACAAGTACAAGGACAAACTCTCCGATGGCCAGGTGGCGATGTTCAAGCGCTACCCCGAGACCTACAAGATCCCGGTGTACCCGACCCACCGTACGGTCAACCTGCCGCCGGAAATCTACGAATCGATCAAGCGCAGCGCGCTGAACGTCAAGCCGATCAATGACGGCAACGGCCTGGAGAACTTCACCGGCAACCGCTACTACGCGTTCCCGATCCCTAAGAATGGCGTGGAAGTACTGTGGAACCACATCACCCGTTATCACGGCGGCAACCTGCGCCGCATCATCACCCAGGCCACTCCGCAGACCAACGGCAGCTACACGCCGATCCGCTTCGAGGAAGAAGTGGCCGTGCCGCAACTGATCCCCGACATGGACCCGGCCAAGGCGGCCAACGTGCTGACCTTCTTCAAGCAGTCGGTGACCGCACCGGCGCGTTTGGCCGGCAACGTGCTGCTGGTGCATGAAACCCTCGACCAAGTGAAGGAGCCGCGCCTGGCGTGGATCTACAACGCCGGGCAGCGCCGCGTACGCCGGGCGCCGCAGGTGGCGTATGACGGGCCGGGTACCGCGTCCGATGGCTTGCGCACGTCCGACAACTTCGACATGTTCTCCGGCGCCCCGGACCGTTACGACTGGAAGCTGGTGGGCAAGAAGGAGATGTACATTCCCTACAACAGCTACAAGCTCGACCAGCCGACGCTCAAGTACGACGACATCATCAAGGCCGGCCACATCAACCAGGACCTGACCCGCTATGAGCTGCACCGCGTGTGGGAAGTGGTGGGCACGGTCAAGCCGAGCGAGCGGCATATCTACGCCAAGCGCCACATTTACATCGACGAAGACAGCTGGCAGGTAGCGCTGGTGGACCACTACGATGGCCGTGGCCAACTGTGGCGGGTGGCGGAGGGGCATGCGCAGTTCTACTACAACCACCAGACCCCGGCTTATACCGTGGAAACCCTGTACGACATCATCGCCGGACGCTACATCGCGCTGGGCATGAAGAACGAGGAGAAAAGCAGTTTTGTGTTCGGTTTCAATGCCAAGGCGGCGGACTACACGCCGGCTGCGTTGAGGGCCGAAGGCGTGCGCTGACCCCGATGTGAAATGCAATCCCGATATGAAATGCAACTCCAATGTGGGAGCGGGCTTGCTCGCGAATGCGGCGTGTCAGTCACCGAATTCCTAGACTGATCCACCGCTTTCGCGAGCAAGCCCGCTCCCACATTGGGTTGTGAATGCCTTGAATTTTATGCCCGTCAATCACCCCGCTGAATACTTCTTCAACAACCGCCAACCACAGGACTAGGGTAGGCGTCAGGTTGCATAACAATAAGAACGCAGGATGCAGCAATGACCGCCATGACACGCTGCCTGGACCGTCCTGGATTCATGCCTCGGCTGTCCGCCCACCATCTGCTGCGCCCACGCCTGGCCGAGCCTTTGCTGGCGGCGCCGGCCAGGGTCAAATTGCTCTGCGCGCCGGGTGGCAGCGGCAAGAGTGCGTTGCTGGCCGAATGCGCGTTGCAGGCGCCAGCGGGGTGCCAGGTGTACTGGTTGCCGCTCAATGGTGCGGCCCTGAGCCCGAGCGATTTCTGCCAGCGCCTGGCACAGAGTCTTGGCTTGACGTTCACCGACGAAGCAACACTGCTGGCGGACCTTGCGCGCTGGCAGACCCCGGCGTGGTTGTTTCTCGATGACTTCTGCCGCTTGCCCACGCCCGACACCGATGCCTTGCTCGACCGCCTGCTCACCCTTGGCAGCCCGGCATTGACCTGGTGGCTGGGCGCGCGGCGGCGCCCCTTGTGCAACTGGCCTCGGTTGCTGCTGGACGATGAACTGCTGGAGTGCGGCACCGACCTGGCGTTCACCCCGGCCGAGATCCAGCAACTGCTCATCCACGCGCCGGGGCAAACCGTCGACAGCGTGTTGCAGTTCAGTGCCGGCTGGTGTGCGGGTGTGCGCATTGCCTTGCTCGGCGATGCCCACCCGGAAAAGACCTTGCTCGATTACTTGCAGCACGAGCTGTTCAGCACCTTGCCCCCCGAATTGGCCGAAGCCTGGCGCGTGCTGGCCCATCTGCCGCGCTTCAACCCAGGACTGTGCGAGCACCTGTTCGGTTTTGGCGACGGTGACCAGTACCTGCGCGATCTGCAGGCCCTCGGCGCGTTCATCCAGCCCTGGGAGGACACCGACTGGCTGCAGGTCTTTGCACCGCTGGGCCGATTGCTGCGGGATGAACCCTGGCCGGCCAAGCGCTCCTGGCACCGACGGGCCTGCCAATGGTTCACCACCGAACAGGACTGGCAGGCCGCGTTTGAGCACGCGTTGCTGGCCGAAGAATATGAAGTGGCCGTGAGCCTGTTGCAGCATTTCAGTTTCGAGGACCTGTTCCGCCAGCAGAATGCGGTGCTGCTGTTGCGCCTGCATGATCAGCATGGCGATGAATTGATGCTCGGTTCGGCGCAACTGGTGGGGCTGGTGACGGCGGCGTTGCTGTTCGCCGGGCGCTTCGACCAGGCCGCGCAATGCATCGACCAACTGGCGCGGTTCGCCCCGCAACCGACGGCGGCGCAGCAGCGCTACCTGCTGGCGCGCTGGCAGGCACAGTGGGGTTGGCTGCTGCACCTGGGCGGCGATGCCGAGCGTTCTCGCGAACATTTCCTTGAAGCGCTGCACGCTTTGCCCGACAGCGCCTGGACCTCGCGGCTGATGTGCCTGTCGGGCCTGACTCAGCAAGCCTTGCTGCGCGGCGAGCTGGATGTCGCCCAGGCCCTGAGCCGTGAAGCGTTGTGCCTCGCGCGAGCCCATGGCTCGCTGCTGCTTGAGGCGTTGCTTGAACTGGACCATGCGCAATTGCTGGAACAGCGCGGCGCCCCTTATCGGGCGCAAAGCCTGCTGGAAAACGTGCAGGCGATGCTGCTCAAGCAGCGGCTCACGGCTGGGCCGTTGGTCGGGCGCATCGCCTTGCGGCGCGGGCATCTGGCGTTGCGCCAGGGCCAAGACAACCTGGCCTCCGACTGTTTCGAAACAGGCTTGGCTATGTGCCTGCACAGCCAGGACAAACGCGTGCTCTACGGCTTTCTCGGCCTGGCGCTGCTGGCCGCCAACCGGGGTGATTACGCCCAGGCCTTTGTGCAGTTGCGCGAGGCCGAACGCTTGATGCAGCAACGCCAAGTGCCCGACACGGTGTACCGCGCGGTGTTGCTGCTGGTCAGCGGGCACTTCTGGCTGCAGCAGGGCCGCGCCGAACTGACGGTGGAAGCGGTGCGGCGTGTGCTTCGCCACTTCCGTGGGCCCCAGGCGAAGCAGGCGCCGCCGGCTACCCTGGAGCTGATCCCGCGCCTGGAATACCTGCTGGTGCTGGCGGAAGTAAAACTGGGCTGCGCCGATCAAGCCGTGGCACGGCTCACGGCCTTGCTGGAAACCACCCACAAGCGCGGCATGCTCTGCCTGGAAACCGAGCTGCACCTGGTCCTCGGTGAGGTCGCCTGGCAAGTCGGCGACCCTGCTCTGGCGCGTCGTTCGTTGCAAACCGGGCTGGAGCTGGCGGCGCGCTGCCAGGTGCAACAGGCGATCCGCGAGTTGCGGTTGCGCTCGCCGGGGTTACTGAGTGAACTGGGCATGGAGCCCCAGGCGTCCACGCCAGGCACCGTGGAGAACCCTCTGAGCCAGCGCGAGCTGGAAGTGCTGCAGTTGATCGCCCTCGGCAACTCCAACCTGGAAATTGCCGACCGCCTGTTTATCTCCCTGCACACGGTCAAGACCCACGCGCGGCGCATCCACAGCAAGCTGGGCGTGGAGCGGCGCACGCAAGCGGTGGCCAAGGCCAAGACCCTGGGGCTGATGACCTAAGCGCAGAACGCCTGGCGATACTCGCCGGGTGTCGCGCCCATGGCTTGGCGGAAGCGGTGGGTGAAGTGGCTGGCGCTGGAGAAACCGCACATCAAGGCGATCTCATTCAAGGGCAGGGCACCCCTGCGCAACAGGGCCTGGGCGCGGGTGAGGCGGCGTGCCAGCAAGTACTGATGGGGCGGCAGGCCGAAGCTTTGGCGGAACATCCGCGCGAAATGGTATTCCGACAGCGCACACATCCCGGCCAGTTGACCCAGGCTGATCGGGTCTTCCAGGTGCTGGTCGATGTACTCCACCAACAGCCGCCGCTGGTGCGCCGCCAGCCCGCCTTTGAGGCGCAGTCCTTCGCGGGCACCGACTTGGCTGAGCAAGGTATGGCTGAGCATTTCATGGGCCAGGCTGCTGGTCAGCAGGCGCTCGGCGGGCTCGTGCCAGTTCAGCGCGATCAACTGGTGAAAGCGCCGGGTCAGGCGGGCGTCTTCCAGGAAGGTGCTTTCGCGCAATTGCAGAGTGCGCGGTTCGCGGTCGAGCAGGGTGACGCAACCCAGGGCAAATTGCTCCGGGCTGAAATACACGTGGGCCAGGCGGATCTCGCCGTTGATCACCCACGCCGACCGATGCTCGGCTGGCAGGATGCACAACTTGTCGGGGCCGCCCTTGGTGCCGGGCTGGTCGCGCCGGAACGTGCCGGTGCCGCCGCCGATGTAGCACGACAAAGTGTGGTGCGTCGGCGCCTGGTAGTCCTGCGAGTCGTGGTGGTTGCTCCACAAGGCCGCAGACAAGCCATCACCGAGCTCGGCACAGGCTTCGAGGCGTGCGTTGGGCGAGCGGTTAAGGGCTTGGAAGACTTGCAGGGATTCCAGATCAGGCATGGTTCGTACTCTCCGACGCTTGCATCCTACTCCCCGCGGCTGGCGCTGTGAGCCCACCACCCGACAAAAGCGCAAGATTGTGCAAGAGCGCGCCCTGGGTTGGGAGGCACACTGTGGCTCAATCGATGGAGCCCGCTATGAACCTTTCCTTGTATTTACTCACCGTGCTGATCTGGGGCACCACCTGGATTGCCCTCAAGTGGCAATTGGGCGTGGTGGCGATTCCTGTGTCCATCGTCTATCGCTTCGGCCTGGCGGCGCTGGTGCTGTTTGTGCTGTTGCTGCTCAGCCGCAAGTTGCAACTGATGAACCGGCGCGGGCACCTGATCTGCCTGGCCCAGGGCTTGTGCCTGTTCTGCGTCAACTTCATGTGCTTTCTCACCGCGAGCCAGTGGATCCCCAGCGGCCTTGTGGCAGTGGTGTTTTCCACGGCGACCTTGTGGAACGCGCTGAACGCCCGGGTGTTTTTCGGCCAGCGCGTGGCGCGCAATGTGTTGATGGGCGGCGGCCTGGGCTTGGCGGGCTTGGGCCTGCTGTTCTGGCCGGAGCTGGCCGGGCACACCGCCAGTCCGCAGACCCTGCTCGGCTTGGGTTTGGCATTGCTGGGGACTATGTGTTTCTCGGCCGGCAATATGCTCTCGAGCCTGCAGCAGAAGGCCGGGCTCAAGCCGCTGACCACCAATGCCTGGGGCATGTTGTATGGGGCGCTGATGCTGGCGACTTACTGCCTGGTGCGCGGTATTCCGTTTGAGATGGACTGGAGCGCGCGCTACCTCGGTGCGCTGTGGTACCTGGTGATTCCGGGGTCGGTGATTGGCTTTACCGCGTACCTGACGCTCGTCGGGCGCATGGGGCCGGAGCGGGCGGCGTATTGCACGGTGCTGTTCCCGGTTGTAGCGCTGAACGTCTCGGCGTTTGCCGAAGGGTACCAGTGGACCGCACCGGCGCTGGCGGGGTTGGTGTTGGTGATGTTGGGGAATGTGTTGGTGTTTCGTAAGCCCAAGGTTACGAGCCCGGTTTTCAACGCGAAGGCTGTCTAGTGTGGGAGCTGGCTTGCCTGCGATGGCGGTGTGTCAGCCGGCTTATCTGACGGGGTCACCGCTATCGCAGGCAAGCCAGCTGCCACATTTAGATTGGGGTGATCTTACTACTTCATTCCGAGGCGCTTGGCCATGCGGCCCAGGTTGGCGCGGTCCAGCCCGAGTTCACGGGCGGCGCTGGCCCAGTTGTGCTGGTGGCGTTCCAGGCAGGCACTGATGATCTGGCGTTGATAGTGTTCGGTGGCCTGGCGCAGGTCGCCGGTCACGCTGGGCACCGCATCGACCGGTTCGTCGAGCACCGGCGCGCTGACATCGGGCAGGTCCAGGTCCTGGGCGTTCAGGCTCAGAATCTTCGGACGTTCGCGACAGTTTCCCAGGGCTTTGAGTGCGCTGCGTCCGATCAAATGTTCCAGCTCCCGCACATTGCCCGGCCAGTTATAGGCCAGCAGTGCCGCCTGGGCTTCGCTGGTCAGGCGCAGGCTGCCCAGGCCCATGCGTGAACGGTTCTGTTCGAGAAAGAAACCGGCCAGCAGCAACACATCGCGCCCGCGCTCACGCAGCGCCGGCACTTGCAGCGGGTACACGCTGAGGCGGTGGTAGAAGTCGGCGCGATAGCGACCATTGCGCACTTCGTCGGCGAGGTCGCGGTTGGTGGCGGCAATCAGGCGCACGTCCACCTGGTGCTCCTTGTCCGACCCCAAGCGCTGCAACTGGCCGCTTTGCAGCACCCGCAGCAGCTTGGCTTGCACGGTCAGCGACAGCTCGCCCACTTCATCGAGGAACAGGGTACCGCCATTGGCCAGTTCGAACTTGCCACGGCGTTCGTTCAAGGCGCCGGTAAAGGCGCCGCGCACGTGGCCGAACAATTCGCTCTCCACCAGGGTTTCCGGCAGGGCGGCGCAGTTGAGGCTGATCAATGGTTTGTCCGCACGGGCCGATGCGGCATGGATGGCCTGTGCGACCAGCTCTTTGCCCACTCCGGTTTCGCCGGTGATCAGCACGGTGAGGTCGCTGCCGCCGACCAGCTTGATCTCTTCCACCAGGCGCTTGTGGCTTTTGCTCTGGCCGATCATTTCCTTGTGCTGCTGGCCGCTGGCCTGGCGGTAGATCTCGGCGCGCTGGTGTTCGTCTTCGGCGCGCAGGGCCAGGCGTTCGATGCGTTCGGCGACGTTGACGGTGGCGGCGGCGAGGCTGGCGAAGGCTTGCAGGGCGTCCAGTTCCACGCGTTCGAAGCGCTCGGTGTCGAGGGCATCCAGGGTCAGCAGGCCCCAGGGCTGGTCGTCGACGAACAACGGGCAGCCCATGCAGTCGTGTACTTCCAACTGCCCATGCAGGCCATCCACCAGGCCGTCGTAGGGGTCGGGCAATTCGCTGTCGCTGTCAAAGCGCGTGGGGCCGGGGCTGCTCAGCAGCACGCCGAACCGCGGGTGTTCGCTGACCTTGAAGCGCCGGCCCAAGGTGTCTGCGCTCAAACCGTCCACCGCGAGCGGCACCAGCCACTCACCGTCCAGGCGCAGCAGCGCGGCGGCATCGCAGGGCAGCAGGGCGCGCATGGCTTGCAGCAGGCGGCGGTACCGCTCGCCTTCGGGCAGCTCGCGGGACAGGTCGGCGACCAGGGGCAGCAGGGTAGTGAGCAGTGATTGTGCAGTCATAATGACTCCTTGTAGTCTTTGTGACTATAAGGTGCAGGAAGTCATACTGACTACATTTAATTTAACTCATTGAAAATAAACGACTTATTAGTTGGCACGAATACTGAGTATTCAAGGGCAATCAGTGAAGAAGCCCAGGAGGCTCCCCATGCTTAGTGCCCAAGACCGTGCCATCGTCAAATCCACCGTGCCCCTGCTGGAAAGCGGCGGTGAAGCGCTGATCACCCATTTCTATCGCATGATGCTCTCGGAATACCCGCAGGTTCGCCCGCTGTTCAACCAGGCCCACCAGGCCAGCGGCGACCAGCCCCGTGCGCTGGCCAATGGTGTGCTGATGTACGCGCGGCATATCGACCAGTTGGACCAGCTGGGCGACCTGGTGGCCAAGATCATCAACAAACACGTGGCCCTGCAGATCCTGCCGGAGCATTACCCGATCGTGGGTGCCTGCCTGCTGCGGGCGATTTCCGAAGTGCTGGGCAGCGAGATCGCCACCCCGGAAGTGATGAGCGCCTGGGGCGCGGCGTACGGCCAGCTGGCAGACATCCTGATCGGCGCCGAGGCGGCGATCTATGAAGAGAAAGCCCAGGCGCCCGGTGGCTGGCGCGGTGCGCGGCCGTTCCTGCTGGTCAAGCGCGTGGAGGAGAGCGACGAGATCATCTCGTTCTACTTCGCCCCGGTGGACAACGGCCCGATCCTCAATGCCGCGCCAGGCCAATACATCGGCATGAAACTGGTGCTGGAGGGCGAGGAAGTGCGCCGCAACTATTCCCTGTCGGCCCTGACCGATTCGGGCCTGTACCGCATCAGCGTCAAGCGCGAGGCCGGTGGGCGGGTGTCCAACTACCTGCACGACCAGATGCATGTCGGCGCGACCATCGACCTGTTCCCGCCGTCGGGCGAATTCACCCTGGCGGCCAGCGATAAACCGTTGGTGCTGATCAGTGGCGGCGTAGGCATCACGCCGACTTTGCCAATGCTCGAAGCCGCGCTGGCCACCGAGCGCCCCGTGCACTTCATCCACTGCGCACGCAACGGCGGGGTGCATGCGTTCCGCGACTGGGTAGACACCCTGGCGGCCAAGCATCCGCAGCTCAAGCGCTACTACTGCTATGCCGAAGACGACGGCGTAAGCCCAGCAGCGGACAAGGTCGGCCTGCTGAGCCAGGACCAACTGGCCGCCTGGTTGCCTGAGCAGCGTGACATCGATGCCTACTTCCTCGGCCCTAAAGGCTTCATGGCTGCGATCAAACGCCACCTCAAGGCCCTGGGCGTACCCGAGAAACAAAGCCGCTACGAGTTCTTTGGCCCGGCTGCGGCGCTGGAATAAAATTCGGCGTTAAACCGAGTTGGCATCATCGCGGGCAAGCCCGGCTCCCACAGGGAAGTGTGATCCCCTGTGGGAGCCGGGCTTGCCCGCGATAGCGTCCATACAGCCACAACATTTCCCACGATTAATCCCCCGTTAACCCCCCTCTGTTTAAACCATCCCCTGTGTGTAAACTTGCGGCCATTGGCACAACCAAACAAAGGGAAACGGAGATGAGTGACGAATTGCGTTTAGGCAGGGAGCGGCGCTTTCTGGTGTTGCTGGGCATCATCTGCCTGGCGCTGATTGGCGGTGCGCTGTACATGCAGGTGGTGCTGGGCGAGGCGCCATGCCCGCTGTGCATCCTGCAACGCTACGCCTTGTTGCTGATCGCGATCTTCGCGTTCATCGGCGCGGCCATGCGCACCAAGGGCGCGATCACGCTGTTTGAAGGCCTGGTGATCCTCAGCGCCCTCGGCGGGGTGGCTGCCGCCGGCCATCATGTGTACACCCAGTTCTTCCCCCAAGTCAGCTGCGGCATCGATGTGCTGCAACCGATCGTCGATGACCTGCCGCTGGCCAAGGTGTTTCCCCTGGGCTTCCAGGTCGATGGCTTCTGCAGCACCCCGTACCCGCCCGTACTCGGCCTGTCCCTGGCACAGTGGGCGCTGGTTGCCTTCGTGCTGACGGTGATCCTGGTGCCGCTGGGCATTTACCGCAATCGCCAGCGCCAAGGCTGAGCCGATCGCGCAAACGCCCCGGTCCTTCCTGAATGAAGGCCGGGGCGTTTTTGCTTGTAGGGATTTGTGAACGGAACGTGACGCGGGGCAATTTTGGGTGTGCGCAGCGTGCGACATGTTGTCACACGGAAGCCGTCGCAGGACGATTCTGACCCGCCGAACGGCCGCTTAAATTTGCATCGGATGACCAAGATGTGCTGTCAGTTCGTCGTTCTGGCGAGTCTGTGAACCTCGCGCCGCGCCAGCGAATCTGTGATGTCCGAATGCCTTGTTTTATGGGGGGTTGCATCGGTTTGGCATGCCCTTACAGGCTGTAAGGACTGCGGTGGATTGCCCTATAACACGGCAATTTTTGTGGTTTTTGTTGAGAATCGAACGCGATAAGATCGCGAACCGTTGCAATAATGGTGAAGGATTATTGCTGTAATCGATAAAAATTATTTCTTTATAAGACATGGTTTATACATCGCTAGCTAACTACAATCGCCCGCACTGAATGTCCTGTGCTGTTCAATATTTGAGCACTGGAGCGGTCGAGGGGCAGATGGATGGCTCTGTGCGACCCCAAGGTTCCGGCAGCCTTTCAACTATCCGCACCAAATGGAATTGGTCTGTAACAAGGCCTTTAACCACGAAATCGAATAAGAACTCACCGCAGGTCCGTGAAACGCCCCCTTTTGGCGTGATGGGCAGGCTCTTATTCAATCGAAGAGAAATGCCAACCCTTGGCAGGGTGAAGTGTTGGCGATCAAAACCCAACTGCATTGCGCAAGCTGCTTTAGAGGTCGTGAGATGAGTAAAAACAGGTACCCCCGATTACTAGGCTTTTTGCCGCTGCTTGGCATGATGTTAATGCTGGGAGGCTGCAAGTGGACCTTGATGGACCCGAAAGGACAGATCGGTCTGGATCAACGAAACCTGATCATCACCGCCACCCTGCTGATGCTGCTGGTCGTGGTCCCTGTGATCATCATGACCTTCGCCTTCGCCTGGAAATACCGCGCGTCGAACACCAGCGCGACCTACGCGCCGAAGTGGTCGCACTCCACCAAGATCGAAATCGCGGTGTGGCTGGTCCCGATCCTCATCATCATCGCCCTGGGTTACATCACCTATAAGTCGACCCACGAGCTGGACCCGTACCGTCCGCTGGAATCCGACGTCAAGCCGATCAACATCGAAGTGGTCGCGCTGGACTGGAAGTGGCTGTTCATCTACCCGGACCTGGGTATCGCCACCGTCAACGAAATCCAGTTCCCAGAGAACACCCCGCTTAACTTCCGGATCACCTCCGACGCCGTGATGAACTCGTTCTTCATCCCAGCCCTGGGCGGCCAGATCTACGCGATGGCAGGCATGCAGACCCGCCTGCACCTGATCGCCAACGAAAAAGCTGAAATGGAAGGCATCTCCGCGAACTACAGCGGCGCTGGCTTCACCGGCATGAAATTCAAAGCGATCTCGACGAGCCAGGAAGGTTTCAACGCCTGGGTAGCCGAAGTCAAGGCCGCACCTAAACAGCTTGATCAAGCTGAATACGACGCCCTGACCAAACCAAGCCAAAACAACCCAGTCGCTCTGTACTCCACGTATGAGCCGAACCTGTTTCAGAAAATCGTCGACAAGTACGAAGGTATGAAGCCAGGCAAGCCGGTCAAGCACGAGAAGAAAGAAGTGGCCGCGGTTGAAGGTTCTGACACGGGCTCGCATTCAACTGCTGGGGCAGAGGAGTAAACGATGTTTGGTAAATTAAGTTGGGATGCGGTCCCGTTCCACGAGCCGATCGTGATGGTGACCATCGCCATGATCGCGCTGGGTGGTCTGGCACTGTTTGCAGCAATCACTTATTTCAAGAAGTGGACCTACCTGTGGACCGAGTGGCTGACTTCGGTCGACCACAAGAAAATCGGCGTCATGTACGTCATCGTTGCCATGGTCATGCTGCTGCGTGGTTTTGCCGACGCCATCATGATGCGTACCCAGTTGGCCATGGCCACCGAGGGTTCGCCTGGCTACCTGCCACCTGAACACTATGACCAGATCTTCACCGCTCACGGTGTGATCATGATCATCTTCATGGCGATGCCATTCTTCACCGGCCTGATGAACCTTGCCTTGCCGCTGCAGATTGGTGCCCGTGACGTTGCCTACCCGTTCCTGAACTCCCTGAGCTTCTGGCTGCTGGTTTCCGGCGTGGTGCTGATCAACGTGTCCCTGGGCGTCGGCGAATTCGCCAAGACCGGTTGGGTTGCGTATCCGCCATTGTCGGGCCTGCAATACAGCCCTGGCGTGGGTGTGGACTACTACATCTGGGCGCTACAGTTATCAGGACTCGGGACGACATTGACGGGGGTCAACTTCCTGGCCACCGTCCTGAAAATGCGCGCCCCTGGCATGAAACTGATGGACATGCCGATCTTCACCTGGACCTGCACCTGGGCCAACGTCCTGATCGTGGCTTCGTTCCCGATCCTGGCCGCTACCATGGCGCTGCTGTCGCTTGACCGTTACCTGGATTTCCACATTTTCACCAACGAGCTTGGTGGTAATCCAATGATGTACGTGAACCTGTTCTGGGCATGGGGTCACCCTGAGGTGTACATCCTGATCCTGCCAGCGTTCGGTATCTTCTCCGAAGTGATCTCGACCTTTACCGGCAAGCGCCTGTTCGGTCACCACTCGATGGTTTACGCATCGGGCGCAATCTCGGTACTGGGCTTCATGGTGTGGCTGCACCACTTCTTCACCATGGGTTCGGGTGCCAGTGTCAACGCCTTCTTCGGCCTGGCGACGATGCTGATTTCCATCCCGACGGGGGTGAAGCTATTCAACTGGCTGTTCACCATCTACCACGGTCGTCTGCGCATGACCAGCCAGGTCCTGTGGACCCTGGGCTTCATGGTGACCTTCGCCATCGGCGGCATGACCGGCGTACTGCTGGCCATCCCGGGTGCTGACTTCGTACTGCACAACAGCCTGTTCGTGATCGCTCACTTCCACAACGTGATCATCGGTGGTGCTGTATTCGGTTACATCGCTGGTTTCAGCTTCTACTTCCCGAAAGCGTTCGGCTTCAAGCTGCACGAAGGCTGGGGCAAGGCTGCATTCTGGTTCTGGATCTCGGGCTTCTTCGTCGCGTTCATGCCGCTCTACGCGTTGGGCTTCATGGGCATGACCCGTCGTCTGAACGCTACTACCAACCCTGAGTGGGTGCCGTACCTGTACGTCGCCATGTTCGGTGCGGTGATGATCGCTGTGGGTATCGCCTGCCAGCTGATCCAGCTGTACGTGAGTGTCCGTGACCGTAAGCAGAACGCTTGCGAATCCGGTGACCCATGGAATGGCCACACCCTGGAATGGTCGACTTCGTCGCCACCGCCGTTCTACAACTTCGCCGTGATCCCTACTGCGAACACCATTGATGCGTTCACCGAAGCCAAGGAAGACGGTACTGCGTACCAGCGTCCTAAGCACTACGAACCGATCCACATGCCGAACAACACCGCCACTGGCGTGGTGATGGGCGCGCTGTTGACCGTGTTCGGTTTCGCGATGATCTGGCACATCTGGTGGCTGGCAATCGCGAGCCTGGTGGGCACCATCGGCTACTTCATTGTCCACGCTGCACGTGATGATCAAGGCTACATGGTGCCGGTCGAGACGATCGAACGCATCGAAGCCGAGCAACACGCTCGCCTGGTCGCCGAGAAGAAAATCCCGGCCAACCGTGTAGAAACCTCGTTGGAACAGGCTTAAACCATGTCGAACTTAGTGACCAATGCTGGACACGCCCATGTCGATGACCATGGGCACGATGACCATCACCACGACTCGGGGCCGATGACCGTTTTCGGTTTCTGGCTCTACCTGATGACCGACTGCATCTTGTTTGCGTCGATCTTCGCGGTGTACGCGGTGCTGGTAAACAACGTAGCGGGTGGCCCATCGGGCCACGACATCTTCGAACTGCCTTACGTGCTCGGCGAAACCGCCTTGCTGTTGTTCAGTTCGATCACCTACGGCTTCGCCATGTTGGCCTTCTACAAGGGCAACAAGAAAGGCGTACTGAGCTGGTTGGCACTGACCTTCCTGTTCGGCCTGGGCTTCATCGGCATGGAGATCAACGAGTTCCACCTGCTGATCTCCGAAGGCTACGGCCCGCACCGTTCCGGCTTCCTGTCCGCGTTCTTCACGCTGGTAGGTACCCACGGTCTGCACGTAACGGCTGGCCTGCTGTGGATGGCGGTGATGATGTATCAGGTCAATAAACACGGCCTGACCAACACCAACAAGACTCGCCTGAGCTGCCTGAGCCTGTTCTGGCACTTCCTGGACGTGGTCTGGATCTGCGTCTTCACCGTTGTTTACCTGATGGGGACTCTGTAATGGCTAATGCACACTCCCATGACCATGACAGCCATGATGCAAGCCACGGCAGCGTTAAGTCGTACGCCATCGGCTTCATCCTGTCGGTAATCCTGACGCTCATCCCGTTCGGTCTGGTGATGTACCCGACCCTGCCTAAGTCGATCACCTTGATGATCGTGCTGGCATTCGCGGTGATTCAGGTTCTGGTTCACCTGGTGTACTTCCTGCACCTGGATCGTTCCAAGGAACAGCGCGACAACGTGGTTGCATTCGTGTTCGCTGGGATCGTAATCGTACTGCTGGTTGGCCTGTCGATATGGATCATGTTCAGCATCCATACGTTCATGATGGCGAAGTGAGGTAAGACCCGATGTCGCTTAAGCACTTTATCCAAATCACCAAACCGGGGATCATTTTCGGTAACGTGCTTTCTGTGGCGGGCGGTTTCTTCCTGGCCTCCAAGGGACATGTCGATCTGGCCATCTTCCTGGCTGCGATGATCGGCACTTCCCTGGTGGTAGCTTCCGGTTGTGTGTTCAACAACTGCATCGACCGTGACATCGATATCAAGATGGAGCGCACCAAGAATCGTGTGCTGGTCCAGGGCCTCATTTCCCTGAAACTGGCACTGATCTATGCGACCGTCCTGGGTGTTGCCGGTGTGGCGTTGTTGTACAAGGTGGCCAACCCGCTGGCGGCGCTGTTTGCCGTGATCGGCTTTGTCATCTACGTCGGCCTCTACAGCCTGTACCTCAAGCGCAAGTCGGTGCACGGCACGCTGGTGGGCAGTCTGTCGGGGGCGATGCCGCCGGTGATTGGTTATGTGGCTGTGACCAATAGCTTCGACATGGCCGCGCTGACGCTACTGGTGATGTTCAGCCTGTGGCAGATGCCGCACTCGTACGCCATCGCGATTTTCCGCTTCAATGACTACCTGGCTGCTTCGATTCCGGTCTTGCCGGTAAAACGTGGCATCCAGGTCGCCAAGAAACACATCCTGCTGTACATCCTGGCCTTCCTCGTGGCGACCTTGATGTTGACCTTCAGTGGCTACGCCGGCATGAGCTACCTCGCCGTCGCCGCTGCCATGGGCATGTACTGGTTGTACATGGCCTGGACCGGCTACAAGGCGGTGGACGACACCGTTTGGGCGCGCAAGCTGTTCGTGTTCTCGATTTTCACCATCACCGCGCTCAGCGTGATGATGTCCCTGGATTTCCAAGTGCCGAAAGAGCTGTTGCTGACCTACGCTCACTGAGTGGTCCCGCAGTGAAAAAGCCCCGCCGTCGAGAGACGCGCGGGGCTTTTTCTTGGGAGTGGTTTTAAATCTGCGGGTGTTTTTCTCGTCATACCCCTCTGTACGCGTTGTGCGAATCCATTACCCGTCTACAAGGAGTAGCTCTATGGTCAGCGTCAGTCGCCGGTCACTTCTCGCCCTTGGCGCAGCCCTGCCATTGCTGGGGCGCCTCGATTGGGCCGTTGCCAGCCCGCCGCCGGCCCAACCTGACAAGGTGCTGCTCAACTACAACGAAAGCCCTTACGGGCCCTCACGGGCCGCCCGTGAGGCAATGCAGCAGGGAATCGCCACGTCCGGGCGTTACCCTTACAAACATATGTACGCGCTGGCCGGGTTATTTGCCCAGCAGCAAGGCATTGCCGAGGAACAGGTGGCTGTGTTCGCAGGCTCCATGGCCGCCCTGCGCTACGCAGTACTGGCGTTTACCAGCGAGACCCGTGGCCTGGTAATGCCCACGCCGTCCTACGAAGTGCCGCGCCAGGCCGCCGAATCGAACAAGGCGCCGGTAAAGGAAGTCAGCCTCGACGCCGACCACGCCCACGATATCCCGGCCATGCTCGCTGCCGATCCCCAGGCCGGCATGTTCTACCTGTGCAACCCCAACAACCCCACTGGCACCGTCACCCCGATTGAGGCCATCCGCCACGCCCTGGCGAACAAACCCAAGGGCAGTGTGCTGGTGGTGGACGAGGCCTACATCGACTTCGCCGATGTGCCCAGCGTCGTCAGTTGGGTCAAGGATCACGACGACCTGCTGGTGTTGCGCACCTTCTCGAAAATCTACGGCCTGGCCGGCGCTCGACTGGGCCTGGCGATCGGCCACCCGGCGTTGTTGGAGCAACTGGCCGTGTTTGGCGGCGACAACGTGCCGGCGGGCTCCACCTTGCTCGGCGGCCTTGCCAGCCTTGAGGACGTCAAACTGCTGCCGCAACGAAAGGCGCTCAATCAGCAACTGCGCGATGAGACCGTGGCCTGGCTGAAAGGGCGTGGGTTCACCTGCACGGCGTCACAGGCCAACTGTTTCATGATCGACGTGAAGCAACCGGCGGAGCAGGTGATCGAGAAACTGGCAGCTCAAGGCGTGATGATCGGCCGTGTGTTTAAAAACTGGCCGCAGTGGGTACGGGTGACGGTGGGGAACAAGCGGGAGATGGCGCGGTTTCGGGAGGTGTTTGCGGCACAAGTCGAACGCGCGGGTTAAACCGATGCAAAACAAATGTGGGAGCTGACTTGCCTGCGATGCAGACGCCTCGGTATATCAATGAGACCGAGGTGATGCTATCGCACGTAAGCCAGCTCCCACATTTGATTCTGCGGTGTCGCTTGCCTTGGGTTACTGCTGCGCGATGCTGTACCCATCAAATGCGGTCTGCTGCTGCAGCGCAGTGATCACGCTCTTGCGGCTCAGCGGCTGCTCGGCGCCGGCGTTATCCACAAAGCTCTCAACCGCAAGCTCCGCTTCATCCCCTTCACCCACAAAGCTGAACCCCAGGAACTCGAACGCCTCACGGTCAACGTTCAGCTTGGAGCGCGGCGTGCGCAGCGGCAGGGTGACGCTGATGCCATCCTTGCTGATCACAAACACCTCGGCTTCTTTCTTGGGCCGTGACGCCTTGCTCTTGCCAGCGCTTGGGTTGCTGATGGCCTGGTGGCTCTGGTTCAGCACTTTCAATGCCAGGCCGTAGACCAACTCCTGGAATTCGGGGTCGTCCTTGAAGCTGGAGAGGATGCGGCTGATGGAAAACTGACTGCTCAGGTTCTCCAGGGCGGCGTTGTCGGCGGCCTCGGCGTCCTTGAGTTGCTTGAGCTGGCCCATCAAGTCGTAGGCCTTGTCGTCGTCGAAGGCATCGTGGGCCTGGCGGATGGCCACGCGCAGTTCGCGGATCTGGTCGCTTTCCTTGGAGGTGTGGAACGCGTCCAGCACCATCTCGCTGATGATCTTGGCCGCTGGCAGATGCTGTGAAAGATTGATGGCGTTTTCGTATTCGGCTTTGGATTGCAACGCGGCTACGGATTCTTCGGGGGCGGATTTTTCGGTGTAAGAATCGGACATTGAAATTTCACTACTTCAGTAAACGAGGACAAAAAACGTCGGGCATTTTCAGGGGGGAGGGAGGTCAGGTCAAGGCAGCACAATGCCCTTATCCCGACGCAACGCCGTCAGCGCCCGCTGCAGCCGCACGGCTCGTCCGCAAAACAGACCTACGGTAAACCCCGATACGCCGCCAACTGCCATCAACATCGTCGGCGTGCTCAGCAGCAGCGGATGCACGGCTTGCTGGTAACCGAAGTAGTACTTCACCGCAAAGAACAGTTGCGAGATCAGCAGGGGTTTCCAGGTGCCCGGCAATACCAGGGTCTCGCCATTGGCATCCAGCCGCGCCCCTTCAACGTTGAACAGCACCATCCCCACCAGGCTGCCCAGCACTGCGCCTGCGACCCACGCACCGCTCGACAAGATTGAAGGCGCCAAGGACATCAACGACCACACCACCAGCACCACCGGCAGGATCACCAGCGAGCAGCGATTTTCGCGTCCACCCAGGCAGGCCTTGATGCCGTAGTAGCAAATCCACAGGTAAATGGCGTAGACCCAAATGGGCGTGCCTTGGAGGATGTCGAGCATGGTGTGCGTCCGTGCAGAGGGGAGATGGCGGATAGTCGTTGAGTACTGACGCCTTTGTCCAGCGATTTGCCCCTGACTCACATCAACACTCCCCGCCCACAAAACCGTTACAACACAGAGGCCTGATGAACCCATAAAAACGACCACTGACCTGCGCCGAGGGGACCGCCCCACGCCAGGTTATTAAAGGACTAATGCGATGGCGCTTTCCCTTTCTCGCCTGGCCTTGCTGGGGGCGACGCTTTGCCTGTCTCTTCCCCTGCACGCCAACGTTCCCGACGCTTCGCTGATCGAGCAGGGCAAATACGTCGCGCAACTGGGCGACTGCGTAGCCTGCCACACGGCCAAGCAAGGCAAGGTGATGGCCGGTGGCCTGGAGCTGAGCACGCCGATGGGCACGATCTATTCGAGCAATATCACGCCGGACCGAGAGACAGGGATTGGCGCCTACACCTTCGAAGAGTTCGACCGCGTCATGCGCGAAGGCGTGACGCCGACGGGCATGAACCTGTACCCGGCGATGCCGTACCCGTCTTACGCCAAGATGAATGAAACCGACATGCGCGCGCTGTACGCCTATCTGATGCAAGGCGTCGAGCCAGTGCAGCAGGCCAATCTCGAGGCGGACATGGGCTTCCCGTTCAACCAGCGCTGGGGACTGGCGTTGTGGAATTTTGTCTTCCTCGACAAACAACCCTTCAAGCCGGATCCTGCACGCGATGAACAACTCAACCGTGGCGCCTACCTGGTCCAGGGCCTGGGCCACTGCGGCTCCTGTCACACGCCACGGGGCATTGCGTTCCAGGAAAAAGCCATGAGCGACGAGGGTGTCAGCGGCCAGCACTACCTGGCCGGCGAAACCGTCGAGCACTGGCGCGCCCTGAGCCTACGTAACCTGTGGACGGTGGAAGACACCGTGCAACTGCTCAAGACCGGGCAAAACCGCTTTGCCACGGTCGCCGGCAATATGGCCGATGTGATTCACCACAGCACCCAGCACTTCAGCGACTACGACCTGACGGCTATCGCCAGTTACTTGAAATCCCTAGCGCCCGGTAAAGACGACTTGCCCATGCCGTCCGTGGCCCAGGCGCCAGCCGTGCCACCTGCAGATTTGTTCACCAGTCGCGGCGGACTGGGTTACATGCAGTTCTGCAGCAATTGTCATCGCAGCGATGGTGCGGGCGTGAAAGGCCTGTTCCCACCTTTGGCCGGCAATCCGAGCATTGCGTCCAGCAACCCGACTTCACTGCTGCACATCACCCTCACCGGCTGGGAGACCGCACAAACGGCAACGCACCCACGGATCTACACCATGCCGGGTTTCGCCCGTTTGAACGATCTGGAAATCGCCGAGATCCTCAGTTTCGTACGTACCCGTTGGGGTAACGTAGGCACGCCGATCAGCGCCGGCCAGGTGAAGAAACTGCGTGACCAACTCAACCCGGCCACCACCGATTCATCGGCCTTCGAAACCCCGCGCCTGGCCGAGTTGCTTGCGGCGCCCAACGCCGACCAGGTGATTCGCGGCATGCGCCTGCATCTGCAAACCAAAGAGCTGCTGCCCAACAATGTCGGCAATTCACTCAATTGCACCAGTTGCCATCTCAACGCTGGCACGGTAGCGGATGGGGCTCCGTTTGTAGGCGTCTCGGCGTTTTTCCCCAGCTATGCGCCGCGCGCAGGCAAGGTGGTGACCCTGGAAGAACGAATTAACGGCTGCTTCCGCCGCTCGATGAATGGCAAGCCACTGCCGCCACAATCGGCAGACATGCAAGCGATGGTCGCCTATTTCGATTGGATGAAAAACAACACCCGCCCCGAAGACAAAGTAGCCGGGCGCGGCGTGGGCAAGGTCGACCCGGCGATCAAGCCGGACCTGGCCAATGGCAAACAGGTCTACGCCAAGCAGTGCGCGGTGTGCCATGGCGACAATGGCCAAGGCTTGGCGCGGGCGGATGGCGAGCTTATCTACCCACCGTTGTGGGGTGAGCAATCCTTCAATATCGGCGCCGGCATGGCCCGCACCTACACGGCGGCGGCGTTCGTCAAACGCAACATGCCGATTGGCTTCCACGAGAAATTCCCGCTGGGGCAGGGCGGTCTGTCGGACCAGGAAGCCGTGGACGTGGCCGCGTATTTCTCGGGGCAACCGCGCCCGGGGTTCCCGGACAAGGTCAAGGATTGGCCGAACGGCGGCAAACCTGCCGATGCGCGTTACTAGTCCAACTGTTTGAGGCAGGCCTCGAGGATATCCAGGCCTTCCTCCAGCACCGCAGGCTCGATGGTCAGCGGTGCCAGCAGGCGGATGATGTGCCGCGCCTTGCCGCTGGGCATCAGCAACACACCGGCGTCCCGCGCCAGGCCGAGCAACTGGGTCAGCTGTTTCGACGCGGGTGTACCGTCGGCGTTGGCCAGTTCGATGCCGCGCATAGCGCCCACGCCGGTCAGACGGCCCAGGTAAGGAGTCAGGCCTTGCGCACACCAGGTCTGATAACGGCTGACGATGGCTTCTTCCTGCTGTAAGCCCCAGGTTTTCAGGTGTTCATCGGTCATGGCATCGAGGGTCGCCACCGCTGCCGCGCAAGCAATGGGGTTGCCGGAATAGGTGCCGCCCAGGCCACCTTTGGGCAGATTGTCCATCAACGCCTTGCGCCCTACGACGGCGCCCAACGGCACACCGCCGGCGATGCTTTTACCCAGCAGGATCAAGTCCGGCTCGATCCCCAGGCGCGAGAACGCAAAACGCTCGCCGGTACGGCCAAAGCCCGATTGGATTTCATCGATAATCAGCAAAATGTTGTTCTCGTCGCAAAAGCGCCGCAGCGCCTGGGCGAATTCGATGTCCAGCGCCAGGAATCCCCCTTCGCCCTGAACCGGCTCGATGATGAAACAGGCCACATCGTTGACGTCGATTTCAACGCTGAACAGGCGGTCCATGGCCTTCAGTGCTTCGGCGCAGGTCACGCCGTTATCGGTGCTGGGGTAGGGCAGGTGATACACAGGGCCCGGCAGTACACCGACTTTTTGTTTGTAGGGCGCCACCTTGCCGTTGAGATTGAGCGTGGCCAAGGTGCGGCCGTGGAAGGCGCCGTCAAAGGCGATCACTGCGGTGCGTCCGGTGGCACCACGCACAATCTTCAGCGCGTTTTCCGCCGCTTCCGCGCCGCTGTTGGTGAGCATTCCACTGACGGGGTAGTCCACCGGGATGAATGCGGTCAGGCGGTCCATCAGCTCAATGTAGGGCGCATGCGGGGCGGCATTGAACGCGTAGTGGGTCAGCCGGGTGGCCTGCTCTCGAATCGCTTCGACCACGCCGTGGTGGCAGTGGCCGAGGTTGAGCACGCCGATACCGCCGACAAAATCGATATAGCGTTTGCCCGAGGTGTCCCACACCTCGGCGTTTTTACCGTGGCTGAGGCTGATAGGGTGAACGATGGAAATCGACTGGCTGATGGTTTCGCGGCTCATGAATCGGGGACTCGGCAGTGACGGGCTTGTTTTTATCTAAGCCGGGCGCCCGCCCTTGCCGCAAACGAAATAAAGTCGCCGGGTCATTATTAAAAGTCGGGATGTGCGCGGATGTACTCCACCATCCAGTTCAGGAACGCCTTCACCTTGGGAATCTCGCCTGCATGTTCGGCGTGAGCGATAAAGTGCGCGCCGCTGCTGGGCATCGCGTAGTCCCATGGAATCATCAGGCTGCCCTGTGCCAGTTCTTCGGCCACCAGGTACTGCGGCACCAACGCCACGCCATAGCCCGATTGCGCCGCGCGAATACACATATAGAACGTGTCGAAGCGCGGTCCGTGGTAGCTGTTCTGCGAGTGCAGCCCCTGTTCCAGGAACCATTCGTGCCAGGCTTCCGGGCGCGAGGTGCATTGCAGCAAGGTGTGGCGTGAGGAAGCATCGCTGCCCTCGGCCACAAACCCCGGTGCACACACCGGCACCACCGCCTCACGGAACAGTTCGATGCACGTCGCCCCCGGCCATGAGCCCTGGCCGAAGAAAAACGCGATATCGGCCTTGGCCTGCAGCACATCGAAGGGCTCCAGTTCGTTGCGCACATCCAAGTGGATGTTCGGGTGTTTCGCCGCGAAATCCTTGAGCTTGGGCACCAGCCAACGGTCGCCGAAGGTCGGTTGGGTGGCGATGCGCAGCACTTCGGTTTCGCCGCCATAGGTGAGGATATAGCGGCTGGAGATGTCCACTTGGGTGAGGATCTTGTGCACTTCGGCCAGGTACAACGACCCCGCCGGCGACAGGTACAAGCGCTGGCGCACCCGTTCGAACAGGTTGTGGCAGAGCATCTCTTCCAACTGCGCCACCTGCTTGCTGACTGCACTCTGGGTCAGGTGCAGCTCTTCGGCGGCGCGAGTGAAGCTCAAATGACGGGCGGCGGCTTCGAAGCACTGCAAGGCCGTCATCGAAGGGGTCAAGCGTTTTGAAATCATGCAGTTCATTCCAAATCGGAAGGAGCCTTTGCCTAAAGGTCGTTTGTGGCAGTGGTGTAAAGCCGTTGATACTGCCCGGCAGCACTATAAACCGGCGCGGGCTGTGCGGCGCCGAATAATAAGGAATGACAGGGAGAGCCATGCATGAACCCATTCAAAATGACTTTGGCCGCGATGGGCGCCACCGCCGCGCTTGGCCTGGCGAGCTCCGCCTACGCGGGTGTGACCCTGGACGCGATCCAGAAAAAAGGCTTCATCCAATGCGGCGTCAGCGATGGACTGCCGGGCTTTGGCGTGCCGGACAGTAAAGGGAAGATGACCGGCATCGATGTGGACGTGTGCCACGCGGTGGCGGCGGCGGTGTTTGGTGATGCGTCAAAAGTGAAGTTCACCCAATTGACCGCCAAGGAACGCTTCACCGCGCTGCAGTCCGGCGAGATCGACGTGATCTCTCGCAACACCACGTGGACCAGTTCCCGTGATTCGGGCATGGGCCTGGTGTTCACCGGTGTGACCTACTACGACGGCATCGGCTTTCTGGTGAATAACAAGTTGGGTGTCACCGGTGCCAAGCAACTGGACGGGGCCACGGTGTGCATTCAGGCCGGCACCACCACCGAGTTGAATGTCTCCGATTACTTTCGCACCAACGGCATGAAGTACACGCCGATTACCTTCGACACCGCCGACGAAAGCGCCAAGGGCCTGGAAGCCGGGCGTTGCGACGTGCTGACCACTGACCAGTCGGGCCTGTATGCCCAGCGCATCAAGATGGCCCACCCGGACGAGTTCGTGGTGCTGCCGGAAGTGATCTCCAAGGAGCCACTGGGGCCGTTGGTGCGCAAGGGCGATGACGAGTGGTTCAGCATCGTCAAGTGGACCCTGTTCGCCATGCTCAATGCCGAGGAAATGGGCATCACCTCGCAGAACGTCGAAGAGCAGGCCAAGACCACCAAGAACCCGGACGTTGCACGGTTGCTGGGGGCTGATGGCGAATACGGCAAGGACCTCAAACTGCGCAAGGATTGGGTGGTGCAGATCGTCAAGCAGGTGGGCAACTACGGCGAAGTGTTCGAGCGCAACATCGGCCAGGGCAGCGTGCTGAAGATCAAGCGCGGGCTCAATGCACTGTGGAACAACGGCGGTATCCAGTACGCGCCGCCGGTTCGATAACCCGCAGGGGTGTTATTGCGACACCCCATCCTTGCCCGCAGCCTTGGCGCGATACAACGCCTGGTCGGCACGCGCCATCAGGGCTGTGGGGGGGGCATCCCTTTGACGCTCGGCCACGCCAAGGCTGAGGGTGATCTTGAGGTTGCCGTTGTGCGGCTGCCTTCTCATCACCTGGCAAATGCGTTCTGCCAGCGCCATGGCTATCTCCAGCGAGGTTTTGGGCAGCACCAGTACAAACTCATCGCCACCCCACCGGGCCAGTACGTCATGGGGGCGAATACAGCTTTCCAGGCATTCCACCACCTGCACCAGCGTGCGGTCGCCCACGCCATGACCGTAGCGGTCATTGATCGGCTTGAAGTCATCGATGTCCATCGCAATCAACGTCAGCGGCAGGCGAAAGCGTTGGGCACGGTTACACTCTTCCAGCAGCACTTTCTCCAGGCGATAACGGTTGGCGACCAGGGTCAGGGCATCCCGCTCGGCCAAGGAGCGGTTTTCATCCAACTGAAGTTGTAACTGTCGATTGACCCGCGACAGCTCCCGCGTGCGTTCAGCCACCAGGGCCTCAAGGGATTGATTGCGTCGTTCCAATTGTTCGACGGAGCATTTTCTGAGGTGAATATCACGGTGCGCGCCGACCATGCGCGCCACTGAACCGTCGGCATTGCGCGCAATCACGTAGCCCCGGTCTTCGATCCACAGGTAGCTGCCGTCTTCCTTGCGGCAACGGTACTCGGCTTGATAGTGAGGGGCGCGGCGGTGGATGTAGTCGTCAAACAGCTTCATCACCTGAGGGTAGTCATCCGGGTGGATCACGTTTTCCCAGGTGAACACGTTGTTCTCCAGCGCATGGCGGTGATAGCCGAGCATTTCGTACCACCCCGGGTTGCGATAGACGAACCCGGTATTGGCGTTCCAGTCCCAAATCCCGTCGCTGACCAACTCCAGAACGGTGTGCAGCATGTCGGCGTTGAAGTGAGAGAAATCTTGCTTCAACGGATTGTTGTCGGAGGTATCGTTCATCTTCGCGTTCCTTGCGTGGACAGGCGCTCAATGCGTGTCGTTGTTGACGCCGATACTCCGTGGCTGGGGCTACTGTACAACGGGGCTTGGTGGCTTTGAATAGGGCAGATGTACGGCTTATGGTGGATGGCGATAGGCTATTATTGCGGCGCCACCATCCTCGTCTGCGCCTTACCATCCGCGTTGTGCTGGTAAATCGCTTCAGGCTGGCCCTGTTCGTTAAAAAACACTTGGCCAATCCCCGCCGAATTCCATAGTCGTTCGCCGGCTTCTGCATGCTCGGGAATATGCGGCACTACCTGCATGGGGCGCCGGCGGGTGAACCAGTTGAGGGGCGAGCGTGGTGAGTAGAGCCAGCGGTTGAGGCGGTCGAACCATTCCAACAGCCTTGGGGGGAATTCGTTCTTGATGCCGCTGCTGGTGATCTGCCAGATCCTGGGGCCGGCGTTGCGATGGCGGATCAGCACTTCGTAGACGAATGAGTAGTGCACGTCACCTGAGAGGATCACGTAGTTTCCCGGCGTGCGCGAGTGGCGGAAGATGTTGAGGATCACCTGGGCCGCGCCGCGATGGGCCATCCAGTTTTCCGCATCCACCAGCAAGGGGTGGCCGCACCAGCTGAAGACCTTCTGTACCGTCTCGATCAGCTTCACGCCGAAGATCGGCGCGGGCGAGACGATGATGGCCGAGGGGTGGTCGAGCAGTTCCTGTTGCAGTTCGCTCAAGGCCTCCCAGTCGAGCAGGCCGGAGGGTTGCTTGAGGGTGAACTCGCTGCGCCAGCGCCGGGTACGGGTGTCGAGCACCACCAGGGCGGGGGTGGTGGGCAGTACGTAATGCCATTGTTGGAACTTGAGCAGCGTTTCGATCAACTCATCCAGCGCTCCGGCATCCAGATGGTTGGCCTGGGGCTGGCGGGTAAGCGCCTGGCTTTGGCTGATCAGTTCGCCAAATGCATCCGGCTGGTTGCCCCAGCCCTGGCACAGCAGGTAGGCCAGCAGGGCATTGCCGATGATGCGCTTGGAGAACGGGTGACCGTAGGCGGTTTCCTCCCACTGGGCGCTGAGGTTCCAGTCGTCGGTGATGTCGTGATCATCAAAGATCATCAAGGTGGACAGGTGGGCGAACACCCGCGCAACGCCAGGCAGGCCGTCGCGGAATGTATCGATCTGTGCCTGTTCGCGGGCATAACGTTGCTGTTCTTCAGGACTCAGTCGCGGTGCTTGAGGCGTGATCAGCGTCCAGGGCGTGGGTGACCACACCAGCAAATACATCGCGATGACTTCGGCGAAGGTCACCAGGTGATTGTCCGCGGTACTGCTGGTGAAAATGGGTTTTTTCACTCCGCCAAAGAAGCGTTCGCGCAGGGTCTCGTTACTGTCCAGTGCCGGCAGCAAGTCGGCGCGGTGGTAGTAGCTGGCGCGGTGTCCATAGAGGCTGGCGCTGTCGTCCACCACGGCGCCTTCCAGGTATTCATCGAACAGGCCCAGGCGTGTGATCAGCGCATGGATCGCCCGCAGCATTGGCCCAGCGACATCGTCGGCGTACACCTGGTCGCCACTCATCATCAGCAGGGCAGGGCGGTCGGCCGGGGTGTGGGCTTCAGCCAGCAGGCGGTCAACGCACAGCAGGCCTTCGTCGGCGCTGTGATGGGGTTTGCGGCAGGAGCCGTGTACCAACTGATGGATACGGCTGTGCAAAACAAAACTTGGAAGTTGCGCGTTGGCATACAGCAGGTGCGGTGCCCAGTCGGCGATGCCGGTGTTGTCGAACACCAGGTCGTAGGGGATCTCCACGTCCAGGGGCAGCGCATCACCCAGCGGGACGTCGATCAGGTGGATAAAGGCGTGGCGCCCCACCGGCACGATCTGGCATTGGTCAAGGGTGATCTCCAGCGTTTCGGTTGGCAGATGCAACGTCAGGGTCAATTCCAGGGCTCGACTGCCTACCAGCCACAACACCAGGCGCCGAGGTTCGAGGCGTCGCAGCAGTGGGCCGGCCAGTACGGCGGGCAGTGTGTCGAGGTGCGGCATGCAGGCAAAGGTCCAGGCGGGATGAACCGGCAAGATTAACGCAGTGAATGTCAGTGTTTTGTTAAGGGGGAAATACGAAGAGCCGTGCACAGCTCTTCGTATGATTCGGGTTAAGGCAAGTAGCCCCTTCCCAGGCTGTCTGTGTTGCCGTTGCCCTTCCTGCGGTTGTTACTGGCGGCTCCACTGTTGTTGTCCTCGGCGTTCCGTTCCGAATGTATGTCCTCAATGTTGTGCTTCGTGCGCTGTGACTCTCCGGCATCCTGCGGCAGCGTGGAGTAATGGAAGATGTTCAGCGTCTGGAGGTTTGAGATATCCATTGGAGTTTCCTGCTAGCGATTAGAAAATGCTTCGCACAATGAGGCGAAGCAAAGCCAACGGTATAGAGCGCAAAAAGGCCCCGCTATAAACACCCTGCTGCAAAGTATGACAACCCTCTCGCAGCTGGCTTCAGAAGTCGTCGCTCGCGCCATTTGTGCACTCGCTCGCCTCAGGTGAAGCCGCCCCGTCCCTGCCTTCCAGCACAAACGCTGCACGATTGTGTGCCACCACGTTGCGTAACGCGCTGTAGTAATCCGGCAGTTTTTGCAGGCTGTCGGTCAGCGGCAACAGTGACGCCCGCGTATCGACAGTGCCGCCAACCAGGCTGACAGTGCCCAACGTCTGCACCGTGTCGCTGTCCCCCAGCGGCGAAATCAGGAAGCCCAGCACTTTGCCTGCCGCATCCCGGCTGTTGCTGGTGCCCAGCAATGGCAATTCCACGATCGGCCCGTTACCCACGCCCCACACGCCGAATGTCTGACCGAAGTCAGCTTTGTGCCGTGGGATTCCCAGGCGGTCCGACACGTCGAACAGCCCCACCACGCCTACGGTGGTATTCACGGCAAAACGCCCCAGGGTATTGACCGAGCGCCGTGGGTTGCCTTGCAGCAGATCGTTGATAAACACCTTCGGCTCGCTGAAGTTGCTGGCGAAGTTATGCACACCCTGTTGGAAAAAGTCCGGCAGGTAACGGTAACCCCGCGCCACCGGTGCCAAGGCGTAGTCATCCACCGCCCGGTTAAACGCAAACACGCCGCGGTTGACCGGTTCGGCGGGGTCGTACACCGAGTCGTTCACTGGCGCGCAGCGAGTGATGGGCGTTACCGGGGCCGGGCTGGCACAGCCCGTCAGGTAGGACACCGTCAGCAACAGCACGGCCTGGCGGGCCAAATGCTGGGGATACGTCAGCGAGCGCATGGGCACAGTCTCCGCAAAAAGGAGGCTGATCCTGGCATTGCTGCCTTGCGCAAAGATGTCTGGTTTATTGCGCGATTGACGCTTTATTGCACGATTGAAATATATGACGCGCCGCGCCGAATGGTTTTAGATGGCACCTCGACCCAACCCAGTGAAGACCGCCGGTGAGCAACCTGTTGATCGTGGACGATGACCTTGAGGTCCTCGCGCTGCTGAAGAAATTTTTCCTGCAACACGGCTATGGGGTCGAGACGGCTGCCACTGGCGCCGACCTGTGGGCGGCGATGGAGCGCCAGCCGGCCGACCTGATCATCCTCGACCTGATGTTGCCGGGCGATAACGGCCTGCTGCTGTGCCAGCGCCTGCGCCAGCAATACGCCACGCCGGTGATCATGCTCACGGCTATGGGCGAACTCAGCGATCGTGTCGTGGGCCTGGAAATGGGCGCCGATGACTACCTGAGCAAACCCTTCGATGCACGCGAATTGCTGGCCCGGGTGCGTGCCGTACTGCGCCGGGCGGGTGAAAGCCGACCGCCGCTGGGCGAGGTCGCGCGCCCGTTGATCCGGTTCGCGGGCTGGCAGCTGGACCTCACGCGCCGTGAGTTGCGCTCGCCCGACCAGGTGATGATCCCGCTGTCTTCCGGCGAGTTCGACCTGCTGCTGGTGTTCGCCGAGCACCCCCAGCGCGTATTGACCCGTGAGCAACTGTTGAATCTGGCACGGGGCCACAGCCATGACGCGTTCGACCGCAGCATCGACGTGCAAGTCAGCCGCCTGCGCCGCAAGCTGGAGTTCGATACCAAGCGCCCGGCGATGATCCGCACGGTGCGCAATGGCGGATATCAGTTCACCGCCAGCGTGACCCGTTCATGAGCCTGCGCCCGCGTGACACCGTGGCCCGTTGGATCGCCCTGACCATCCTGATCGCCATGATCACCGCGCTGGCCTTCAACGCGTTGTTCGTGCAATTGGCCGGCGTGTGGGCACGGCCGCCGCTGACCGAAACCGGCTTGCTGGAAAAAATCGCCGTGGTGGTACGCGTGGTCGAGGCCTCGGAGCTCTCGCAGCGGTCGCGCCTGGCACAGGCGGTGGGTGATGACGGGTTCAACGTGACGTGGGCAGCCCAGCGGCAGGCATTGGGTTTACCCGTGCTGGACGACCCGGACTTCCATTCGGGCGAGCAGGTCTTCAAGCATTTGCTGCAGGGGCCGCCGCGTTCGATGGAAGCCTACGAACCGTCTGACTGGCCAGACGGTAACGGCCACTACGCGCTACTGGTGCAATTGGCTGACCGATCCTGGCTGATGTTCAGCGCGTCGTCGCGCAGTTGGGGGCTGGATGATGGCGCGCGCAGCCTGATCGTGGTGCTGTTGGTGCTGATCTCCACCGCGCTGGTCACCCTGGTCGCGACCCGCCGCCTGGCTCGGCCCCTGCAGCACTTCGCCCTGGGCGCGCGGCGCTTCGGTGCCGACTTTCGCGCGCCGCCCATCGAACCGATGGGCCCTCACGAACTGCGCCAGGCGATCCTTGCGTTCAACAGCATGCAGGCGCAGTTGCGGCACTTCATCCAGGACCGTACCCAAATGCTGGCGGCCATCTCCCACGACCTGCGCGCACCGCTAACCCGCCTGCGCCTGCGCGGTGAGTTCATCGAAGATGCCGACCAGCAACAACGACTGTTCCGCGACGTCGACGAAATGCAGGCCATGATCAACACCGCCCTGGAATTCTTCCGCGACGACGCCCGGCTGGAGCAAGCCACCCAACTGGACCTGGCGGAATTGCTGCAAACCCTGATCGACGACTACCGCGACCAGTCCATCGACCTCACCTTTCGTGGCCCACCGCGCCTGGTGTACTTCGGCCGACCACTGGGCCTCAAGCGGGTGATGACCAACCTGATGGACAACGCCATCCACTACGGCGTGGCGCCGGAGGTCGAGTTACAGCAACGGTCGGGAGAGGTGGTCATTCGCGTGCTGGATAGAGGCCCAGGTATCGCGGCTGAACATCGGGAACAGGTATTCCTGCCGTTTTATCGCCTCGAAGGGTCGCGCAATAAAAGCACCGGCGGTGTCGGGCTGGGGTTATCGACCGCGCGGGCGATTGTGCTGGAACACGGCGGAACACTAACCCTGACAGAACGCCAGGGCGGAGGGTTGGAGGCGGTGGTGGTGTTGCCGGTGTGAGGATTACCGGGCAATGCAACCACCACTAACCACGATGCAAAGCGAGCCGCCGTTGACCTTGACCTTGACCTTGACCTTGATCCTGCTTTTGATCTCAGGCGCCCCGTTAAACACGCTGGCCGGAATTCGACAGGGATTTGGGGGGTAAACCGGCAGGGATGCCGGTTTAGCCGCCCCGCGCCATGGATGGCGCGTGGCGGCGGCCCCCCAAATACCTGTCGGATTACGGGCACACCGAGCCTAGGCGAGGTGCCGAGTGTTGGGGCAAGAGCGTTTTGCTTACTTTTGCGCTTTTCAAAAGTGAGCCGCCGTAAGGGCGGAACCAACAGCAGCCTTTACCTAAATAACGGATATGTACCCCGTAAGATCCAACATCCAGGTCGGCTGTCAGGCCGCCTTCGCAGGCAAGCCAGCTGCCACATTTGGATCGCGGGGCGACAGTTAGAGTGTGGTCGGCTGTCAGGCCGCCTTCGCAGGCAAGCCAGCTGCCACATTTGGATCGCGGGGCGACAGTTAGAGTGTGGTCGGCCGTCAGGCCGCTTTCGCAGGCAAGCCAGCTCCCACATTTGGATCGCGGGGCGACAGTTAGAGTGTGGTCGGCTGTCAGGCCGCTTTCGCAGGCAACCCAGCTCCCACATTTGGATCGCGGGGCGACAGTTAGAGTGTGGTCGGCTGTCAGGCCGCCTTCGCAGGCAAGCCAGCTCCCACATTTGGATCGCGGGGCGACAGTTAGAGTGTGGTCGGCTGTTAGGCCATCTTCGCAGGCAAGCCAGCTGCCACATTTGGATCGCGGGGCAGCCGCTGGAGTGCGGCCGGCTGCCAGGCCGCCTCTACCGCCTCAGGTATGCGAGTCTTCAATCACCTTCGGCACTGTAAAGCGAAACTCACTACCCCGGCCCACCTCACTCTCGGCAACAATCTTGCCGCCATGGGCCTGGACAATACCTTGCGTGATATACAACCCCAGCCCACTGCCGGTCGGGTTGTTTTCCGCCTGGGTCCAATACCGATCAAACACGTGCGGCAGTTGTTCCGGCGCAATACCCTCGCCGGAGTCACGCACCGAGAAGACAATCTCTTCGCCGTTGCTCATCGCACTGATGCCAATATTGCCCTGGCGCGGCGTGAACTTGATCGCGTTGCCGATCAGGTTCGACAGCACCTGGAACAGACGCTCTGGGTCGCCATTGATCTGCAGGCCAGGCTCGGCGTTGAAAGAAAGGTCGATGCCTTTCTCCATCGCCAGTGGTGCGAGCAGCGAGTACGCCTCTTCAAACATCTGGCTTACATCGAGCGCCACGGGCTTGACCACATAGCGTCCGGCCTCGATTTTCGAGGTGTCGAGCAAGTCTTCCAGCAGCACGTTCATACGCCCGGCGGCCTGTTGCATGGTGTCGATGGCCGAGGAAATCCGCCGCGAAGTGTGTGGGCCATCGGAACTGAAGGCCTTTTGCATCATGCCGCAAAGCATGGAGATCACGGTCATCGGGTTACGCAGGTCGTGGGACACCACCGCCACCAGCTCATCGCGGGCGCGCACGGCCTGTTGCTCGCGCAGCACCTGGCGGGCCAGGTCGTTTTCCAGCGCGGAGCGGCGCAGGTCGTTGGCGGCGAAGCGGTCGCCGTGGCTCCACTTGGTGGAGATGCCGGCCATTTCCACCTTCCAGATTTCAAACGAGGTGCGTGGGCGAAGGCGTAGGCCGGCGTCGGAGTTTTCCAGGTCCAGTGGCTTTTTCGGGTCGCCGCTCCAGTTGATGTTCTCTTTGACTTCCGGACGGAACCACAGCACGCCGTTATCCACAGGCTTGGGCAAGCTCATGGCCAACACGCCGCTGGCGACCTGCTGGAACTCGGCGGCCGGCGGGTAGACCGAGGCCAGGTTGTGGCTGGAAAAAACCGGCTCGCCGCCTTCCTGCAGCCACTTGTGCAGCGCACGGATCTGCGCCGGTTCCGGGCAGTTGCCGTAGCGATGCAGTTGCTTGTCTTCGATGATCGCCACGCCGCCGGACAGGGTCAGGTCCATCAGCAATTGCGGTTGCTGGGCCAGGCCGTCGAACACGTTTTCTTCTGACGCCTTCATGGCCTTATCCAGGCGGGCCAGGGCCTCGACTTTCTCCTCGCGTTGACGGCTCAGGTCCAGTGCTTCCATGGCGCTGATCTGCAACGACAGCACCTGGCCGATGGTCTGGCAGGCCGTGCGCAGGTCATTCGGCACCAGCAGCGGTTCGCGGTTGCCGCAGCTGATCAGGCCCCAGAGTTTGTCGCCCTTCATCAGCGAGATGCTCATGGACGACTGCACGCCCATGTTCTGCATGTACTGGCAGTGAATCGGCGACACGCTGCGCAACGTGGCGAAGCTCAAGTCTAACGGTTGGCCGGTGTCCGGGCGCAGCTTGGGCAGCAGGGGCACCGGCTCATAGGCCGCATTCGGGATGATGCGCAGCCAGTTGGTGCGATACAGCTCACGGGCCTGCTCGGGGATGTCGGACGCAGGGAAGAACAGCCCGTTGAACAGTTCCATGGACGGCGCCGACGCTTCGGCGATCACCTGGCCATGGCCTTCGTCTTCGAAACGGTAAATGAGCACGCGGTCGTAGCCAGTCATGGCCTGGATTTCAGTCACGCTGATTTCGTACAGCGCTTGCAGGGTTTTCGCCGACTGCAAACGTTGCAGCATCTTGCCCAGGTCACTGGTGCGGCCGTTCAGTGCCCGTGGACGGAAGTCTTTCAGTCGTGGCTCGAATTCCAGCACCAGCACACCTTGATGGCGGTGCAGCAGGCCTTCGAACTCTGCGCCGTTAAACGTGACGTGCAACGGTGGGGCATCGAAAAACGTGTTGTGTTCGGCCATGGCGGCAACGGCCTTGGCGTGTTCGGCGCCTACCAGTACGTGCAGCGGCTGGCCCAGCAACGCCTCGGGCGCATGGCCGAACAGCATGCCGACGTTGGTGCTGACCTGGATGAACTTCAGGTCTGGCTCCGATAATGTCAGCAGCACACCGTGGGGTTGGATCGCCCCCGGAAAGCGGATTGGCTCGTCGGCGCAGTTGGCAAGCAGCTCTTCAAAATCTTCGGGTTTCATAGCAGTACCTCCTGGCCGTCGAGCCATTGCTCAAAGCAGCTGAATGTCGAACAGGCTGCAATCACCGCGCGCTGTTTGTCGTCAGCGTCGAGCGGTTGGCGGCCCAGATAGTCGAGAAAGTCTTTCCAGCGCCGCCCTGTCTCGGCGCCATACACGTCAAGAAACGCACCGCCGTTGTCGGCGTTCACACCAAGGCGCTGGGTCATTTCCCGGCGCAGCACCTGGCCACCCAAGGTCGCGCCTTCGAGCACATAGAGCGCACCGAGCAAGGCAGCGGGTGTATTCAGGACAGGCAGGTTGGCGCAGCGGGGCAGGGCGTTGATGGCGTGGTCATTCAGGCCGAGGGCGCGAAGGTCGTTCACCAGGGTGGGCGTTTTCACACGCAGCACCCGGTCGAAGCCTTCGGGGATCAAATCACATTCGTACAGGGCTGCTTCCATCGGCGCATAAAAGCCGTAATACGCTTGAAGCAAGCGTTGGTACCAGTCGGTATCCAGGCGCTCGGAAAAAAACGGCAAGCGCTTTTCCAACGCCACGTGCAGCAGGGCCGTGCCTGTGCGCAACGCTTCCAGCAATGAGGGCGCACCGACGTCATGGGCCTGTGAATGCATTCAATAAGCTCGAACTGTGGGCCTCTCGGCCATGAATGACGCGTGGAAATGGGCGACGATTCTACACAACTCATGGCCATCATCTGAACGCACAGGGCGAAAAGGCTGACCAGCGGATCAGAAAAGTCGCTCCTTGCTCCCAGTAATGACCTTAAATGGCACCACGAAGTTCGGTTTAAGTGATATCGCGACGCTATCAGTGCATGGACAAGCCTTGTTGGGTCAATGCCGTTTGTACGCACTCAATCAGATGCTCAGTGCTCCACGGCTTGGGCAAAAACCGCACCGAGCCGCCCAATTGCGCCGCCAGCTTGGTATTGCCTGAGGTCAGCACCACTGGCACCGTTGGCCAGCGATGGGCCACCACTTTGCTCAGGTCATAGCCATTGAGCAGGCCCGGCATCTGGATATCGCTGACAATCAGGTCGACTGGATCATCGGCCCGCTCCAAGTAAATCATCCCCTCATCCGCCGAAGGAAAAGACGTAACGACTGCACCGAAATCTTCCAGTACGTCCACCATTAACGCGCGAATGATTTCGTCGTCTTCCAGTACCAAAATCGATGGCTGAGCCATGATCCTTACTCCTCCATCAGGGATTCAGTAAGGTGGAGTGGAATGGGCTGGAATAGGTTCGATTAGATGTTTATAGGGGCGATGGATGGTCGTCCTGGAGCGCTTTCCAGAGCGTTTCCTTGAGCGACGCGGTGCAGCGGATCCAGGCATAATTGGCCCCTCCTTGCCCGATGCGGAGCCATCATGAAGTACGCATTACTCGCCCTCGTCCTGTTACTCAACACCCACTCAGCTATTGCCGCGGGCGATGCGGAGGCGGGCGGCAAGCTCTTCGCCAAGACCTGCGGCGGCTGTCACAGCATCGGTGAAGGCGCACGCGGTGGCTTCGGCCCGCAACTTAACGGCATCATCGGCCGGCCCGCCGGCACTACCACCGACTACCAGTATTCCGACGCAATGAAAAACTCCGGTGTGGTCTGGACCCGCGACAAACTCGCCGCCTATATCGAGGCACCAAAAAAAGTGGTGAGCGGCACGCGCATGATCTTCTGGGGCATCAGTGACCAGGAAAAAATTGAAAACATCCTGGCGTACCTCGAAACGTTCCAGCCCAAATAATCAATCGAGCACATTCCTGAACAGCTCAACCGTGCAGTCTCATGCAGTCCTCGCGCCAGTCCCTGCAGGCGCTGAAACTCCTTGGGGTGCTGCGCGGCGACGTCCTCTCGCGGACCATGGCGTTCCACAACCTGGTCACCAACGCCCTCAACGTTCCCCCTGTGGGCAGCGAAGCCATTTCCGCTGCGATACCGATCCAATGTGGGAGCTGTCGAGTCCCGGCGAGGCTGCGATGGGATCACCTCGGTAGGCCTACCTAGCCACGACGCTTGCAGCGCTGCCTTCTTTTAGTCCCACGGGCCCTGGTTCCAGTGCGGAACAATCTGTTTAAACTCGGGTCCAGTCATCACTCTCACTACCGATAAGGACATCCCCATGAAACGCATCGCGCTGCTCTGCATCGCCCTCTCACTGGGCGCCTGCCAATCCAACCAACGCGATTCATCGCCCAGCCTGTTCAAGGACGGCGTCCAACTTCGCCAGAAAACCGTGGCCGTGGATGCAGAGCACGCCAAAGTCATCATGAAAGCCTACGGCGGCACCGCCCCCGTGGAATTCTCGATCCGCCGCGAAGGCGACCCTGACCAGCGCATGGAAACCCTCGGCACCGTGATGGACACTGGCGAAGGCCGCGTCTTCAACTGGATCGCCAAGCTCAACCAGACCGTTGCCAGTGCAGGGTTCAAGCGTTTTCCACAGCTGGAAATCCAAGCTGACCCTGGCAAGCAACTCACCGTCGCCAGCACGGCGAACAACCGGGGCAACGGGGCTTACTACAGCTGTGGGCCGGTGATGAGCACCTTCAGCCCGGAGAAGGCAAAGGTGTACCTGGTGGAGTTTCAGTTCAAGCTGGAGCCTTCGGCGTGTGCGCTGCAGGTGTTTGATATTACGGATCCGGGGAATCGTGTGTTGATTGGTGGGGCGGGGAGTGAGATGAAGGCGAGCTAAGTGGACGGACCAAACAAATGTGGATGCTGTGCTTGGAAGGACCTGAAGGTTTGATACTTCCAGCGCTCTGCGCCAGGGTCTTCATCGGTCGTGCTGACTTCGCCGAAGTACCAATGCTCTGACTCGAAGACGGTTCCGTCTTCGTCCTCGTGGATGAAGTGAAAGCCAACTTCGTGGAGGCCCGGCGGAACGACCAACCCCCATTCGCGGGCAAGGCTTCGGCCGATGATGCGTGTTTGGCGAAAGTACTCGTAGTCAAAGGGCTGGGTGTGGCCGAGAAGGCGGGCTTTGTCGGTGTAGACACAGACTCGGCTTGAGAACATGTCCGGGACCATGATACAGGCGACAATCCAGCACTCAGGGTCACCGTCTGATCGTGCTTCAACCAAGTGACCTGCAACCTTGATCATCTGTTGAGCGCAATGCGCCAGAATTTCCGGTGTGGTTTGATTGCCTTCAACAAGGTTTTCAATAACTGGGATTTTTAGGTTTATATAGTCGGGTCGCAGCGGTAACTCTTCGTAAAAACAGCCTTCGAAGCTGTCTGCCCAGCGGGTCAGAGCTCTGAGGTGCCTGGGGATGTTGCGGAGTTTTTTGTTTGTGAGTGACAGTCTGCGCATTAAGCTGAATTCTCGGAGTTTGTGTTATTCGTTTGCATCTTCGTAATCAAACGCGATGAAGTAGTCGCTTTCTAAAAGAGCAATTTCATGAGAAAAACGTGCCTGTATCAGTGGTAGCCACTCCCTCCGCAGCTCAAACATCCCGTTATTGACATCTTCGGCTGTCGACAATCCAAGCTCGGAAATCGCGGAGTAATCGTCTCCCATATCTGCCGAGTCCTCCGCGCCACGTAGCTGCTGTGTGGTTCTGTCGAACCATTCCAATCTCACTTTTAGTCCCATGTAGACCTCACAGGTATCTTCTGATATTTCGTTTTTTCTTCGGTCCTTTTAGTTGCTCGCCGGTTACGTGGCTGAACGCACCTAAATGGCTCCCATCACTTGCTAGATAAACTTCCAGCTCTCCATGTTGAGAGTCCCACTCATAGATTCTCCGGCCTTTTTCCTCAATCCAACGCTCTCTTAACCCGGCGCCTCCCTGTCTGGGAGTCATGGGTTTTGCTTTGATCAGGCCTGCAAAGCCAGTTATTTGTTCGGTATTAGGTGCCTTGTGGTACTTGTGATCCCCAGCCTTGACACTGACCACCACATACAGCGGCCGAACCCCCGATTCCACCGGGAACACCAGAATAAAATCCCGATACTCCGGGGGATAAATCGGGTTCACCAGAATCTGCGCGGCCTTCTCCGTCGGCGGATAAATCCAGATCACCGGAGCCTGCGGCGCAGCCTCCAAGGCTGGAATACCCAGCGTGTCACTTGGATCAACGGCGGGCGTCCAGATCAGCTCCACGCCCTCGTCCAATTCCGCCACAAACTGATCGCCACGGCTTTGAAACTGCACCACATCAATCATCTGCCAATCGGCATGGTTACCCGTGTAAAACCCATACCCCTTGAGCGTTCCGTCCTCGCTTTGCTCAATATGCAACCGCATCTGCGACCGCGCCCGTTGCATCGAACGCAATTGCTCTTCGCTGTAGAGCGCGCTGTCACCCAGTTCCGACGGCCAGGCCAGCGCCACCAACCCCGTCAATAGACCACTGGCGACAGAACCGACGGCAGTGGCTGCCGACTCCAAAACCGCCGAACGCAACGCCAACTGGCCGAGGCCAGCGGGCAATGTGCTGCCGCTGATCTTGCGCAAGGCAACTGCGCCCCGGCTGTCCACCTCACGTCCACCCAGCAGGCTTACATGGGCGTACTCCTTGATGAGTTCCAACGGGACATACCCGGCTGGGTTGTAGTAATGGGTGATGCCGTCAGGCAGTTGGCAGGGCTTGATGAAAACGCAGCCGCAAGGTTTGGCTAGCGTGGGTACCGGGGCAGGGGATGGCTCGAAATAATCAATAGATGGCGAATACGGCAAACGCGATGGCGGCGGGGTCAGGATCCGTCGTTTGCGTAAGTCTTCTTCGGTGGGTGGGTAAAAGCGCTCTGACATGACGGGCTCACTTCCTTGTGTGAGGAGTGAGCCTACGAGAGGGGTGTCGGAACCCGATGTCGGCTTTATTCGATGGTGATTGTGGGAAAAATCAGCAGGTTATTGCCGAACAGATTGATGGCGCTGGGACTGGCGTCATCGCTGGCAAGCCAGCGCCTACAAGGGCAGGTGTACATCCGGTGAATCAGCATTGCATGCACTAAGAAAGACCTCGAGACGCCAAGGTCTTTTTTTGCCCGCCGATCAGCCCAGCAGATGCTTGGAAATTAACCGTGAGATTTCCACAATCGACGTCTTCCCCGTGAACTCAAATTTCACCTTCCCCAACGACGAAAAGTAAATCTCCAACTCCGAGTCCAGATCAAACGTCCCGGACGTCTCCACCGAATACGCCACGATGTTTTTATACGGCAGCGACGTGAAGTCCTTCTTGCTGCCGGTAATGCCCTGAACGTTCACCGCAATAATCCGCTTGGTGGTAAATACCACGCCGTCACGCATGGCCTTGTAGGCGTCGACCACTTCCTCACCGTCGAGCAGCAGGGCCGAGACGCGTTCGGCGTATTCGTTGTTTTGCTTGAGCTTGAAGAAGCCTTTGTTGTTGAAGTCGATCATGGGCCTGCCCTTGGGTGAGTGGTGCGGTGGGTGTATGACGTTTTGCTCGCGGATCTGTATCTAACGCGCGCATTTTGAACGCCCTACCATGGCATCCAAGCCTACAACGTTGGCCAAATGTTTCACGTCGACAGAGAAACGATCAAGGAGCCGAACAATGCCTGAAGTATCCAGCTGGCTGGCCTATGCGCTGATCTCACTCGGCATGGTGCTCACGCCCGGGCCGAACATGATTTACCTCATCTCGCGGTCGATTTGCCAGGGGCGCACGGCCGGGCTGATTTCCCTGGGCGGCGTGGCGTTGGGTTTTTTGGTCTACATGGTGTGCGCGGCCTTGGGGATCACGGCCTTGGTCATGGCGGTGCCGTTTGCCTATGACGCGCTGCGCTTCGGCGGTGCGTTGTACCTGGCCTACATGGCTTGGCAGGCCATACGGCCGGGCGGGCGCTCGCCGTTCCAGGTGCGGGACTTGCCCAAGGACAGCCCGCGCAAGCTGTTCACCATGGGCCTGGTGACCAACCTGCTCAACCCCAAGGTGGCGGTGATGTATTTGTCGTTGCTGCCGCAGTTCATCGTTCCGAACGGCCATGGCAGTGTGCTGGCGCAATCCCTGGTGCTGGGCTTTACGCAGATTTTTATCAGCGTGAGTGTCAACGCGATGATTGCCACGATGGCGGGTTCGATCGCGGTGTTTTTCGTCACCCGGCCGGGTTGGCAGGTGGTGCAGCGCTGGCTGATGGGGTCGGTGCTGATGGGGCTGGCGGTGCGGATGGCGGTGGAAGGGCGGCGGTAGGGCGCGCTTAAAGGATGGCTTTCAGGTAGTCCTTGAGTGCGTTGAGCGGGGCGTCGAGTGCTTCAAGTGTCGAGGCTTGGCGCACGTCCACCGCGAGCCGCTGTAACTCGCGACCCAGTACAGTATCGGCACCGCCCAAGGATTCGAGTGCAAGCATCACACACTCATCAAGCTTCTGCTGAATCCCGGCCAGATCGCCTTTGCGTATCAGCAGCCCAAACACTTCACGGTCATACCCCTCCATCACCGGGTCATCGCGCAGAATCGGGCTCACGCCTTCGGTCTCATGCACCAGCTTGAGAGCAAAAAGCGCAACAGCTTCCAGCGTCAACTCCATGGTCCCGGCTCCTCAATTTCTGCGTTCGCCTGTGCCTACTCACTTTTTGACAGGCGAAAAAAAAGACCTTGAATTTCAAGGTCTTTTTTTAAGATGGTGCCCCGAGGGAGACTCGAACTCCCACTCCTTTCGAAAACGGATTTTGAATCCGCCGCGTCTACCAATTCCGCCATCAGGGCTCAATGGCGGCGAAGTATAGAGAGGTGATTACCGTTGGTCAATCACGTTTCATGGTCAATTTTGACTATTTCCGCTAGACTTCCCGGCCCTGCTAGACGAACCCCATCATGCGCGTTGCTGACTTTACTTTTGAGCTCCCTGATTCGCTGATCGCTCGCCACCCTTTGGCCGAGCGTCGCGCCAGTCGACTGCTGACCCTGGACGGGGTGAGCGGTGCCCTCGCACACCGTCAATTCACTGATTTGCTTGAGCATTTGCGCCCAGGCGATCTGATGGTGTTCAACAATACCCGGGTGATTCCGGCGCGGCTGTTTGGCCAGAAAGCTTCCGGCGGCAAGCTGGAAATTCTGGTGGAGCGGGTACTGGACAGCCATCGCGTGCTGGCCCATGTGCGCTCCAGCAAGTCGCCGAAACCGGGGTCGAGCATCCTGATCGATGGTGGTGGCGAAGCCGAGATGGTGGCGCGCCATGATGCGCTGTTCGAGCTCAAGTTCGCCGAAGAGGTGTTGCCGTTGCTGGAGCGTGTCGGCCATATGCCGTTGCCTCCTTATATAGACCGCCCCGACGAAGACTCGGACCGCGAGCGCTATCAGACGGTGTACTCCCAGCGCTTGGGCGCCGTCGCTGCACCGACTGCCGGGCTGCATTTCGACCAGCCGCTGCTGGACGCGATTGCCGCCAAGGGCGTCGAGACTGCCTATGTGACCCTGCACGTGGGGGCCGGTACGTTTCAGCCGGTGCGTGTGGATAAGATCGAAGACCACCATATGCACAGCGAGTGGCTGGAGGTCAGCCAGGACGTCGTGGACGCGGTTCAAGCGTGCAAGGCACGCGGCGGGCGGGTGATCGCGGTGGGCACCACCAGCGTACGCTCGCTGGAGAGTGCGGCGCGTGATGGCGTGCTCAAGCCGTTCAGTGGCGACACCGATATCTTTATTTACCCAGGCCGGCCGTTCCATGTGGTCGATTGCCTGGTCACCAACTTCCATTTGCCGGAATCCACGCTGTTGATGCTGGTGTCGGCATTTGCCGGTTATCCCGAGACCATGGCCGCTTATCAAGCCGCCATCGACAATGGGTACCGTTTTTTCAGCTACGGTGATGCGATGTTTATCACCCGTAACCCGGCGCCACGCGGCCCAGAGGAACAACTATGAGTCGTATGTCGTTTGAATTGCTCGCCACCGACGGCAAAGCCCGTCGTGGTCGCCTGACCTTTCCGCGCGGCACCGTCGAGACCCCGGCGTTCATGCCCGTGGGTACCTACGGCACGGTCAAGGGCATGCTGCCGCGTGACATCGTCGCCACCGGCGCCGAGATCATCCTCGGCAACACCTTCCACCTGTGGCTGCGCCCAGGCACGGAAGTGATCAAGAAGCATGGCGACCTGCATGATTTCATGAAGTGGCAAGGCCCGATCCTGACCGACTCGGGTGGTTTCCAGGTGTTCAGCCTGGGCGCCATGCGCAAGATCAAGGAGGAGGGCGTGACCTTCGCCTCGCCGGTGGACGGTTCCAAAGTGTTCATGGGCCCGGAAGAGTCGATGCAGGTGCAGCGCGACCTGGGCTCCGACATCGTGATGATTTTCGACGAGTGCACGCCATACCCGGCTGACGAAGACGTCGCGCGCATCTCCATGGAGCTGTCCCTGCGTTGGGCCCAGCGTTCGAAGAACGCCCATGGCGACAACACGGCGGCGCTGTTCGGTATCGTCCAGGGCGGTATGCACGAAAGCCTGCGCAAACGCTCGCTGGAAGGCCTCGACAAGATCGGTTTTGACGGCCTGGCCATCGGCGGTTTGTCGGTGGGCGAGCCCAAGCACGAGATGATCAAGGTGCTGGATTACCTGCCAGGCCTGATGCCGGCTGACAAACCTCGTTACCTTATGGGCGTTGGCAAACCGGAAGATCTCGTAGAGGGTGTGCGCCGCGGTGTGGACATGTTCGATTGCGTGATGCCAACCCGTAATGCCCGCAATGGGCATCTGTTCATCGATACAGGCGTGCTGAAGATCCGTAACGCGTTCCATCGCCATGATGATTCGCCGCTGGATCCCACCTGTGATTGCTACACCTGCCAGAACTTCTCCCGTGCTTATCTGCACCATCTGGACAAGTGTGGGGAAATGCTGGGTAGCATGTTGAATACCATCCACAATTTGCGTCACTACCAAGTCCTGATGGCTGGTTTGCGCGAGGCTATTCAACAGGGTACATTGGCCGCCTTCGTCGATGCCTTCTATGCCAAGCGCGGGCTCCCTGTGCCGCCCTTGGACTGAGTTTTCCGACCCTAAGATTCACTATTTGCAACTGGAGTGCTAAATGAGCTTTTTTATCTCTAACGCCATGGCTGACGCCGCTGCGCCTGCCGCTGCCGGTCCTATGGGCGGTGGTTTCGAGTGGATTTTCCTGGTCGGCTTCCTGGTCATCTTCTACCTGATGATCTGGCGTCCACAGGCCAAGCGCGCCAAAGAGCAGAAGAACCTGCTCGGCAGCCTGCAAAAAGGTGACGAAGTTGTGACCACCGGCGGCATCGCTGGCAAGATCACCAAGGTTTCCGACGCTTTCGTGGTACTGGAAGTCTCCGACACCGTAGAAATGAAGTTCCAGAAGGGCGCCATCGCCGCCACGCTGCCAAAAGGCACGCTCAAAGCGATCTAAGTAACAACCTTTACCAATCGACGGGGCGCGCAAGGCGCCCCGCGTTATAAGCGGGCGGCGTGATGCTGAACAAATACCCTCTGTGGAAATACGTACTGATCCTGGCGGTGCTGGCGATCGGTTTTATTTATTCCGCTCCCAATCTCTATCCTGATGACCCGGCGATCCAGATCACGGGCGCCAGCACTTCGCTGCAGGTCAATCAGGCTGATCTGGAACGCGCGAGCAAAGCGCTCAATGACGCGGGTATCCAGGTCAAGGCGGCAACGTTGGCGGCTGATGCGAAAGGCGGCTTGCTGCGCCTGACCAAGGCAGAAGACCAATTGCCGGCCAAAGATGTCGTGCGCAAGGCCATGGGTGACGACTATGTGGTCGCACTCAACCTGGCACAGACCACGCCAGCCTGGCTGCGCAAGATCGGCGCGCACCCGATGAAGCTGGGCCTGGACTTGTCCGGTGGTGTGCACTTCCTGCTGGAAGTCGACATGGACAAAGCCCTCGACGCCCGCCTGAAGGTCTACGAAGGCGACGTGAAGAGCCTGCTGCGTAAAGAGCGCCTGCGTTATCGCAGCCTGCCGCAGCTCAACGGTGCCATCCAGCTGGGCTTCTCTGACGAAGCGTCCCGCGAACAGGCCCGTGCACTGATCCGCAAGAACTTCAACGATTTCGACATTGTACCGGCTGACCTCAATGGCCAGGCTGTACTGCGTCTGGCGATGACCCCGGCCAAGCTGGCGGAAATCCGCGAATACTCCATCAAGCAGAACTTGACCACGGTACGTAACCGCGTCAACGAGCTGGGTGTGGCCGAGCCGATCGTTCAGCGCCAGGGCGCCAACCGCATCGTGGTTGAGCTGCCGGGCGTGCAGGACACTGCTGAAGCCAAGCGTATCCTGGGCAAGACCGCCAACCTGGAATTCCGCCTGGCGGCTGAGCCGGGTGCTACCCGCGCGACTGCCGAAGAGTTCGAGTTCCGCGAAGGCAACCGTCCTCCAGCGTTGATCGAGCGTGGCTTGATCATCACCGGTGACCAGGTGACTGATGCCAAGGCTGGTTTCGGCGAGCACGGTTCCCCTGAAGTGAACATCCGCCTGGATGGCCATGGTGGCGAACTGATGAGCCGCGCCACGCGCAGCAACGTCGGTCGCAGCATGGCGGTGATCTTCATCGAGCAGCGCCCGATCACCACCTACACCAAGCAGATGGTCAACGGCGTCGAAAAAGACGTACCGGTCCAGACCTTCAAGGAAGAGAAGAAGATCATCAGCCTGGCGACCATCCAGTCGCCGCTGGGTGCCCAGTTCCGTATCACTGGCCTGAACGGCCAGGGCGAGTCCTCGGAACTGGCCCTGCTGCTGCGTGCCGGTGGCCTGGCTGCACCGATGTACTTCGCTGAAGAACGTACCATCGGCCCGAGCCTGGGTGCCGACAACATCACCAAGGGTATCGACGCGGCCTTGTGGGGCATGCTGTTCGTGTCGCTGTTCATCATCGCCATCTACCGCTTCTTCGGCATCATCGCCACCGTGGCCCTGGCGGGCAACATGGTGATGCTGCTGGCCTTGATGTCGCTGCTGGGCGCTACACTGACCCTGCCAGGTATCGCCGGTATCGTACTCACCATGGGTATGGCGGTAGACGCCAACGTTCTGATCTTCTCGCGGATCCGTGAAGAGATCGCGGCGGGCATGACCGTGCAGCGTGCAATCAATGAAGGCTTCGGCCGGGCATTTACCGCGATTCTCGACTCCAACCTGACCACCTTGCTGGTCGGCGGGATTCTCTTTGCCATGGGCACCGGCCCAGTCAAAGGTTTTGCGGTGACCATGTCCCTCGGTATCTTTACCTCGATGTTCACGGCCATCATGGTGACCCGCGCAATGGTCAACCTGATCTTTGGCGGACGTGACTTCAAGAAGTTGTGGATTTAAGGGGCTGCCATGTTACGTACAATCAACTTCATGGGCGTTCGCAACGTTGCGTTCGGCGTCACCGTGCTCCTTACCGTTCTGGCGTTGTTCAGCTGGTTCCATAAGGGCCTGAACTACGGTCTGGACTTCACCGGCGGTACGCTCATCGAGCTGACCTACGAGAAGCCCGCCGACGTCACCCTGGTGCGCAACGAGCTGGTCAAGGCCGGCTATCACGAAGCCATCGTGCAGAGCTTCGGTGCAACTACCGACCTGCTGGTGCGCATGCCGGGCGAAGACCCGCAACTGGGTCACCAGGTGGCCGAGGCCTTGCAGAAGGTCGGCGGCGACAACCCGGCGTCGGTCAAGCGCGTCGAGTTCGTGGGCCCACAGGTCGGTGAAGAACTGCGCGACCAGGGCGGCCTCGGCATGCTGATGGCGCTGGTCGGCATCATGATCTACCTGGCGTTCCGCTTTCAGTGGAAATTCGGTGTCGGCGCCATTGTGTCGCTGATCCACGACGTGATCGTGACCGTGGGCATCCTGGCGTACTTCCAGATCACCTTCGACCTGACGGTGTTGGCAGCGGTGCTGGCGATCATCGGTTACTCGCTCAACGACACCATCGTGGTATTCGACCGGGTTCGTGAGAACTTCCGCGTACTGCGCAAGGCGTCGCTGATCGAGAACATCAACGTTTCGACCACCCAGACCCTGCTGCGGACCATGGCGACGTCGATCTCCACCTTGCTGGCGATTGCGGCACTGATGATCTTCGGTGGCGACAACCTGTGGGGCTTCTCCCTGGCGCTGTTCATCGGCGTACTGGCGGGTACCTACTCGTCGATCTACATCGCCAACGTGGTGCTGATCTGGCTGAACCTCAACAGCGAAGACCTGATCCCTCCGGCCGCTACTGGCAAGGAGGTCGACGACCGCCCTTGAGGGGGTTTGTCGATCCGCTGTTATAAGAAAGGCGCGAGTATTGAACTCGCGCCTTTTTTTTTGCTCCAAGGCTGGGTATAGCGCGGACGTTTCAGTCCGCTTGTGATGGTCAGGAGGTTCAACGTGAACAAGTCGTTACTGGTTGGTGCGGTATTGGGTGCTGTCGGTGTGACTGCCGGGGGTGCTGTTGCCACCTACAGCCTGGTAAAAAGCGGCCCTGAGTATGCGCAAGTGCTGGCGGTGCAGCCGGTGAAAACCCAGATTAAAACGCCTCGCGAGGTCTGCAAGGACGTCGCCGTGACCCGGCAGAAGCCGGTTCAGGATCAACATCAGATCGTCGGTACCGTCGTGGGTGCCCTGGCTGGTGGCCTGCTGGGCAACCAGGTCGGTGGCGGTAATGGCAAGAAGCTGGCTACCGTAGCCGGCGCGGTCGGTGGCGGTTATGCCGGTAACAAGGTTCAGGAAGGTATGCAGAACCGCGATACCTACACCACGACGCAAACCCGTTGTAACACCGTCAACGACATCAGCGACAAGGTGGTTGGGTATGACGTGCGTTACAACCTGGATGGCAAGGAAGGTACCGTGCGTATGGAGCGTGACCCTGGCAGCCAGATTCCAGTCGACAAAGAGGGTCGTCTGATCCTGGGTCAGAACCAGCAGTAACCGGTTCTACAGGCATAAAAAAAGCACCCCTCGGGGTGCTTTTTTGTGCTCGCTCGCTTAGCGCTTCAGCGAGGCCGGCAGGTGCGGCTGGATCGCCGTCAATACTGCCTTGAAGCATTTGGTGTTGCCGGCAACCACGTGGCCTTTCTCAAGGAAATCGTGACCGCCCGTGAAGTCGCTCACCAGGCCGCCCGCTTCCTGGATCAGCAGCGCGCCTGCAGCCATGTCCCACTCGGACAGGCCCGACTCCCAGAACGCATCGAAACGACCAGCAGCCACATAAGCCAGGTCCAGGCTCGCTGCGCCGGCGCGACGGATGCCAGCGGTCTGGCCAACCAGGGCACGGAACATGCCCAGGTAGTTTTCCAGGTTGTCCATCTGGTCGTCACGGAACGGGAAGCCGGTACCCAGCAGGGCGCCGTCCAGGCTGGTGCGACCGCTGACACGCAGGCGGCGACCGTTCAGCTGGGCGCCACGGCCACGGCTGGCGGTGAATTCTTCCTGGCGCACTGGGTCCAGGACAACGGCGTGTTCCAGGCGACCACGGTATTTGCACGCGATGCTCACGGCAAAGTGCGGGATGCCGCGCAGGAAGTTGGTGGTGCCATCCAGTGGGTCGATGATCCACAGGTAGTCTTCGCCTTCGCCGCTACCTTTGTGCAGGCCGGTTTCTTCGCCGAGGATGCCGTGGGTAGGGTAGGCCTTGCGCAGAGCGTCGATGATTTTCTGTTCGGCGGCGCGATCCACCTCGGATACGTAATCCTTGGCGTCTTTTTCGTCGACCTTGATGGTATCCAGGCGCTCGATGGAGCGGAAGATCAATTCACTGGCGCTGCGGGCGGCGCGCAGCGCGATATTCAGCATGGGCTGCATGGATGTGTCACCTAAGGTTGTTAAAGAAAGCCGAGCATTCTAGCAGAAACTTTCTTCAGGTGAAGGACGACGTTAGCTTTCATGGCATAACCTTAGGCTGTTCTGTAAGATTTGCTCCCCTTTCCCGTGTCCGAGAGCGCCTCCCTTGCTGCAAAACATTCGTGTCGTCTTGGTCAATACCAGTCATCCCGGCAACATCGGCGGGGTGGCGCGAGCCATGAAAAACATGGGGCTGACGCGCCTGGTGCTGGTCGAACCGCGTGTGTTCCCGCACCACGAGGCTGATGCCCGTTCGTCCGGCGCCAATGACATCCTGGAAAAAGCCCAGGTTGTCGCCACCCTGGAAGACGCCCTGGTCGGCTGCAACCTGGTGCTCGGCACCAGCGCCCGCGACCGCCGTATCCCCTGGCCACTGCTGGACCCGCGTGAGTGCGGCACCAAAGTGGTGGAGGAGGCCGCCGGTGGCGCTGAAATCGCCTTGGTCTTTGGCCGTGAAGACTCCGGCCTCACCAATGAAGAGCTGCAGCGATGTCATTACCATGTGCACATCCCATCAGACCCTGAGTTCAGCTCACTGAACCTCGGGGCCGCGGTGCAGGTGTTGAGTTATGAGGTGCGCATGGCCTGGCTGGCCGCTGAGGGTCAGCCGAGCAAGGTAGAAAAGGATGAAGTGGCGTCGACCAAAAGTGGCGAGTTGGCCACCATGGACGAGCTGGAGCGGTTCTATGAGCACCTGGAGCAAACCCTGGTGGCCATCGAATTCCTCGATCCGGAAAAACCACGGCACTTGATGGCGCGCCTGCGTCGCCTTTACGGACGCAGCTCGGTCAGCCGGGCAGAAATGAATATATTGCGTGGCATCCTCACGGAAACCCAGAAAGCGGCCCGTGGCGAGCTTCTTAAGCGGAAGGATTAAAAATGTTCGAGCGTTTGCGAGAAGATATCCAGAGTGTTTTCCACCGTGATCCGGCGGCGCGCAACGCCTTTGAAGTGCTGACCTGCTACCCGGGCATGCACGCCATCTGGATCCACCGCCTATCCGGCGCCTTGTGGGGCATGGGCTGGAAATGGCTGGCGCGGTTGGTGTCGAACTTTGGGCGCTGGTTGACCGGGATCGAGATTCATCCGGGCGCCAAGGTCGGTCGTCGCTTCTTTATCGACCATGGCATGGGCATCGTAATTGGCGAGACCGCCGAGATCGGCGATGACGTGACGCTCTATCAGGGCGTGACCTTGGGTGGCACCAGTTGGAACAAAGGCAAGCGCCACCCGACACTGGAAAATGGCGTGGTGGTAGGGGCGGGTGCCAAGGTGCTCGGCCCATTCACCGTCGGCGCAGGTGCCAAGGTGGGCTCCAATGCCGTGGTGACCAAGGCTGTGCCGCCTGGCGCAACGGTGGTCGGTATCCCTGGCCGAATCATCGTCAAGCCGGAAGTCGGCGACGAGCAGGAGGCCAAGCGCAAGGCCATGGCCGAGAAGATCGGCTTTGATGCCTACGGTGTCAGCGAAGACATGCCTGACCCCGTGGCGCGCGCCATTGGCCAGTTGCTCGACCACCTGCAAGCGGTGGACGGCAAGCTGGAGGGTATGTGCGGTGCGTTGAAGGATCTGGGTAGCCCTTACTGCGCCAAAGATCTGCCCGAATTGCGCGAAGAGGATTTTGCCGAGATCAAAGACGAAACCGCCACCACCAAGGCAGGCTGAACGCGGTCCCCTGTGGGAGCTGGCTTGCCTGCGATAGCGGTATGCCAGCCACCCCATGTGGTGCTGATCCACCGCTATCGCAGGCAAGCCAGCTCCCACAATTAATCTCCATTGGTCTCACCATCTCCGCCCCTGCCTGATGCCGCTGTTCGTCCCCACCCCATCCTGCTATGATTCGCGCGCCCTTTTTACGGGTAATCCTGACTAAAGTACTAGGTCTTATAGTTGACTTAAATACTCGGGAATCGCATACTTGCCCACATTCTGAAACACCTTGGTAATTGTCCATGAGACTGACTACAAAAGGCCGATACGCGGTGACCGCCATGCTTGACCTGGCTTTGCACGCGCAAACTGGGCCGGTGTCCCTGGCCGATATCTCCGAGCGCCAAGGCATTTCCCTGTCCTACCTCGAGCAGTTGTTCGCCAAATTGCGCCGCAGCAATCTGGTTTCCAGCGTTCGCGGTCCAGGCGGCGGCTATCAATTGTCCCGCGACATGCAGGGCATCCAGGTCGCCCAGGTGATCGATGCGGTCAACGAATCCGTCGACGCTACAAAATGCCAGGGCCTGGGTGACTGCCACGCCGGCGACACCTGCCTGACGCACCATTTGTGGTGCGATCTGAGCCTGCAGATCCATGAGTTTTTGAGTGGTATCAGCCTGGCTGATCTTGTGACTCGCCGTGAGGTGCAAGAAGTAGCCCAGCGTCAGGACCAGCGCCGTTGCAACACCAAGGCGCCGCGTCTGGACAAGATCGAAGCGTCCGCCGTCGAGTGACAGCCGAAGAGCTAACGGCACGCCAGCCCGCCTGATTTAGGAGAAAGTCCATGAAATTGCCGATTTACCTTGATTATTCAGCGACTACCCCGGTTGATCCGCGTGTCGCGCAAAAGATGAGCGAATGCCTGCTGGTTGACGGAAACTTCGGCAACCCGGCCTCCCGTTCCCACGTATTCGGCTGGAAAGCCGAGGAAGCGGTCGAGAACGCTCGTCGCCAGGTCGCTGACCTGGTTGGCGCAGATCCGCGTGAAATCGTCTGGACCTCCGGTGCCACCGAGTCCGACAACCTGGCAATCAAGGGCGCGGCGCATTTCTATGCGACCAAGGGCAAACACCTGATCACCACCAAGATTGAGCACAAGGCTGTCCTCGACACCATGCGCCAACTGGAGCGTGAAGGTTTCGAGGTCACCTACCTCGAGCCAACCACCGACGGTATCGTCACCCCGGCGATGATCGAAGCCGCGCTGCGTGAAGACACCATCCTGGTTTCCGTGATCCACGTGAACAACGAAATCGGCACCATCAACGACATCGCGGCCATCGGCGAGCTGACCCGCTCGAAGGGCATCCTGCTGCACGTCGACGCTGCTCAGTCCACCGGCAAGGTCGACATCGACCTGTCGAAACTGAAAGTCGACCTGATGTCGTTCTCCGCCCACAAGACCTACGGCCCTAAAGGCATCGGTGCGCTGTATGTGAGCCGCAAGCCACGTGTGCGCATCGAAGCCACCATGCACGGTGGTGGTCACGAGCGCGGCATGCGTTCGGGCACCCTGGCGACCCACCAGATCGTCGGCATGGGCGAAGCCTTCCGTGTAGCCAAGGAAGACATGGCTGCCGAAAACGTGCGCATCAAGGCCCTGAGCGATCGCTTCTACAAGCAGGTCGAGAACCTTGAAGAGCTGTACATCAACGGCAGCATGACCGCCCGTGTACCGCACAACCTGAATTTGAGCTTCAACTACGTCGAAGGCGAGTCGCTGATCATGGCACTCAAGGACCTGGCGGTTTCGTCCGGTTCGGCCTGCACCTCGGCGTCCCTTGAGCCTTCGTACGTACTGCGCGCCCTGGGCCGCAACGACGAACTGGCACACAGCTCGATCCGCTTTACGTTCGGCCGTTTCACCACCGAAGAGCAAGTCGACTACGCCGCGCAGAAAGTCTGCGAAGCCGTCAACAAGCTGCGCGTTCTGTCGCCGCTGTGGGACATGTACAAAGACGGTGTCGATATTTCCAAGATCGAGTGGGCGGCACACTAAATATAGAAGCCGCCACCCAAGCTCTGTAGGAACGTGGCGGAAAACGCAGGCGTTTCTATAGGGTTCCAGAGCGGCCCTGATGAGTGAGGATTCAGTACCATGGCTTACAGCGAAAAGGTCATCGACCACTACGAAAACCCGCGCAACGTCGGCAAGATGAACGCGGAAGACCCTGATGTCGGCACCGGCATGGTCGGCGCTCCGGCGTGCGGCGATGTGATGCGCCTGCAGATCAAGGTCAACGACGCTGGCGTTATCGAAGACGCCAAGTTCAAGACCTACGGCTGCGGTTCGGCCATCGCCTCCAGCTCCCTGGCGACCGAATGGATGAAAGGCAAGACCCTGGATGAGGCTGTGACTATCAGCAACACCCAGCTGGCCGAAGAACTGGCCCTGCCGCCAGTGAAAATCCACTGCTCGGTACTCGCAGAAGACGCCATCAAGGCGGCCGTTCGCGACTACAAGCAGAAGAAAGGCTTGATCTAAGCATTTGGCGACGAGTAAGGAGTCAACGATGGCTATCAGCATGACAGAAGCGGCTGCGCAGCACATTCGCCGCTCCCTGAATGGGCGCGGTAAAGGTGAGGGGATTCGTCTGGGTGTTCGCACCACGGGCTGTTCCGGCCTTGCCTACGTGCTGGAGTTTGTCGACGAGGTGGTTGAAGAGGACCAGGTGTTCGAAAGTCACGGCGAGAAAGTGATCATCGACCCCAAGAGCCTGACCTACCTGGACGGCACCGAACTCGATTTCGTCAAGGAAGGGTTGAACGAAGGCTTCAAGTTCAACAACCCCAACGTACGCGGTGAGTGTGGCTGCGGCGAAAGCTTCAACATCTGAGGCTATTCGTGGGTACTCCTTGTCATTTCGCTTTATTCGAGCTGCAGCCGAGCTTTCGGCTGGACCTTGAGCAGCTTGCCACGCGCTACCGAGAACTGGCGCGTGGCGTGCATCCGGACCGCTTCGCTGACGCCTCCGAGCGTGAGCAACGCCTGGCGCTGGAGCAATCGGCCAGCCTCAACGAAGCCTATCAGACGCTCAAAAGCCCCCCCAAGCGCGCGCGTTACCTGCTCGCGATGAATGGTGGCGAGCTGCCGCTTGAGGTCACGGTTCACGACCCGGACTTCCTGATGCAGCAGATGCAGTGGCGCGAAGAACTCGAAGACTTGCAGGACGAGGCCGATCTTGCCGGCGTCGCAGTCTTCAAGCGTCGTCTGAAAACCGCCCAGGATGAGCTCAACGAAAGCTTCGCAGCCTGTTGGAACGATGCAGCGCAACGCGAACAGGCCGAACGCCTGATGCGGCGCATGCAGTTCCTCGACAAGCTCACCTACGAAGTGCGCCAGCTAGAAGAGCGCCTCGACGATTAACCCAGTGTGCTGCCCGTGATGCACGCCTGATAGACAGATAAGACCTGATTACCATGGCCCTACTGCAAATCGCCGAACCCGGCCAAAGCCCTCAACCGCACCAGCGTCGCCTGGCGGTCGGGATTGACCTGGGCACCACCAATTCCCTGGTTGCTGCCTTGCGCAGCGGCCTGTCCGAGCCGTTGCCCGACGCTGATGGCCAGGTGATCCTGCCGTCCGCCGTGCGCTATCACGCTGATCGCACCGAAGTCGGTGAGTCAGCCAAGCTGGCAGCCTCTAGCGATCCTCTGAACACTGTGCTGTCGGTCAAGCGCTTGATGGGTCGTGGTCTGTCCGACGTCAAGCAATTGGGCGACCAACTGCCCTACCGCTTTGTTGGCGGTGAATCCCATATGCCGTTCATCGACACTGTCCAAGGCCCGAAAAGCCCGGTGGAAGTGTCGGCCGATATCCTCAAGGTGCTGCGCCAACGCGCGGAGAAAACCCTGGGCGGCGAACTGGTCGGTGCCGTAATCACCGTTCCGGCTTATTTCGATGACGCTCAGCGCCAGGCCACCAAGGATGCAGCGAAACTCGCCGGTCTGAACGTACTGCGCCTGCTCAACGAGCCGACTGCGGCGGCCGTGGCCTATGGCCTGGACCAGCATGCAGAAGGCCTGGTCGCTATTTACGACCTGGGCGGCGGTACCTTTGATATTTCGATCCTGCGCCTGACCGGCGGTGTCTTCGAAGTGCTCGCCACCGGCGGCGACAGCGCCCTGGGCGGCGATGACTTCGACCACGCCATTGCGGGCTGGATCATCACCAGCGCCGGCTTGTCTGCCGACTTGGACCCGGGCGCGCAGCGCAACCTGCTGCAAACCGCCTGCGCGGCCAAGGAAGCGCTGACCGATGCTGCAAGTGTTGAAGTTTCCTACGGCACCTGGTCGGCCCAACTGACCCGCGAAGCCTTTGATGCGTTGATCGATCCAATGGTTGCCCGCAGCCTGAAAGCCTGTCGCCGCGCAGTGCGCGATTCCGGTATCGAGTTGGAGGAAGTCGGTGCCGTGGTTATGGTCGGTGGTTCCACCCGCGTGCCACGCGTGCGTGAAGCTGTCGCCGAAGCCTTTGGTCGTCAGCCGCTGACCGAAATCGACCCGGATCAAGTGGTCGCCATCGGCGCTGCGATCCAGGCCGATACCCTGGCCGGTAACAAGCGCGATGGTGGCGAACTGCTTCTGCTCGACGTGATCCCGCTGTCCCTGGGGCTGGAAACCATGGGTGGCTTGATGGAGAAGGTGATTCCACGCAACACCACCATCCCCGTCGCCCGCGCCCAGGACTTCACTACTTACAAAGATGGCCAGACGGCCATGATGATTCACGTGTTGCAAGGTGAGCGCGAGCTGATCAGCGACTGCCGCTCCCTGGCGCGTTTTGAATTGCGCGGCATTCCGGCGATGGTGGCGGGTGCGGCGAAGATTCGCGTGACCTTCCAGGTCGACGCCGACGGCTTGCTCAGCGTCGCCGCGCGTGAATTGGCCTCCGGTGTTGAAGCCAGCATCCAGGTCAAGCCGTCCTACGGCCTCACCGACGGCGAAATCGCCAAGATGCTCAAGGACTCGTTCCAATATGCCGGTGACGACAAGGTCGCCCGTGTATTGCGTGAGCAGCAAGTAGACGCCCAGCGCCTGCTCGAAGCGGTGCAGGGCGCCCTTGAGGCTGACGGCGAGCGCCTGCTGGATGCCGAGGAGCGCATGGTCATCGACCTGCAGATGCAGGAATTGGCCGAACTGATGAAAGGCAACGATGGCTATGCCATCGAGCAACAGACCAAGCGCTTGTCGCAGGTGACTGATGCCTTTGCCGCCCGCCGCATGGATCAGACGGTGAAAGCCGCACTGGCCGGGCGCAACCTGAATGAAATCGAGGAATAATCAATGCCGCAGGTCATTTTTCTGCCACACGCCGAGCACTGCCCGGACGGTATGGTCGTGGAGGCTGAGACCGGCAAGTCCATCCTCGAAGTTGCCCATGACAACCACATCGAAATCGAAAGCGCCTGCGGCGGTGTGTGCGCTTGCACCACGTGCCATTGCGTGATCCGCGCGGGGTTCAACTCGCTCAACGAAGCCGATGAGCTGGAGGAAGACTATCTTGATAGAGCCTGGGGCCTGGAAGCGACTTCGCGCCTGACCTGCCAAGCCATCGTCGGAACAGAGGACATCACCGTCGAAATTCCGAAATATTCCCTCAACCATGCTGCCGAAGCGCCGCATTGATTCAAGGAAATGTCATGAGCCTGAAATGGGTTGATGTACAAGAAATCGCTATACAACTTGCTGAAGCCCATCCGGAGGTCAATCCTCTTACGGTCAACTTCGTCAAGCTGCGCAATCTGGTGATGGAGCTGCCGGACTTCGATGACATCCCTGATCGGGGTGGCGAGAAGGTCCTGGAGGCGATTCAAGGCCTGTGGATCGAAGAAGCAGACTGAGCCGCCTTTTTACGCAGTTAGGCAATACCCAATAACCCGCGTATAATTCGCGGGTTTAATTTTTCGTAAATTACCGTTTCTGGAGTTACACCATGGCTGTTCAACGTACTTTCTCCATCATCAAGCCTGACGCTGTTGCAAAAAACGTCATCGGCGAGATCACCACTCGTTTCGAAAAAGCCGGCCTGAAGGTTGTAGCTTCGAAACTCAAGCAACTGTCCAAGGCTGAAGCTGAAGGCTTCTACGCTGAGCACAGCGCTCGTGGTTTCTTCGGCGACCTGGTTGCCTTCATGATCTCCGGTCCTGTGGTTGTTCAGGTTCTGGAAGGCGAAAACGCTATCGCTTTGAACCGTGAGCTGATGGGCGCTACCAACCCTAAAGAAGCCGCTGCCGGCACCATCCGTGCTGACTTCGCTGAGTCCATCGACGCCAACGCTGTACACGGTTCGGACTCCGAAGCCGCTGCTGCTCGCGAAATCTCGTACTTCTTCGCAGCTACTGAAGTAACCGCTCGCTAAGCATCGGCTTAAAGAGTGAGGGTGAATCCATGACGACATCGACTGTAAAAACCAACCTGCTGGGGCTGACCCAGCCGGAAATGGAGAAATTCTTCGACTCAATCGGGGAGAAGCGTTTCCGTGCCGGTCAGGTAATGAAATGGATTCACCACTTTGGCGTCGACGATTTCGACGCCATGACGAACGTCAGCAAGGCCCTGCGCGACAAGCTCAAGGCCATTGCTGAGGTCCGTGGTCCCGAAGTGGTCAGCGAGGACATCTCCAGCGACGGCACCCGTAAGTGGGTGGTGCGCGTGGCGTCCGGCAGCTGCGTCGAGACTGTTTACATTCCCCAGGGCAAGCGCGGCACTTTGTGCGTTTCGTCCCAGGCAGGCTGTGCCCTGGACTGCAGTTTCTGCTCCACCGGCAAGCAAGGCTTCAACAGCAACCTCACCGCCGCCGAAGTGATCGGCCAGGTGTGGATTGCCAACAAATCCTTTGGCAGCGTCCCGGCAACCGTCGACCGTGCCATCACCAACGTGGTGATGATGGGCATGGGTGAGCCGCTGCTGAACTTCGACAACGTCGTTTCGGCCATGCACCTGATGATGGACGACCTGGGCTACGGCATCTCCAAGCGCCGTGTGACCCTGTCGACCTCCGGCGTGGTGCCGATGATCGATGAGCTGTCCAAGCACATCGACGTCTCCCTGGCGTTGTCGCTGCACGCACCCAATGACGCATTGCGTAACCAATTGGTGCCGATCAACAAGAAGTATCCGCTTAAGATGCTGCTCGAATCTTGCCAGCGCTACATGTCGTCCCTGGGCGAAAAGCGCGTGCTGACCATCGAGTACACCTTGCTCAAAGACATCAACGACAAGGTTGAACACGCGGTCGAGATGATCGAGCTGCTCAAGAACATCCCGTGCAAGATCAACCTGATTCCGTTTAACCCGTTTCCACATTCTGGCTACGAGCGGCCGAGCAACAACGCCATCCGCCGTTTCCAGGATCAACTGCACCAGGCCGGCTACAACGTCACCGTACGCACCACCCGTGGTGAAGACATCGACGCCGCCTGTGGCCAATTGGTAGGGCAGGTGATGGACCGCACCCGCCGCAGCGAGCGCTATATCGCCGTGCGTGAACTGAACGCCGCCGACGATCTGCCGCAAATTGCTGTGAATCGAATCTGAGAGAGGATCTCTATGCCCTTGCGCCTTGCGCTGCTTTTGCTTGTTACCGGTCTAGTGGCCGGTTGTGTTTCATCGGGCCATGACAGCCCTTTGCAAACAGGTAAAGGCCGTGATGAGGCGCGAGTTGCCTATGTGCAATTGGGCTTGGGCTACCTTCGACAAGGCATGAGTGAACAGGCCAAGGTGCCGCTGAAGAAGGCCCTCGAGCTGGACAGCGACGATGCCGACGCCAATGCCGCACTGGCCCTGGTGTTCCAGGCCCAGGCCGAGCCGGAGCTGGCCGAACGGTATTTTCACAAGGCCCTGGCTTCCCGTCCTGCCGACCCGCGGCTGCTGAACAACTACGGCAGTTTCCTGTTCGAGCAGAAACGTTATGACCAGGCCGCCCTTTATTTCCAGCAAGCCAGCGCCGATACCCTCTATCCTGAGCGTTCGCGGGTGTTCGAGAACCTCGGGGTCACCTCGATGCGTCTTGGCCAGCGTGACAGCGCTCGCCAGCAGCTGGAAAAAGCCCTGCATTTGAACGGTCACCAGCCTCGGGCATTGCTCGAAATGGCTGAGTTGTCCTACGAAGACAGGCATTATGTGCCGGCACGTGACTATTACGAGCGTTTTAGCCTGCTCAGCGGGCAAAATGCACGTAGTCTATTGCTCGGTGTGCGCCTGGCGACGGTTCATGAAGAACGCGACACGGCCGCACGTTTTGGCCAGCAACTCGAACGACTCTATCCCGGTACGCCGGAATATCAGCAATACCTGTCGGAGCAATGATGAAAGCGGCGCACCCGGAAGTTGTAGCAGCTAATCGCGTAAACCCAGGCGATACCTTGCGTCAGGCCCGCGAAAGCAATGGTTGGTCGCTGGCAGAAGTGGCCCTCAAGCTCAATTTGACCACCACGTCCCTGGGCAACCTGGAAGCCGGCGCGTTCGATAAGCTGCCTGGGCACACCTTCGCCCGTGGCTATATCCGTGCCTACGCCAAGTTGCTGGGTATCGACCAGGCGGTACTGGTCCAGGAATTCGACCAGTTCACCGGTACCGACTCCCAGGGCAGCAATGTGCATGGCCTGGGTCGCATCGAAGAGCCGGTGCGGGTTTCCCACACGATTTTGCGAATTGTCAGCCTGTTGCTGCTGATCGCGGTCATTGGTGGCGGTTTCGTCTGGTGGCAAGACCAGGCCTCCCAGCGCTCCAAGGACCTCACCAGTAACGCCATGGAGCACGTCGAAGTCGAAAGCGCCGATGGCACCACCCAGATTCATCCACTGGATGAGCCGGAAGACCAGGCTGTGGCCGAGGGGCAGGCCGCGCCTGAAGCGCCGCTTGCCACAGAGCAGCCAGCAACGGAATCCGCACCCGCCGCCACCGCTGCCGCACCGGCGCCCGCGACACCGGCTGCACCGGCTCACACCCCGGCAGCTCCGGTCGCCCAGGCCCATACGCCGGCCGCTCCTGCGCAAGCGCCTGCTACCACCGCTCCAGCCGCGCCGGCAGCCCCTGCGATTTCGCCGCCCACCACCCCAGCCCTGATCGCCGGTGATGGCCGCGTACAGATTACCTTCATCGCTGACTGCTGGACGCAAGTCACCGATGGCAATGGCAAAGTGCTGTTTAGCGGTCTGAAGCGTAAGGGAGATACGCTCGACCAAGGCGGCAAGCCTCCTTTGACGCTGCGTCTGGGCTTTGCCCGTGGCGCGCAAGTGGCCTACAACGGCCAGCCTGTGGACGTGGCGCCGTTCACCAGTGGCGAGACCGCTCGCCTGAAGTTGGGACAATAGTCATGCACGGCGAATCTCCAATCAAACGTCGCGTATCGCGCAAGATCTGGGTCGGCTCCGTGCCGGTGGGTGGCGACGCCCCCATCGCAGTACAGAGCATGACCAATAGCGACACCAATGATGTGGCCGCCACCGTTGCCCAGATCAACCGTCTGGAAGCTGCTGGCGTGGACATCGTGCGCGTCTCCGTGCCGGACATGGACGCTGCCGAAGCGTTCGGCCGCATCAAGCAACTGGTCAAAGTGCCGTTGGTGGCCGACATTCACTTCGACTACAAGATCGCATTGCGCGTAGCCGAGCTGGGTGTGGACTGCCTGCGTATCAACCCGGGCAACATCGGTCGTGAAGACCGTGTGCGCGCAGTGGTTGACGCTGCGCGCGACCGTGGCATTCCAATTCGTATCGGCGTCAACGCCGGTTCCCTGGAAAAAGACCTGCAAAAGAAATACGGCGAGCCTACCCCGGCGGCGCTGGTTGAATCGGCGCTGCGCCACGTTGAGCACCTGGAGCGCCTGAATTTCCAGGACTTCAAGGTCAGCGTAAAGGCCTCCGACGTGTTCATGGCGGTAGAAGCCTACCGCCTGCTGGCCAAGGAAATCGTGCAGCCATTGCACCTGGGTATCACCGAAGCGGGCGGTTTACGCTCAGGCACAGTGAAATCTGCGGTGGGTCTCGGTATGCTGCTCGCCGAAGGGATTGGCGATACTATCCGCATCTCCCTCGCGGCAGACCCGGTAGAGGAAGTGAAGGTCGGTTACGACATTCTCAAATCCCTGCATTTGCGTTCCCGAGGCATTAACTTCATTGCCTGCCCGAGCTGCTCACGGCAGAACTTCGACGTGGTGAAAACCATGAACGAACTGGAAGGGCGCCTCGAGGACCTGCTGGTGCCGCTGGATGTGGCGGTGATCGGTTGCGTGGTCAACGGTCCGGGTGAAGCCAAAGAGGCGCATATCGGCCTGACCGGCGGTACACCCAACCTGATCTACATCGACGGCAAGCCGTCGCAGAAGTTGACGAATGACAATCTGGTGGATGAGCTCGAAAGACTGATCCGCGAGAAAGCGGCCGAGAAGGTCGCGGCTGACGCAGCGCTGATCGCGCGCGGCTAAGAACGAATTTAAGGATTTGATGTGAGCAAGTCTCTGCAAGCCATTCGTGGCATGAACGACATCCTGCCGGAGCAGACGCCGCTGTGGCGCTATTTCGAGGGCACTGTCGCGCGCCTGCTGGATAACTACGGTTATAAGCAGATCCGCATGCCGATCGTCGAATTCACCGAGCTGTTCAAGCGCTCTATCGGTGAAGTGACCGACATCGTCGAAAAAGAGATGTACACCTTTGAAGACCGCAACGGCGACTCCCTGACCCTGCGTCCGGAAGGCACTGCCGCATGCGTGCGCGCCGTGCTCGAGCATGGCCTCACCGGTGGCGGCCAGCCACAAAAATTGTGGTACATCGGGCCGATGTTCCGCCACGAGCGCCCGCAGAAAGGTCGCTATCGCCAGTTTCACCAGATCGGCCTGGAGGTGTTCAACCTCGACGGTCCGGACATCGACGCCGAGCTGATCGTGCTGACCTGGCGCCTGTGGGGCCTGCTGGGCATCCGCGACGCGGTCAAGCTCGAACTCAACAGCCTGGGCACCAGCGAATCCCGTGGCCGCTACCGCGTCGCCCTGGTCGAGTACCTGTCCGCCCACCTGGACAAGTTGGACGAAGACAGCCAGCGCCGTCTGAAAACCAACCCGTTGCGCGTCCTTGATACCAAGAACGCCGACACCCAGGCCGTGCTGGTCAACGCGCCAAAAATGGCCGATTACCTGGACGACGAATCCCGTACGCACTTCGAAGGCCTAAAGGCTCGCCTGGATGCGGCCGGTATTCCGTACGTGATCAACCCGAAACTGGTGCGTGGCCTCGACTACTACAGCAAGACCGTGTTCGAGTGGGTCACCGACAAACTCGGCGCCCAGGGCACCGTGTGTGCCGGTGGTCGCTATGACGGCCTGGTCGAGCAAATGGGCGGCAAGCCGACCACGGGCGTAGGGTTTGCCATGGGCATCGAGCGGCTGATCCTGTTGCTGGAAACCCTGGAGCAGGTCCCGGAAGAGATCTCCCGGCAGGTGGACGTGTACCTGTGCGCCTTTGGCGAGGCGGCCGAACTGGCGGCCCTGGCCCTGAGCGAAAAAGTCCGCGATCAACTGCCGAACCTGCGCCTGCAGATCAATGCCGGCGCCGGCAGTTTCAAGAGCCAGTTCAAGAAGGCCGACAAGAGCGGTGCGCTGTATGCACTGATCCTCGGCGAAGACGAGCTGGCCCAGCAAGTGATAGGTTTCAAACCCCTGCGTGGCCAGGGTGAGCAACAGAACATTGCCTTTGATGCGCTCGCTGCGCACTTGGCCACCTGCGTCGTGCAGGGTTGAAGCTGTCGAACAGCCGAATTTAGCGATTAAGGAGTATTGGGGTGTCGAGTACTGATGATGAGCAACTGGCCGAGTTCAAGGACTGGTGGCAGCGCAACGGCAAGCCCCTGGTTACTGGCGGCCTGCTGGCTTTAGTGGTGGTGTTCGGCTGGCAAGCCTGGACCAAGTATCAGGCCAACCAGTCCCAAGGCGCCTCGATCCTCTATCAGCAATTGCTGGAAACTACCCTGACGCCGGACGGCAAGCCTGACCCTGCGCAGGTTGCAGACCTGGCCGGCAAGCTGAAGAACGAATTCGGCGGGACCACCTACGCCCAATACGGCAGCCTGTTTGTCGCGAAAGTCGCGGTCGACACCGGCAAGCTGGATGACGCCGCCGCTGAGCTGAAGGCCATCGCCGACAAGCCGACCAACCCGACCCTGGGTGAAATCGCACGTCAGCGCCTGGCTCAGGTACTGGCGGCACAGAACAAGGCTGACGAAGCACTCAAACTGCTCGACGGCGATGCTGACAAGGCATTTGTAGCCACTCGCGAAGAGCTCAAGGGCGACCTGTTGGTCCAATTGGGTCGTACCGACGAAGCCAATGCTGCGTACCAAAAAGCCAAGGCGGCGCTGTCTGATGAAGCGGCGGTCGGTGGCTTACAAATCAAGCTGGACGACTTGGCCAAAGGGGATGCGTGACGTGATCCGTTGGAAACATGCAGCATTGCTGGCTCTGGCCGTTCTGGCCGCGGGTTGCAGCAGCAACAGTAAGAAAGAACTGCCGCCTGCGGAGCTGACCAGCTTCAAGGAAGAAGTGGTCCTGCAAAAGCAGTGGAGCCGCTCCATCGGTGATGGCCAGGGTGAAACCTACAACATGCTGGTACCGGCAATCGACGGTGACAGCATTGTGGCCGCTGACGTGACCGGCGTGGTGATCTCCATGGATCGCATGAACGGCGACGTTAAGTGGAAGAAAGACCTCGAATTGCCTGTCTCCGGCGCCGTCGGCGTGGGTTACGGCATGGTCCTGCTCGGCACGCTGAAAGGCGAAGTCGTGGCGCTGGATTCCAGCACCGGTGAAGAGAAATGGCGCGCTCGCGTGACCAGTGAAGTCCTCGCACCGCCTGCCACCAACGGCGATATCGTCGTGGTGCAGACCCAGGATGACCGCGTGATCGGCCTCGACGCCAGCACTGGCGAACAGCGCTGGTTGTACGACAGCACCCCGGCGGTGCTGACGTTGCGCGGTACCAGTGGTCCGATTGTGACCAACAATCTGGCCGTGGCAGGCCTGTCGACCGGTAAAGTGGTCGCCCTGGATACCCAGAACGGCGTGCCGGCCTGGGAAACCCGTGTGGCCATCCCTCAAGGTCGTTCCGAACTGGACCGCGTAGTGGACATCGATGGCGGCTTGCTGCTGTCCGGTGAAACCCTCTACGTCGCCACTTACCAGGGCCGTGTTGCGGCACTGGACCTGCAGAGCGGCCGTGTTAACTGGCAGCGTGATGCTTCCAGCTACGCCGGTGTCGCCCAAGGGTTTGGCAGCGTCTACGTAAGCCTCTCGTCCGGCACCGTTGAAAGTGTCGACGAGCGTTCCACCACTGCACTGTGGAGCAATGACTCCCTGGCTCGCCGCCAACTGTCGGCGCCGGAAGTATTCTCCAGCTACGTGGCGGTCGGTGACTTCGAAGGCTACCTGCATCTGCTGAGCCAGGTGGATGGTCGCTTCGTGGGTCGCGAGCGTATCGACAGCGACGGCCTGCGTGCGCGTCCGCTGGTGGTGGGTAACATGCTTTATGTGTATGGCAACAGCGGCAAGCTGGAAGCCCTGACCATCAAGTAAGAACTATGCTTGGGGTAACACCCAGGCGGCCCCGCTTCGGCGGGGCATGCGGCATTTGATTATGCTGCCCCGAGCACCAGCCGCTGCCTTGCAGCGGCTTTTGTATTTTCTGAAATAACGAAGTGGAGAGCCGCATGGTTCCCGTAATCGCCCTGGTGGGCCGACCTAACGTCGGCAAGTCCACCTTGTTCAACCGCCTGACCAGGACTCGCGACGCCATCGTCGGCGACTTGTCCGGTCTGACCCGTGATCGCCAATACGGTGAGGCAAAGTGGCAAGGGCGCTCCTACATTATTGTCGACACCGGTGGTATCTCCGGTGACGAGCATGGCATGGACGAAAAGATGGCCGAGCAGTCGCTGCTGGCCATTGAAGAAGCCGACGTCGTGTTGTTCCTGGTGGACGCCCGTGCGGGCTACACCGCTGCTGACCAGATGATTGGCGAGCACCTGCGCAAGCGCAACAAGCGTTCCTATCTGGTCGCCAACAAGATCGACAACATCGATCCTGAGCAGGCCCGTGCCGAGTTCAGCCCGATGGGCCTGGGCGACGCGATTCCAATCGCCGGTGCCCACGGTCGCGGCATCACCCAGATGCTGGAAGTCGCCTTGCGCGACTTCCCCAAGGATGACGTCGAGGAAGAAGAGGGCGAGGAAGAGATCGTCGCCGAAGGTGAGGAAGCCAAGCGCATTCCTGGCCCGAGCGAAAAAGACGGTATCAAGATCGCCATCATCGGCCGCCCTAACGTCGGCAAGTCGACCCTGGTCAACCGCATGCTCGGTGAAGACCGGGTCATCGTCTATGACCAACCCGGCACCACCCGTGACAGCATCTACATCCCGTTCGAACGTAACGACGAGAAGTACACGCTGATCGACACCGCCGGTGTGCGCAAGCGCGGCAAGATCCACGAGGAAGTTGAAAAATTCTCGGTGGTCAAGACCCTGCAGGCGATCAAAGACGCCAACGTGGTGATCTTCGTGATGGATGCCCGCGAAGGCGTGGTGGACCACGACCTCAACCTGCTGGGCTTTGCCCTCGAGGCCGGTCGTGCCCTGGTGATCGCGATCAACAAGTGGGACGGCATGACGCCGAGCGAGCGCGACTTCGTCAAGATCGAGCTGCAGCGTCGCCTGTTCTTTGTCGAGTTCGCTGATATCCACTTTATCTCGGCACTGCACGGCACCGGCGTGGGCAACCTCTACGCGTCCGTGCAGAACTCGTTCAAGTCTGCGGTGACCCGCTGGCCGACCAACCGCCTCACCCAGATCCTGGAAGACGCCGTTGGCGAGCACGCGCCACCGATGGTCAACAACCGCCGGATCAAACTGCGTTACGCCCACTTGGGGGGTGCCAACCCGCCGATTATCGTGATCCACGGTAACCAGATCGAGAAGGTGCCGAAGTCCTACGTGCGTTACCTGGAAAACACCTACCGCCGCGTCTTGAAACTGGTCGGTACGCCGATCCGTATCGAGTTCAAGGGTGGTGAGAACCCATACGAAGGCAACAAGAACACACTGACTGACCGTCAGGTGAACAAGAAGCGTCGCTTGATGACTCACCACAAGAAGGCCGATAAGAAGCGCCGCGACAAGCGCTGATTTCGACCTCGCGAAAAGGGCTCTTGAAGAGCCCTTTTTTGTGCGCGACCGTTTGTGCCTTGACCCGGTGCGGCCGGCAGCTTAAAACTTGAGGCTCACCTGCAGGGGCCTCCGATGATCACCAGCAAGCTGCCGAATGTCGGCACGACCATTTTCACCACCATGTCGCAACTCGCAGCCGAAACCGGCGCACTCAACCTGTCCCAGGGCTTTCCGGACTTCAATGGCCCCCAGGGTTTGCTCGATGCGGTGGGCAAACATATCGCCCTCGGTCACAACCAATATGCGCCCATGACCGGCCTACCGGTGCTGCGTCAGCAGGTGGCGGCCAAGATCGCCCGCAGTTATGGCGCCACGGTGAATGCCGACAGCGAGGTGACCATCACCCCTGGCGCCACCGAGGCGATCTTCTGTGCGATCCAGGCGGTGATTCGCAACGGCGATGAAGTCATCGTGTTCGACCCCAGCTACGACAGCTACGAGCCCTCAGTGGAACTGGCCGGCGGTCGCTGCGTGCATGTGCAACTGAGCCTGGACGGCTTTGCCCTCGACTTCGAGAAGATCAAGGCCGCGCTGTCACCGCGCACGCGCATGATCATCCTCAACTCCCCCCACAACCCGACTGGCGCGCTGATCAGCCGCGCCGAACTGGACCAATTGGCCGAACTGATCCGCGACCGTGATATCTACCTGGTCAGCGATGAAGTCTACGAGCACCTGGTCTTCGACGGCGTGCCCCACGTCAGCGTGCTGGCCCATGAAGAGTTGTACCAGCGCGCTTTCGTGGTCAGCTCGTTCGGCAAGACCTACCACGTCACCGGCTGGAAAACCGGCTACGTTGTCGCGCCGCCGGCCCTCAGCGCCGAACTGCGCAAGGTGCATCAATACGTCAACTTCTGCGGCGTAACCCCGCTGCAGTATGCGTTGGCCGACTTCATGGCCGAACACCCGGAACACGTCGAGGAGCTGCCGGCGTTCTATCAGGTCAAGCGCGACCTGTTCTGCGATTTGCTTGCTCCGTCCCGTTTCAGCTTTACCCGTGTGACTGGCACCTACTTTCAGCTGGTGGATTACTCACAGATCCGCCCGGACCTGGATGACGTCGCCATGTCTCTCTGGATGACCCGCGAACACGGCGTGGCCACCATTCCGGTCTCGGTGTTCTACCAAACCCCACCCCAAGGCCAGCGCCTGGTGCGCCTGTGCTTTGCCAAACGCGAGGAAACGCTGCAACAAGCGGCGGAAAAACTATGCGTGATCTGAGTGCACTGCCGAACCTGACTCTCGCCCTGGTCCAGACCAGCCTGGCCTGGCACGACCGCCAAGCCAACCTCGATCATTTCGAGCTGCTGTTGGAGCAGGCCAAAGGTGCCGACCTGATCGTACTGCCGGAGATGTTCACCACCGGTTTCTCGATGGAGTCGCAAACCCTCGCAGAGCCCGAGAACGGCCCGACCCATCGCTGGCTCCAGGCCCAGGCGGCGAAGTACAACGCGGTGATCACTGGCAGTGTGATCATCCACGCCGCCGACGGCAGCCACCGCAATCGCCTGCTGTGGGCACGACCGGACGGCGAGGTGCTGCATTACGACAAGCGCCACCTGTTCCGCATGGCTGGCGAGCACGACCACTACACCCCCGGCGAACGCCAGGTGCAGTTCGAGTTGAAGGGCTGGCGTATACGCCCATTGATTTGCTACGACCTGCGCTTCCCGGTGTGGAGTCGCGATGCTCAGGACACTGACCTGCTGCTGTACACCGCCAACTGGCCGGGTGCGCGGCGCCTGCATTGGAACCGACTGCTGCCGGCACGGGCCATCGAGAACCTGTGCTACGTGGCGGCGGTGAACCGCGTGGGCACGGATGGTAAGGGGTTTGCCTACACCGGGGACAGCCAGGTGCTGGACTTTCAGGGTGAGACGCTGCTGAGTGCGGGGGAGGCGGATGGGGTGTTCCAGGTGAACCTGGATGCGGCGGAATTGGCGGCATATCGCACCAAGTTCCCGGCCAACCTGGATGCCGATAGCTTTCAGTTTGTCTGAACCACCGCCATCGCGGGCAAGCCCGGCTCCCACACTTGGTGCAATTACCTGTGGGAGCCGGGCTTGCCCGCGATGAGGCCCTCACAAGCAACACAAATCTGATAGGCCAACAAAAATGCCCCTGAGTTCTCACCCAGGGGCCTTTTGCATTCCTACGAACCGGCTTACGCCGCTTTTGCTTCCTGCTGGCTCAACGAGCGGTTCAGCGCGCTGAACAGCGCCTTGAAGCTGGCGGTGGTGATGTTTTCATCAATACCCACGCCATGCACCGGGCGCTCGCCGTTCACGCGCAGCTCGATGTAGGCGGCCGCCTTGGCGTTGGTGCCCGCACCGATTGCATGTTCGTTGTAGTCCATGATCTCCACGCCAATCGGCAGGCCCGCTACCAGCGCTTCCAGCGCGCCGTTGCCTTTGCCTTTCCAGTGCAGGTTGGTTTCGCCCTGGCCCTTGCCCGAGACTTCCACCTCGACAAAGCTGTTGCCGTTCTCTTCCTGCAGGCGATGGCTGACCAACGCGTACGGGGTGTTGGCTTGCAGGTATTCACGCTGCAGCAAAGCGTAGATCTGCGGTGCGGTCATCTCCAGGCCGACGCGGTCGGTTTCGGCCTGTACCACCTGGCTGAACTCGATCTGCATGCGACGCGGCAAGCTGATGTCGTACTCCTGCTCCAGCAGGTAGGCGATGCCGCCCTTGCCCGACTGGCTGTTCACGCGAATCACCGCTTCGTAGCTGCGGCCAATATCGGCCGGGTCGATCGGCAAGTACGGCACTTCCCACAGCGCATCGTCTTTCTGCTGGGAGAAGCCCTTGCGGATTGCATCCTGGTGCGAGCCGGAGAACGCGGTATGCACCAAGTCACCGACGTAAGGGTGGCGCGGGTGAACCTGGATCTGGTTGCACTCTTCGACGACTTTGCGCACGCCATCGATGTCGGAGAAATCCAGCTGCGGGTCGAGGCCCTGGGTGTACATGTTCAGCGCGACGGTGACGAGGTCGACGTTACCGGTACGCTCGCCGTTGCCGAACAGGCAGCCTTCGACACGGTCGGCGCCGGCCATCAGGCCCAGCTCGGTGGCGGCCACGCCGGTGCCACGGTCGTTGTGGGTGTGCAGGCTGATGATCACGCTGTCACGGCGGTTGATATGGCGACCGAACCACTCGATCTGGTCGGCATAGATGTTCGGCGTGGCGCATTCCACGGTGGCCGGCAGGTTGAGGATCATCTTGTGCTCAGGCGTCGGGTTCCACACCTCGATCACCGCGTCACACACTTCCTTGGCGAACTCCAGCTCAGTGGCGCTGAAGGTCTCCGGTGAGTATTCAAAGGTCCACTGGGTTTCCGGCTGCTGGGCGGCGTATTTGACGAACAGCTTGGCCGCGTTGACCGCGATGGCCTTGATGCCTTCCTTGTCCTGGTTGAACACGATACGGCGGAAGGACGGGGAGGTGGCGTTGTACAAGTGCACGATGGCCTTCTTGGCCCCGCGCAGGGATTCAAAGGTGCGGGCGATCAAGTCTTCACGGCCCTGGGTCAGCACCTGGATGGTGGTGTCCTCGGGGATGTGGTTGTCTTCGATCAGGGTGCGCACGAAGTCGAAGTCGGTTTGCGATGCCGCCGGGAACGAGGCTTCGATTTCCTTCACGCCAACGGCGACCAGGGTCTTCCAGAAACGCAGCTTTTTCACCGCGTCCATCGGCTCGATCAGCGACTGGTTGCCATCACGCAAGTCGGAACTGCACCAGATCGGCGCTTCGGTGATGGTCTTCGATGGCCAGGTGCGGTCCGGAATATCGATGGTCGGGAACGCGCGGTACTTCGAAGACGGGTCTTTGAGCATGCTCATCGGGAAATCCTTTGTTGTAGGGGCCGAGAAAAGGCGGCCTGCCGTATGACTGTTTTTAGGGATAAAACGTAAAGACGAGGCAGATCGATTCAGCCTGGCAGTCGTGCGCTGACAAGGCACAGGCTGCGGTGCTGGCGGAGCTGAATGAGGGTGTGAGAGGTTTTCATAAGCTCAACCCTAACCGTGTGGGGGAAAGATGGCAAGTTACGAAAAAAAATTGAGATAATTTCCTATTTTTACCGTTTTATTGGTTTTTGTTGTTGTTTGTTTTGTATTTATGGTGATTTGTTGCGCTGCTGATCTGGCTTTGCGCAATCGGTTGGCCCGCAGCGTATGCGCTGTGGGCCCCGGATAACGCGTCCGCGTCAATAGGTCAGTGCGTCGATATTGTAATCCACATGAATATCACCGTAAGGCTCGGGGATACTGGTGCCACGCAGGAATTTCAGCGTTGGTGGAGGTGTATTAGGGGGCTGGCTTACGATACTGGAGCTGCCTTTGAGCGAGGGCGTCACGGACATTCCTACCCCGCCGGTCTGCTCTGCGATGCCGGGGATACCGTCATACGTATTCATGTGGTCTTTCCCTACGATGGCCACGAATTTTTCGCCGGGTGGTGTTTGTTCGATGATCTTTGCTGCGTGGTAGTTGAACTCCTTCAGTCGGAATTCCGCTCCCCGTGGGTGCGTGAACAAATTCATTTTCATCGGGTTGTCTGTGCGCCACGTCAATTGCTGGTGCTCAAGCCCAATGACCTTTATCCCATGCTTGTCTGCTTCATTGATGATGTCTACCAGCGTAGGTCCACCCGTGTAGTCCGGGTTGTAGACGTGTTGACCAAAATTGGGTGCATCTGATGGGAGCAGCGCCGCGTCGGCGATGTTCGACGAACCCTGGATAAAGGGTGCACCTTCAACGTAAATAATGGTGACGCCGCTGTCCTTGAACTTCTGCATTTGATCAATGACCAATTGATACGCCGCAGGTTCGTCATGTATTTCTCCCAGTACCAGCCCACGCACACCGGGTTGCGATAACGTGCGTCGAATGGCCGACTCCGGTGTACTGTTGATGGTCATTACGGGAAGCGAAGGACGGGCCGGCATCCCATTCGTTTCCAGATCGATGTAGTAAATGTCCATGTCGCGTCTGAACCACCGCCGGATCTGCCCGGTTACGGCTGGATCACCGTTGAAGTCATGGGCCGCATTGCCCGAGAGAATCCGATTCATGTAAGTGTCGTGCTCGGGGGGTAAGGTCCTGCCCCGATGTCGCTTACCCCCAAGTATTTCATTTACTCGCCACTCTCCCTCGGCAGTGGAATACACCGTCATCACGGGCTTGCCCGTTTCTCTTTGAATGATCTGCACATACTCATTGCTGAGTTTGAAATTGCCCTTGATCTCATACACCTGGCGAACGCCGGTCGTGTCGGTAAAGCGGATGAACCAGTGATCCTCCCCAGTTGTTCCATCCTTGACCTGATAGATGCCCTTCGCGTTGCACGGAGCGTTTTCAATCAATTGCTCACCGTCGGCTACTGCATACTGGCTGATATTGCCTACGTGGCTGGGGCGTAGTCGGTTTGCCTCCGGCTTGACGATCCGAGGGCTTTCGCCTGGTATCGGGGCAAGTGGTTTTTCTTCAGGAGAAATGAACGAATCTTTCAGTGGCGCCATTGTGCCTACACCGAACAGTGTATTGAGCAAACCATCGAATGCCTTGGATGCTCCGTCTTTGCGTTCTGCCTCGGTGTCCCCGGAATATTCTTTTTCCGCGCCCAGTGTCAATTCCGTCAAGCCTGTCACTACCGCCGCGGCAGCAACCGGTGCGGCGATGGGCGCAAGTTTGGCCAGTAAGCCCGCAGCTACGGTCACGTCGTTGAGCCAGGTGTCGCGTGTGACCTCACTATTAGACTTGATGACGCTATCGGCATCACTGGTCATGCGGACTTTGCTTGCATTCGCGATGCTGGCAAAAGCATCTCCCTCGATTTTGTGCAGCGAGCTGTGCTCGGCTGCGCCGGGCTCCAGTTTGTCCGTGGACAGTTTTTGGAAGATCGAGTCGAGCCCCTCAACCTTGTTGGGCAAGCCAATGAATAACTTCAGGAACAACGAGGCCTCTGGCGCGAGCGTCCTCCCTATATATTCCAGAGTGCTGGGTTCGTGGTTCTGCCGGGTGATCAGTGGGAAGTGGGCAAGCAGGGCCTGGCTTTTTTTTACGTTCTTGGTCTGCTCTGCGATCCACTGATCCAGCGCTTCGACAGAGGCAAACTTGAGAAAGGCCGGTTCGGCGCCTGGTATGTAGAGAATTTGCTGGTGGTTGCCAAGATCGGTAAATCGCAGAATATCGCTCGACGGAAAACCACCGATATCTAGCGCATGGACTTGAACGTTGCCTTTTACGGGGGCCTTGGCCTCCAGTTGTTCGACGGTCAGTGGTGCATTTTCATCCAGTGGCAAGTGGGGCGCCGCTGCCATCACCATTCGATAATCGTCCCGGGTGAAACGATGCTCAGGCGCTTGAAGGGCTTGCTCTGCGGGTGATTTGCGCTCAAACGCTTTCAATTGCTTGCGGGCCTGAAAAACGAACTCTCCTTTGAGCGCTACCTCATAGTCATTCAGGTGGTCTTTCCAAAATGTATCTATTTTTTTGCTCATCTGAGCCTGAAAGTCGGTTTTCCAACTCGCGTGCATCACAGAGGAAGGTGCCAGAGGGAACTGGTTGTAAGAACCGTATCCACCCTTTTGACTTTTACCGGAACCGTCCATGTAGAGACCGGCTTCCAGGTCCAGGCTGCCAGGATCCCAGTCATGCTCGGAGAAGTTCTTCAACAGTGCGTCCGGTAGGCGCAGTGACGAATAGGGTTCCTCATTTGGATGCTCCCAACCGGTCACTGTGGCGGTTTCCTGGCTGAGCGGCGTGCTTGAACTCTTGAACCGATTTAAGTAAATCGTGTCGGAATCCACGTGCTTGCCGGTCAACTGGAAGATAAGGCTTTCTGCCCATTTCTTGGCTTCAGCCCGTACGTCAGGCAGCGTGTTGGCCACATCGATTGCCAGGCGCTTGTAAGTCAGTGCTTGAGGTGCGCTGATGTAGAACTTGGCGGCGTTTTGTTTGTGCTGTTCTAGGGCTTGTGCCGAGCGGCTACTGGCCGGGCGTAGGCGGTCGTCGTTGGGAATGGGGTCAAACGCTTGGTTCTGGTTCAGGCGCCTTATCAATGCCCGGGTTTGGGCCAGGGTCTTTGGGGGAGGTTCGCCCTGGAAATTTGAGACCACTGCTATGTTGACGTGTATTGAGCCAGTCCCGAATTGCACCTGAAGCTCATCAACGTTGCCGGGTGCGATGACCCTGGCGGCTGCCAGGAGCGGAGCCGAGACCTGTCCCCATCCGGACATGTCCGTGAGAGCGAAATGTTTCTTTTCTTTGCCCACCTGGGCTGTTAACGCACCAGTTGTTGGGTTGATGGTAAGCAGGGCGGACTGATCGATGTTTTGCTCGTTTAGCCAGCGTTGAACGACAGGATGCTCTATTTGTGCTCGATACAGCGCTAGCCATTGGCCCAGCGTGCTCTGCAGGGGCACGTTTACAATTTCGGAGGGGGTGTCCAGCGTGGGGCCCTGTATGGCCGAAAGGTAAGCCTTGAGCAATGCTGTTTCATGGGGGTTCGTTGCTGCGCTGGACTTGAGCTGTGAGGCAGGTAGCGTGCGTGATTTGATATGGGGTTCAGCGGGGGACTGATTTCCCTGTTCAACGTGCGGTGATCGTCTTTGAGTGGCAGATAGCTGCATGCTTTCGGTTCTCAAAAGTTGAATGATGGCTGCATGGCACTCCCTGTCAGCCGTGGCACCCTATACGTTCTGAAAACCGAGCATTTGATTCCAGCGATTGTGTCACTGGGTGTTATCTGGCCCTGCGTGCGTGCCTTTGAAAACGGCACTGTGGGTTGTTTGTCGGGAAGTGCTGCTTCAGGGCTGAAATGCGCCGATAAAGATCGTCGGGTCGACCCGTGCGTCGTTCAGGCTGACGTTCCAGTGCATGTGCGGCCCGGTCGCACGGCCTGTCGAACCGACCTTGCCCACCACGGCTCCGCGCGCCAGTTGCTGGCCGACTTTCACGTCGATCTTCGACATGTGGCAGAACATGCTGATGAAGCCCTGGCCATGGTCGACAAATACTGTGTTGCCGTTGAAGAAATAGTTGCCGACCAGAATCACCTTGCCGTTCGCCGGGGTCTTGATAGGGGTACCGGCCGGCACGGCGAAGTCCAGGCCTGAATGGGGGTTGCGCTCTTCACCGTTGAAGTAGCGACGCACACCGAACTTGCTCGACAGCGGCCCGTTCACCGGCTTGTCCAGCACCAGGTTGCTCGGCAGGTTCGGGCTGAAACTGCGGTAGGCCTTAATCTGCACCGCCAGCTCCGCTTCGATGCGCTTGAGCTGCGCCGGGTCGGGGTTTACCTGACTTTTGTTTTTCAGGGTGATGCGTTGTTCCGGGTACTTCTTGTAGCCAACGATAAACGGCAGGTTGCGCCCGCCGCTGCTGATGCGTTCGTTGCCTGGCTTGACCGTCAATGGAATACCGACAATCGCCAGCCAGTTGTCCGCCTCTTTCACCACCAGCACCGGCTTGCCCTGATAGGTGGCTTTTGGCGCCGCTGCTGCGGGGCCCAGCTCAACCACGGCAACGCCACCCGGCACCGGTTTGTTCAAGGTGCGGGTGATGTAGCTGTCGGCGTTGGCGTTGAAGGCGAGGCAAAACAACATCAGCAGGCTAAAGAGACGTGGCATCAATCAATCCAATAACGAAAGGGTGACGGGTGTCAGGTGGTTGTCTTCCACCCGCACTTGCAATTGGCCTTCACCGAGGCGCGCGGTCAGGCGCTGGCCGGTGTGGGTTTGCGCGGCATTGCGAATCGCTTGGCCGCGCTCGTCCAGCAGGATGCTGTAGCCGCGGCCCAAGGTCGCCAGCGGGCTGACCACCTGCAGCGTCTGCACCTGGCTCTGCAGTTGCAGGCGCCGGGCCTTGAGGCCTTCGCGCATGGCGCGGGGCAGGCGTTCGGCGAGGCTCTCCAGGCGCTGGCGCAACAGGGCCAGTTGACGCCCAGGGTGCTGGCCGGCGAGGCGGGTTTCCAAGCGAATCAGGCGTTCGCGCCGGGTATTGAGGCTGCGCTCAAACGCGCGACGCATGCGCATGTCCAGGTCATCCAGGCGCTGGGCCTGTTGGCGCAGGCGTTCGCCGGGGTGACGCAGGCGCCGGGCCATGCCTTCCAGGCGCAGGCGGTCGTGGCTCAGGCGGTTGCGCATCAGCATCACTAGGCGGCGGTGCAGGTTTTCGACCTGGCGCACCAGGTGGCTGGCGTCTGGCGCGAGCAATTCAGCCGCGGCGGAGGGGGTAGGGGCGCGCACGTCCGCTACGAAGTCGCTGATCGACACATCGGTTTCATGACCGACAGCACTGACGATCGGCGTAATGCATGCATCCACCGCTCGGGCCACGGCTTCTTCGTTGAAGCACCAGAGGTCTTCCAGTGAGCCGCCGCCACGGGCCAGGATCAGTGCATCGAAGCCGCGCGCATCCGCCAGTTTCAATGCCCGCACAATCTGGGGGATGGCTTCGCGACCCTGCACGGCCGTGGGGATCAGTGTCAGTTCAATGTTCGGCGCTCGACGGCGGAACACGCTGATGATGTCGCGGATCACCGCACCGGTCGGTGAGCTGATAATGCCAATGCGCCGAGGGTGCGCTGGCAGCGGCACTTTGCGTTCGGCACTGAACAGGCCTTCGGCGCTGAGCTTTTCCTTCAGGGCATCGAACGCGAGACGCAGCGCTCCATCACCGGCGGGCTCCACGGTATCGAGGATCAACTGGTAGTCGCCACGGCCCTCGAACAACGAGACCTTGCCGCGCACTTTCACGGCCAGGCCATCTTTGAGTGCCTGACGCACGCGCGCAGCATTGTTGCGAAACAGTGCACAACGCACCTGTGCGCCGCTGTCCTTGAGGGTGAAGTACACATGGCCAGAGGCCGGACGGGCGAGGTTGGAGATCTCGCCTTCAACCCAGATATTGGTGAACACGTCTTCCAGCAACACCCGCGCGCGGCCGTTGAGCTGGCTGACAGTCAGGACTTCGCGGTCCAGGCCCAGGCGGGCAAACGGGTCTTTAATCATGAGAGGCGATCTTTAATCATGGTCGGCAGTTTATAGGCATTCGCGCAAGGTTTGGCAGAATTGCTCCACCAGCGCGCTCGGCGCCTGTGCGCAGGCCAGGGCCACTGTGCTAAGGCAGTCCGGGTCGGCCAGGGGCAAAAAGTGCACGTTGGCTGGCGCAATGTCCTGCATGGATTTTGGTAACAAGGCAATACCGAAGCCGGCCTGGATCAACTGCAACTGGGTGGTCTTGCGTGACATCACCCGTGCAGCCTTGGGGAAAAATCCCGCACGCATGCACAAGTCGGCTGACAAATAACTGAGGCCGCCACGCTGGGGGTGAGGGATCGAGATAAACGCTTCGTCGCGCAATTGCTCCAGCTCGATGGGTATGTGACTGCGCGCCAGCGCATGATTCGGCGGCACGGCCAACAACAGTTGCTCGCTGTATAGAGGCACGACTCGCACGCCCTCGCGCTGGCGCAACACGGGCAAGCGCAACACCCCGACTTCCAGGCGACCGTCGGCGATTTCTTCCAGTTGCGCTTCGGAAGACAGTTTGGCGATATCCATCGACACCCCAGGGCAACGCTCCAGCCAGGTGCTGATACCCTGCAGCAACAGGCCGCTCATGGGCACGGTGCTTGAATGGCTCAAGCGCAGCGTGCCGAGCTCGCCATTGCCCACTTGAGTCGCCATCTCGCTGGCCTTGAGTAGTTCGCTCAGCAGGTTGCGGGCTCGCGGATAAAAGGCTTCGCCGGCAGCGGTGAGGCGTGGTTGACGTGCGGTGCGTTCGAACAACGGGGTTTGCAGTTGGGTTTCCAGCTCCTTGATCTGCCGGCTCAGGGCCGATTGCGCCACAAACAGGCGCTCGGCAGCGGCGCTGAAACTGCCGCTGTCGGCGATTTCGACGAAGTAGCGCAGTTGGCGGGTAGAGATCACGCGTCATGCCTTTTCGAGATGGGTGGAGGGCTTTGAAGATATTAGTCGCATCCCTCGCCGATGGCTAAAGTGATGGCCATCTCTAACAAGGAATTTCCCATGAGCCCGCTTGAGCTATTGAGTCAGTGGTCGTTTGGTGGTGTGGATTGGCTGGTGATCGGTGTGGGCGTGGCGGTCGCCTATGTCGTGTTTGGCATCGCCGGTTTCGGCACCGCGCTGGTCGCCGGGCCGATCCTCATCCTGTTCATGCCGCTGTCGAAGATCATCCCGTTGCTGGTGTTGCTGGATTTTGTCGCGGCGTTTGGCAACCTGCTGCAATCGCGGCGGGACGTGAACAAACCGGAGCTGTTGCGATTGCTACCGTGCATGGCCATCGGTTGCACGCTGGGTGTGGTGTTTCTGCTCAATCTGCATTCGGATTTGTTGCTGCTATTGATGGGGCTGTTCATTAGCGCCTACGCGATCTACAGCCTGGCAGTGAAGGCGCGGCCCGGGCAGCTGGCGGCGGGGTGGTCGATTCCGATGGGCACGGTGGGCGGGTTGTTCGGGGCGCTGTTTGGCAGTGGTGGCTTTTTATATGCGATCTACCTGAACAGCCGCCTGCCCAAGGAGGCGGCGCGTGCAACCCAGAGTGCGTTGATCAGTTGCAGCACGGTGGTGCGCTTGAGCCTGTTCCTGATTGCCGGGGTGTATGCGGACCTGCCGCTGCTGATGTTGGCGCTGTGCCTGTTGCCGGCGATGGCCCTGGGGTTGTGGTGTGGGCGCAGTTTGACGATGCGTATGTCGCGTGAGGCGTTTGTGCGGTTGGTGACGTGGTTGGTGTTGGCCAGTGGGATTGCGTTGATTGGGCGGTATTTGAGTACTTGACCTGTGTGGGGCAGGGATTAAGCTGCCAGCCTTCAGGGCCTCATCGCGGGCAAGCCCGGCTCCCACATTGGACTGCAATCAACTGTGGGAGCCAGGCTTGCCGGCGATGGCGCCAGTGGCCACACCGCAGGACTCCCATGAATTCCCAAAGCATCCTTGTCCCGAAAATCTCCACCTTGCCTGTCCATGAACCCCGCGCGCGGGCGATCGTGCGCTGGCTGGTGCGCAAGAACATCATCAAGGAAGAGCTGACCACCTGTGGCCGCACCGGCAATCGCATGGGCTATGCCCTGGCCGACGGTGCCCGTGCAGTGGTGTTGCACCCCGAGGCGTTGCCGTTCAACGAGCCGATCAACGGCCTGGAGATCATCTACAAGCGCTGCATCTACACGCCGGCCAAGGGCTTTCTCGAAGAGGCCGGCTGCCCGGAGTGCCTCAAGGAAGTCGGCGAAGCACTGTTCGAAAGCCTGGAAGACTGGATGCCCGGCCACACCGACAACTTCACCTGCCCGCTGTGTGGGCATGAAGACGACATCAACGGCTTCCTGTTCCTGCAGGAATGCGGGTTTTCCAACCTGGGTTTCATCTTCAACAACTGGGCGGAGGCGGGCTTCAAACAGAGCTTTATCGATGAATTTGCCGATTGGCTCGATCAGAAAATGAGCTGGGTCAAAGTCGAACTCTAAACCACCGCCGTGCAACTCTGGAGCTCGGCTTGCCGGCGATGGCGCCCGATGGTCGAGCGCAAGGCTCAAACACTTCATCGCCTGCAAGCCGGCTCCTACAGTGGCTGTTTTTCTCCATCTATCAGTATTACCAAGTTTGTCAGAGTTTTACATTGAGCCCGACAGGGTGCATGTATATAATGGCGCGCTTCCATTTTCCCGCTCGGGAGCCCCCGCGATGCTGCGTATCAGCCAAGAAGCTCTGACATTCGACGACATTCTCCTCGTGCCCGGTTATTCCGAGGTGCTTCCTAACGAAGTCAGTCTCAAGACCCGCCTAACCCGTGGCATCGAGCTGAATATTCCTCTGGTTTCCGCTGCCATGGACACCGTCACCGAAGCCCGTCTGGCCATCGCCATGGCCCAGGAAGGCGGCATCGGCATCATCCACAAGAACATGACCATCGAGCAGCAAGCTGCCGAAGTGCGCAAGGTCAAGCGTTACGAAGCCGGTGTGGTGAAAGATCCAATCACCATCGAAGCCGACGCCACCGTGCGCGACCTGTTCGACCTGACCCGCCTGCACAACATCTCCGGCGTTCCGGTACTGCACGATGGCGACCTGGTCGGCATCGTCACTTCCCGTGACGTGCGTTTCGAGAACCGTCTTGAAGTCACCGTCCGTGAAGTGATGACGCCTAAAGAGCGTCTGGTCACGGTCAAGGAAGGCGCCGACAAGAACGATGTGCGCGAACTGCTGCACAAGCACCGCATCGAGCGCGTGCTGATCGTCGACGAGAAATTCGCCCTCAAAGGCATGATGACCGTCAACGACATCGAAAAAGCCAAGGCTTACCCGCTGGCCAGCAAGGATGACCAAGGTCGTCTGCGCGTGGGCGCTGCGGTCGGTACCGGTAAAGACACCGGCGACCGCGTTTCGGCCCTGGTCGCTGCCGGTGTTGACGTGGTGGTGGTCGACACTGCCCACGGTCACTCCAAAGGCGTGATCGACCGCGTGCGTTGGGTCAAGCAGAACTTCCCTGAAGTACAGGTGATCGGCGGCAACATCGCCACCGGCGCTGCCGCCAAGGCCCTGGCCGAAGCGGGCGCGGATGCGGTCAAGGTCGGTATCGGCCCGGGCTCGATCTGCACCACCCGTATCGTTGCCGGTGTCGGCGTGCCGCAAATCAGCGCCATCGCCAACGTCGCCGCAGCCCTTGAAGGCACCGGCGTACCGTTGATCGCCGACGGCGGCATCCGTTTCTCCGGTGACCTGTCCAAGGCCATCGTGGCCGGTGCTTCCTGCGTGATGATGGGCTCGATGTTTGCCGGTACTGAAGAAGCGCCAGGCGAGATCGAACTGTTCCAGGGTCGTTCCTACAAGGCTTACCGTGGCATGGGTTCGCTGGGCGCCATGTCCCAGGCGCAAGGCTCTTCCGACCGCTACTTCCAGGACTCCTCGGCAGGCGCCGAGAAGCTCGTTCCGGAAGGCATCGAAGGCCGCGTGCCGTACAAAGGCACCCTGAGCGCGATCATCCATCAACTGATGGGCGGCCTGCGTTCCTCGATGGGCTACACCGGCAGCGCCGACATCGAAGAAATGCGCACCAAGCCAGAGTTCGTACGGATCACCGGCGCCGGCATGGCTGAATCCCATGTCCACGACGTGCAGATCACCAAGGAAGCGCCAAACTACCGTGTAGGTTGAGGCTTCCAGCAAAATGTTAAGTAACCGGGGCTGTTCTTCAGCCCCGAGTTGTTTCTGATTCATTAGACGAGACTGACTTCATGGCCCTCGACATTCACGCCCACCGCATCCTGATCCTCGATTTCGGTTCCCAGTACACCCAACTGATCGCCCGCCGCGTGCGTGAAATCGGCGTGTACTGCGAACTGCATCCGTTCGACATGGACGACGAAGCGATCCGCGAATTCGCACCGAAAGGCGTCATCCTCGCCGGTGGCCCCGAGTCCGTGCACGAAGCCAACAGCCCACGCTGCCCGCAAGCCGTATTCGACCTGGGCGTGCCGGTCTTCGGCATCTGCTACGGCATGCAGACCATGGCCGAGCAACTGGGCGGCAAAGTTGAAGGTTCCGAGCTGCGTGAATTCGGTTATGCCCGTGTAGACGTGGTCGGCAAGAGCCGCCTGCTGGACGGCATCGAAGACCACGTCGACGCCGACGGCCTGTTCGGCCTCGATGTGTGGATGAGCCACGGTGACAAGGTCACCAAGATGCCGGAAGACTTCCACATCCTGGCCAGCACCCCGAGCTGCCCGATCGCCGGCATGTTCAGCGACGAGCGCCGCTACTACGGCGTGCAGTTCCACCCGGAAGTGACCCACACCAAGCAAGGCGGCCGCATCCTGTCGCGCTTCATCCTCGACATCTGCGAGTGTGAAGCCCTGTGGACCCCGTCGAAGATTGCTGAAGACGCCATCGCCCAGGTGCGCGCCCAGGTCGGCACCGACAACGTCCTGCTCGGCCTGTCCGGCGGCGTTGACTCCTCCGTGGTTGCCGCGCTGCTGCACAAAGCCATTGGCGACCAACTGACCTGCGTCTTCGTCGACAATGGCCTGCTGCGCCTGCACGAAGGCGAGCAAGTGATGGCCATGTTCGCCGAGAACATGGGTGTCAAGGTGATCCGCGCCAACGCCGAGGACCAGTTCCTCAACAACCTGGCCGGCGAGTCCGACCCAGAGAAGAAGCGCAAGATCATCGGTCGCACCTTCATCGACGTCTTCGATGCCCAGTCCAACAAACTGGACAACATCAAGTTCCTCGCCCAGGGCACCATCTACCCTGACGTGATCGAGTCGGCCGGCGCCAAGAGCGGCAAGGCCCACGTGATCAAGTCCCACCACAACGTGGGTGGCCTGCCTGAGGAAATGAACCTCAAGCTGGTAGAGCCGCTGCGCGAACTGTTCAAGGACGAAGTCCGCCGTCTGGGCCTGGAACTCGGCCTGCCGTACGACATGGTCTACCGCCACCCATTCCCAGGCCCGGGCCTGGGCGTGCGGATCCTCGGTGAAGTGAAAAAGGAATACGCCGACCTGCTGCGTCGCGCCGACCACATCTTCATCGAAGAACTGCGCAAGGCCGACTGGTACCACAAAGTCAGCCAGGCATTCGTGGTGTTCCAGCCGGTGAAATCTGTTGGTGTAGTAGGCGATGGCCGCCGTTACGCCTGGGTCGTGGCCCTGCGTGCCGTCGAAACCATCGACTTCATGACCGCCCGCTGGGCACACCTGCCATACGAACTGCTGGAAACTGTCAGCGGCCGTATCATCAATGAGATCGAAGGTATTTCGCGCGTGACGTATGACGTGTCGAGCAAGCCGCCGGCGACGATTGAGTGGGAGTGATCCCGCAGCGCTCCATGACAAAACCGGCTTAGGCCGGTTTTTTCATGCCCACGCTAATGCTGGATACCACGAGCCTGAAACAACAAAACCCGCCAGTGCGGGTTTTGTTGTTTCAGGCGAAGACGTTGATCAGAAATCGTAGCGCACGTTCGCCGTGAAGGTGTCGGCGTCGAAGCCACTGCTGGTCAGGTAGTTGTACGTCCCGCCCACGCTCCAGGCGCCCACGCGGTAGTTCGCGCCCAGTCCCAGCTCGTAGCTGTCGCGCGCCGGCGTTGCGCCGGTGGTGGTGAATGGGGTGCCGCCGAGCACAAAGGTGGAGGTGGTGTTGGCCTTGTCGCCGATGAAGTCGTGCCAGGCCATCAGCTTGGCTTCCGGTTCGAAGCTGCCCACACCTACGTCAAAAGCGGCGGCCAGACGAGCGCCCAGGCCCATTTCGCCGATTTCATAGCGCTGGCTGCCGACGTTGAGGGCGGCAGAGCTGCCTTTTTCACGGTACGAATCCATCGAGATGTTGGCATAGCGCGCACCGACCTGTGGTTCCAGCAGCCACTGCTTGTCGAGCTGGAACGTGTAGCCTGCCAGTGCGTTGACGCCGAAAATCTCACTGTCGTAATCGGCCTTGGCGCGGGTACCGGCGATGTAGCGTTTGGACTCGTTGTCGTTCCAGCCGTACATCAGCGAGGTGTCGACAAAGAAGTTGTCACGGGCCCAGTTGCCGTACAAGGTCAATGCATGGCCGCTGACGTCGGTTTTGTTGCCCCGGTCGGATTTGACGTCGCTGGTCAGGTAGCTGTAAGCCAGGCCCACGGTTGTCTGGGCATTGAGCTTGCCGTCGGCACCCACGGCAATGCCGTTGGTGTTGGCGTCGTAGCCGTCGATACCGTGACGGCTGTCCTGGTTGGCGTCGCTGGACAGCGCTTGCAGCCATACGCCTTGTTCGGCCAGGACGTCACCCGAGGAAAGACCGCTACGCGCTTTGCTGGCGCGGCGGTTGATGGCACCTGCGACCAGATTCTGGCTGTTGGTCGCTGCGTTGATTGCCCCACGGCTGACGTCCGGGGTCAGGGCTTCGGCCAGTTTGGCCAGTTCTTCACTGGTGGCGGCGTTGGCGAACTGCTGGAATACCGGGTCGCTTTCGTCCATCTGGCCCATGAGCATGTTCTTGAACGGCTTGATGGCGTCCACCGCGTTGCGCGAACCGCGGGCATTCAGCAGGTCTCCCGTGATCACCTCATCACTGCGGGTGGCAACCAGGGCTTTCACGTCCTGGCCTTCAATGCCGAAGTTCCTCACCTCAAGCAGTGCCGAGGAGGACACCACGGACAGGTTCTGCGGATCCTCCCAAGTACCAGAGTTGATGAGGGTGTAGCGGGTGCCCTGGGCCGACGTGCGGAAATCGTCGGAGCGCGCCTGCAGTTCGATCTGGCTGCCTGGAGAGAAGAAGGTGTTGCCAGTGACTTTCAGGATTGGCGTATCGGGCAATGTGTTGTTATCCAGCAGCAGGCGCAGGCGCGCCGTGTCGCTGTCCATGTCGAGGTCGCCCACAATCGTCGTCTGCGGGCGAAGCAGGGTCAGGCGGCCACCGTCGATGTCGACGAAGCCGGCGCGGATGGTCGAGCCATCGAACATCGCGTCCCCTTGCACCAGCACACCACTGAGGCCCAGCAGGTCACCCTTGACCTGGCCACCCTGCCAGTAGAAGTACGAAGGGGAGGTATTGTCGTCCGCCAGAATGGCTGCGGTGCCGCCTTCGATCAGGCCAGCTGTCTGCCTGATAGAAAAGATCTTGAAGCCGTCGGAGGTGTCGAGACTGCGAAAGCGGATACCGATCCCATCAGCGGAGATAGTCCCGCTGTTGTTGATATCACTCTGGGAGGGCGCGCCTGCCATCTGCCCCGTAAAACGTGCTTTCTCGATGTCGATCCCCTCAGAATCGATACCCCGCGCGATGATACTGCCCGAGTTATTGATGCGCGCCTGGGTCGAGGTGATCAGCATGCCTTCGGCATTGGCGCCAGTCACAGTGATGTTGCCGTTGTTGTTCACTTCACCAGCGATCTTCGCCAGGTACAGGTCCAGCCCGACGACGGCGTTGCCGCTCACCGTAATGTCGCCATTATTCACCAAGTCGCCACCGACGTTGGAGTTGAGGGTCATGGCGATACCCGACGGGAACTCGGTGGGGTTCGCAGCCGTTCGGTTGATTTGGCCCTGGTTGACCAGGTTGCCCGCCAAGGTCACGTTGGTCAGCTCTACACCTGCGTTTTGCGACGTCCCGGTGAAGGTGGCGTTATTGAAAACATCACCGAAGCTATTGTAGGCCCCTGTGCTCAGGTCGTAGTTCAGGTCGGGGGCGGGTGCGGCGTGGGCTGTCGCAATGGTAGCCGCGACGGACAGCGCCAACAACGAGCGGCGCAGGTGGGAAGTGTTCAAGGCAGTATCCTTACAGGGCAGAAACCGACAGGGAACAACCCACGCGTCAGCGTCTGTTTTAGGCATCCCTGCCAGCTTGTCAGTGAATGGCTGATTCAAGCGCGTGCAAACTTACACGATGGGTGTAGGAAAATTCACCATAAAAAGAATTAATGATGAAAAAAACTAAAAAATGCGAAGTGCCCGTTATCTTTTTGCAGTTTTTCTGGGCGGTTAAGCAATAATTGAAACTTTAAGGTCGATGTTGTGGTCGCCGACCCCAGGTCGGGGGCTAGCGGTCATGGGATTCGGATGTTTTAGGCGGACCTACCTGGCCTTGACCTCAGCATTTTCACGTACCAATGGCGTTTTGACCCATTGGCTCCATGGCGCTTCCCACCCCCTATCATGGGTTACTCCTTGTATAGGGACGTATTCGGAGAGGTGCGAGTCAAGCGCCTGTTGGTACCTGTCAGCCAAACCACTTGGAATAATCAGGTCGGCTTCGCCGATGAGGTGACGCTGGGGTAATAAGGCGAGTCGCTTACGGTAGTCCAGTGGGTCCAGTGAACCGTCGAGTGGCGACAGTCCTTTCATCGTCGCCCACAAGCGTGGACTGAGATTGCCAGCCAGGGTTTGCACCTGGGTAACATCATTGCGCTGCGCCGCTAACAATAAGGCAAGAGCGGCACCACCTGAATACCCCACGAGTTCGAACTCTCTATTACCGTACCGCTGTTTTAATTGGTCCAGCGCCTGGCTGAGGCGAGTGACCACTTCCTGAGAAAATCGGCGGTTGGTCCAGAGTGCCGATTGGCAGGCTGCGGCCATGACGAACTGGCAAGGGCGTGCCAGGTACGCATTCGGAGTCGGATCATCGACCGCCAGCCGTGGCACTAATAGAGTGTGCGGGCTCGGATCCAGGCTGGGTTGGGTGGCCGTCGACCAGGCATGGCCATCGCCCTCCAGGTAGACCCGCAGGCGCGTTATCTTTTCTGCAGTTTGCGGCGTAAGTATGAGGAGGGGGAAGGCGTCCCCCGGCAGGACGTCCACTTGTCGGCCGTGCTCTTGAGCCAGTTGTTGCAGTGCCTCGCGCGGCGATTGGCAGGCGATGAGGAGCGCGGTGATCATCAGCACACAGGCTTTGTAGAAACCGGCCAATGTTCGTTGATAGCGAACGTGTCTACTCATCATATTTCACAACACACCTTGGCAAGGGAACCGTTGGCATTGGCGGCAGGACTGGCCAAGAGTATCGCGGTGCAATGATCTTCCCGGCTTATGTTTACCGCCGCGCAATATCCGAAAAGTAAAACTTATCCAACGTATGCCGCGACTCGGTGTACTCGAACTGCCGTCCATCCTGCAAAAATGTCTGGTTGCTCACCACGATCACATGGCTCTGCCCTTCGAGGTCGAGGTGTGTCTGGTCGTCCTTACCGCGCGGCAGGGCTTCGATGGTGCGTTGGGCGTAGGCAATCTGCAGTTGCAACGTCTGTTCGATAAACGCGTAGATCGACTGTTCGGCAATCTCACGGTCCAACCCCGGAATCACCTCGGCGACGAAGTGGTTGATGTCGAGGATCACGCGTTTGCCGCCGATGCGCCGTACCCGTTTGATGCGAGTGATCAGGGTGCCGGGGTCGGCTTCGATGTGTTGCAGCAGTGAGCCTTCCAGTGGGAACTGGGTGAATTCGACGACTTCGGTGCGTACGTCATCGCCCAGGTCGGCGTGGGTTTCGTGGAAGCTGACGATGCCGCCCAGTTGGAACTCGATCGGGTTGGGGGAAAGCACGAAGGTGCCTTTGCCGTGGATCTTTTGCGCAAACCCGCGCTCCTGCAACTGCTCGATGGCCCGACGTACGGTGCCTCGGCTGGCCTGGTAGCTGTCCATCAATTCGGTTTCGGAGGGAAGGCGTGTGCCGCGCTGCAGGCGTTCAGTCGTGATGCTGGCAAGCAGATCCGTATAGATCTGGTTGTATTTGCTCATGGGGATGGCTCTTTGCCGGGGTTGCGGTCAAGGCAGGAACCTTAGTGGCAGAGCGGGGGTTTGTCCATTAGACCCTTGGATTTATGCGGCTTGTAGCGATGCGCTGTCCTACAAAAAATAAACAAAATGTAACTCGTACAGACGAGTTGTTGCTTTAACTCGTACAGACGAGTACTTTTGACTTCGGCGTGCTGCCAATGACTGCCCCCAAATAAAAAAATCAAAGTGGAAACCAAGCATGAGCCACGACTATTCGACGATTGCCCGCGAGATTCTCGAGAACCTCGGGGGCAGCGACAACCTTGAGCAAGCTGCCCATTGCGTCACCCGCCTGCGCCTGGCGCTCAAGGACCCGAGCCGGGTCAACGGCAGCGCGCTGAACCAGGTCGATCTGGTCAAAGGTTCGTTCTTCACCGGTGGCCTGTTCCAGGTGGTGATCGGCCCCGGCGAAGTGGAAAAGGTCTATGCCGCCCTGCGCGAGCAGACCGGCCTCGCCGCTGCCACCATCGCCGACGTGAAGAAGAAGGGCGCCGACAAGACCAACGCCATGCAGCGCCTGGTGCGGGTGTTCTCCGATGTGTTCATGCCGATCCTGCCCGCGTTGATCATCGCCGGCCTGTTGATGGGCGTGAACAACCTGATGGGCGCCAAGGGCATGTTCATCGAGGGCAAGACGCTGCTGGAGGCCTACCCGAACCTGGATGGCCTGTGGAGCCTGATCAACCTGATGGCCAACACCTCGTTTGTGTTCCTGCCGGCATTGGTGGGCTGGTCGGCGGCCAAGCGTTTTGGCGGCAGCGAAATCCTCGGCATCGTGCTCGGCCTGATGCTGGTGCACCCGGACCTGCTCAACGCCTGGAACTACGGCAAGGCAGTCGCCGGTCTCGACGGCCAGAGCCTGCCGTACTTCGATATTTTCGGTTGGTTCCAGATTGAGAAGGTGGGCTACCAGGGGCAGATCCTGCCGATCCTGATGGCCGCCTACGTGATGAGCGTGATCGAAAAATGGCTGCGGGCGCGGGTGCCCAACGCGATTCAACTGCTCGTCGTACCCATCACCACCATCGTCGTCACGGGTGTGTTGGCCCTGGCGATCATTGGCCCGGTGACCCGTCATCTCGGCATCCTGATCACCGAAGGCGTGGTCACGCTGTTTGACCTGGCTCCCATGGTCGGCGGGGCGATTTTCGGCCTGCTGTATGCACCGCTGGTGATCACCGGCATGCACCACATGTTCCTCGCCGTGGACCTGCAGCTTATTTCTACTCAGGGCGGCACCTTTATCTGGCCAATGATCGTCATGTCCAACCTGGCCCAGGGCAGCGCTGCGCTTGCGGTGTTCTACATGACCCGCAACGCGCGGGATAAGAGCATGGCGTCGACCTCGGCGATTTCGGCTTACTTCGGCATTACTGAGCCGGCGATGTTCGGGGTGAATTTGCGCTTCAAGTTTCCGTTCTATGCGGCCTTGGTGGGCTCGGGATTGGGCAGCATTTTCCTCGCGCTGAACAAGGTGCAGGCCTCGGCCATCGGCGTGGGAGGCTTGCCTGGGTTTATCTCGATTGTGCCGCAATCCATCGCGGTGTTTGTGATTGGCATGGTCATCGCGATGGTGGTGCCGTTTGTTTTGACCTGTGCGTTGAGCATCAAGATTGTTCGGCCTGGGTACAGGGTCGCCTGACCCGACGCCATCGCAGGCAAGCCAGCTCCCACATTTGAAACGCGTTCCCCTGTGGGAGCCGGGCTTGCCCGCGATGAGGCCCGAGAGGCCTGTACACAAATCAACTGAAGGAACCCACCATGCAAGACTGGCAACACTCGGTGATCTACCAGATCTACCCCAAAAGCTTCCACAGCCACGCGGGTAACGCCACCGGTGACCTGCTGGGCATCGTGGACAAACTCGACTACCTCAAATGGCTGGGCGTCGACTGCCTGTGGATTACGCCGTTCCTGCGCTCGCCGCAGCGCGACAACGGCTACGACATCAGCGACTACTACGCCATCGACCCCAGCTACGGGACCATGGCCGACTGCGACTTGCTGATCAGCGAAGCGGCCAAGCGTGGCATCAAGCTGATGCTGGATATCGTGGTCAACCACACCTCCATCGAACACGAGTGGTTCCAGCAGGCGCGCAGCAGCCTCGATAACCCGTACCGCGACTTCTACATCTGGCGCGACCAGCCGAATAACTGGGAATCCAAGTTCGGCGGCTCGGCCTGGGAATACGAGGCGCAAACCGGGCAGTACTTCCTGCACCTGTTCGACCACACCCAGGCCGACCTGAATTGGGACAACCCCAAGGTGCGTGCCGAGGTGTTCAAGCTGATGCGCTTCTGGCGCGACAAAGGCGTGGGCGGTTTCCGCCTGGACGTGATCAACCTGATCTCCAAGCCTGCCGATTTCCCCGAAGACACCAGCGACGGTCGGCGCTTCTACACCGATGGCCCGAACGTGCACGAATACCTGCAGGAAATGCACCGCGAAGTGTTCGAAGGGCATGACCTGATCAACGTCGGCGAGATGTCGTCCACCAGCCTCGAACACTGCATCCGCTACTCACGGCCAGAGTCGAAAGAGCTGTCGATGACCTTCAACTTTCATCACCTGAAGGTCGATTACCCGAACCTGCAGAAGTGGGTGAAGGCCGACTTCGACTTCTTGCAGCTCAAGCAGATTTTCTCCGACTGGCAACTGGGCATGCAGGCCGGTGGCGGCTGGAACGCGCTGTTCTGGTGTAACCACGACCAGCCACGGGTGGTCTCGCGCTTCGGCAATGACGGTGAGCATCGGGTGGTCTCGGCCAAGATGCTGGCGACCGCGCTGCACTTCCTCCAGGGCACGCCGTTTGTGTACCAGGGCGAAGAGCTGGGCATGACCAATCCTGGCTTCGACAGGATCGAGCAGTACCGCGATGTAGAGACCCTGAACATCTTCCGGCTCAAGCGCGATGCGGGTGAGTCCGAGGCGTCGAGCATGGCCGCGATCATGCAGAAATCCCGCGACAACGGCCGCACGCCGATGCAGTGGACTGCCGGGGCGAATGCGGGTTTCAGCAGGGGTGAGCCGTGGATCGGGATCCCGGCCAATGCGGCACAGATCAATGTCGAGAGCCAGTTGGACGACCCGGATTCCGTGCTGCATCACTACCGTGCGCTGATCGCGTTGCGCCGCCATGAGCCGCTGATCCAGGAAGGCGTTTATCGCCAGCTGTTGCAAGACCATTTGCAGGTCTGGGCGTACCTGCGTGAAGGCCACGGCGAGCGCCTGCTGGTGCTGAACAACTTCTATGGCACGCCGTGCGAAATCCAGCTGCCGGACGACGTCATCAACTCGGCCAGCGAGCAGCGCCTGCTGATCAGCAACTACCCCGACTGCCCGCAACGCACCGCCACCGTCGCACTGCGCCCCTATGAGTCCTTCGTCCTGCACCTGAAAGACTGAAACAACGCGCCCCTGTAGGAGCCGGCTTGCCGGCGATAGCGCCCTCAAGACCGCTATCGCCCTGCGGACTGCTATCGCCAGCAAACCGGCGCCTACAACGGATCGTGTCGAGCAAAAAAGTAAGAAAACAATAAAAATAAAAGGAGCGTTTCATGAGAACAACAATAAAGCTGGGCCTCGTTGCGTCTTGCCTGGGCTTGCCCTTTGGCGCTCAAGCACTGGAATTTGCCGGTTACCTGCGCAGCGGCGCGGGTACTTCAACCGGTAGCGGCCCACAGCAATGTTTCCAACTGCCGGGGGCGCAAACCAAATACCGCCTGGGTAACGAATGCGAACAATACGCCGAACTGGAGCTGCGCCAAGACCTGCTCACCCTGGACGACGGCTCGGTGCTCAGCGTCGATGCAATGGCGTCGCTCTATAACAAATACGACCGCGAGCTGAAGTTCCAAGGCGAGAATAACGGCACCGCGCGCATGCCGCAGATGTATGCGCAGTGGTCCAACCTGCCAGCGCTCAATGGCGGTTCGGTATGGGCCGGTCGGCGTTACTACAAACGTAACGACATCCATATCTCCGATTTCTACTACTGGAACCAGAGCGCCACGGGCGGTGGTATCGAGGACGTGCTGATCGGTGACCTCAAATACAGCTACGCGATTTCGCGCAAGGACAACCTGTACCAGAAGGAATACGCCACCCGTCACGACTTCAACGTCGCGGGCTTCAAGACCAACCCTGGCGGCGAGCTGGAACTGGGCCTGAGCTACATCGAAAAAGCCGGCGGGCGTGACACCCACAGCGGCTGGGCGATCACTGCGCAGCACGTGCAAAAACCTTTCCTGGGCGGCAAGAACAAGTTCGCCTTGCAGTACGGCGAAGGCCCCGGCACCGGCCTGGGCTACACCGGCAATACCTTCCTGGACAACAGCAGCAAAAGTTACCGTGCCGTGGAGTTTTTCGACTGGCAGGTGACGCCGCGTTTTGGTGGGCAGGTCGAGGCGGTGTACCAGAAAGACATTCGCCCTGGCAGCCAGGACCAGACCTGGATGTCCATCGGTGTGCGCCCGGCGTATGCCATCAGCGAGCAGTTCAAACTGGTCACCGAACTTGGGCATGATCAGGTCGACGCCACCGGCGGTACACGCAAACTGAGCAAATTTACCTTCGCCCCGACCTGGTCACCCAAAGGCCCGGAATTCTGGGCGCGACCGGAGGTGCGCTTGTACTACACCTATGCAACCTGGAACGAAGCGGCCAAACGTGCGGCGAATGAATTGGCGGCGGGGTCGGCGTTGTCTGATACCGGCTCCTATGGCACGGCGCGGCATGGGTCGAATGTTGGCGTGCAGGTCGAATATTGGTGGAAATAGCGCGAACTCATGTGAATGCGTTTTGCGTGGGAGCTGGCTTGCCTGCGATGCGGGTGACTCGGTCTTTCAGTAACACCGAGGCGATGCTATTGCAGGCAAGCCAGCTTCCACATTCGATCGTCGTCATCTTGGGGTTGCATCACCCAATGATTTTTACAGAACAAAACAGCAGGTGAAGTCATGACCCCATCTAAACCCCTGGAATTGCTGGCGCCCCTATCCGGTGTGCTGCTGGCACTGGACAAGGTCCCCGACCCGGTATTCTCCAGCCGCGTGATCGGCGACGGCCTGTGCATCGACCCGACCTCGCAGACCTTGTGCGCGCCGCTGGCCGGGGTGATCAGCAATATCCAGGACAGCGGGCATGCGGTCAGCGTGACCGATGACAACGGCGTCCAGGTGCTGCTGCATATCGGCCTGGACACCGTGAACCTGGCGGGCCAGGGCTTCACCCGGTTGGTGCAGGAAGGCCAGCGGGTGGAGGCCGGACAGGCGCTGATCGAGTTCGATGCCGACTACGTGGCTATCCATGCGCGCAGTTTGCTGACCTTGATGCTGGTGGTCAGCGGCGAACCCTTTACCGTATTGGCGAGCGGTCTTGTGGACGCTGGCCAGCCGCTGTTGCAGTTAGTCCCCCGTGAAACCGCCGAGGCGATGGATGAGGAGGAGGGCGAGGCACTGTTCTCCAAGCCACTGACCTTGCCCAATGCCAACGGCCTGCATGCCCGCCCGGCGGCGGTATTCGCCCAGGCGGCGAAGGGTTTCAAGGCCAGCATCTACCTGCACAAGCAAACCCAGAGCGCCAATGCCAAGTCGCTGGTGGCGATCATGGCGTTGCAGACCGTGCAGGGCGACACCCTGCAAGTGAGTGCGGCGGGCGCCGATGCCGAGGCAGCGATCCAGGCGTTGGTTGCCTTGTTGGCCGAAGGCTGTGGCGAGGCAGTGACGAACGTTGCCGAGCCGGTCGCGATGGTGCTGTCGGCGACGTTGCTTAAAGGCGTCTGCGCCTCACCGGGTTCGGCGTTTGGCCAGGTCGTGCAAGTGATCGAGCCCGAGTGGGTCATCCCTGAACACGGCACGGATGAAGCGTCTGAACGTGCCGCCCTGGCGCGTGGCCTGGTGGCTGCCACCGCAGCGCTGCAAACCCTGCAAGACACGGCTGCCGGCAGCGCCCAGGCGGAGATTTTCCGCGCGCATCAGGAGTTGCTCGAAGACCCGACCTTGCTCGAACAAGCCCACAGCCTGTTGGATGAGGGCAAGAGCGCCGCCTTTGCCTGGAACAGTGCCACGGTTGCGACGGCCAACCTGTTCCGGGGTTCAGGCAATGCCCTGCTGGCCGAACGTGCGGCCGACCTGGCGGACGTCGGCCAGCGTGTGCTGAAACTGATACTGGGGGTCCAGGACAGCGCCTGGGATTTGCCGGAGCGCGCGATCCTGATCGCCGAGCAACTGACCCCTTCGCAGACCGCCAGCCTGGATACCCGCAAAGTCCTGGGGTTTGTCACGGTCGGCGGCGGTGCGACCAGCCATGTCGCGATTCTGGCCCGAGCCCTTGGCCTGCCGGCTATCTGCGGCGTGCCCGCCCAGGTGCTGGCGCTGGCCAACGGCAAACAGGTGCTGCTCGACGCCGACAAAGGCGAGTTGCACCTGGAGCCGAACCTGGCCGAGATCGAACAGTTGGAGGCCGCCCGCAAACACCAGGTGCTGCGCCATCAGCGCGATGTGGCGCAGGCGTCTCTACCGGCCACCACCCGCGACGGCCATCACGTCGAAGTGACCGCCAACGTAGCCTCGTTGCAGGAAGTCGAGCACGCCCTGACCCTCGGCGGCGAAGGGGTTGGCCTGTTGCGTTCGGAGTTTCTCTACCTGGACCGCAACCGCGCACCAAGCCCCGAGGAACAAGCCGGCACCTACACCGCGATCGCCCGTGCCCTGGGCCTGGGGCGCAACCTGGTGGTGCGCACCCTTGACGTCGGTGGCGACAAGCCGCTGGCCTATGTGCCCATGGACGCCGAAACCAACCCGTTCCTCGGCTTGCGCGGCATCCGCCTGTGCCTTGAACGCCCGCAACTGCTGCGCGAACAGTTCCGCGCGATCCTCGCCAGTGCCGGTTTTGCGCGGCTGCACATCATGTTGCCGATGGTCAGCCTGCTATCGGAGCTGCACCTGGCGCGCAAGATTCTTGAAGAGGAAGCGCTGGCGCTGGGGCTCACCGAGTTGCCGAAGCTGGGCATCATGATTGAGGTGCCCTCGGCGGCGCTGATGGCGGACGTGTTCGCGCCCCATGTGGACTTCTTCTCCATCGGCACCAATGACCTGACCCAATACACCCTGGCCATGGACCGCGACCACCCGCGCCTGGCCAGCCAGGCCGACAGCTTCCACCCGGCGGTGCTGCGCCTGATCGCCACCACGGTCAAGGCCGCCCATGCCCATGGCAAGTGGGTGGGCGTGTGCGGCGCGTTGGCCTCCGAAGCGCTGGCCGTGCCGGTGTTGATCGGCTTGGGGGTGGATGAGTTGTCGGTCAGCGTGCCGTTGATCCCCACCATCAAGGCCACCGTGCGCGAGCTGGACCTGGCCGACTGCCAGATCATCGCCCGCCAGGTACTGGGCCTGGAAGAAGCCGCCCAAGTGCGTGAGGCCCTGCGCCAATATCACGCGGCCACTGTTGAAACCTCACCTGTCGTGGAGCTTTGAGCATGTTCGAGAAATTGCAGCGGGCGTTCTGGAAAGCCCTGACGCCGGATTTGATCGCCGAGACGGTCACCGCGCCGACGCAAAGCCTGTTGTCGGCCGAGGTGCTGAACGCGTTGGGTGGGGCGGATAACCTCAAGTCGCAGCAGCGTGTGGCGCTGACGCGGGTGAGGGTGCAGTTGCAGGATGTGGCGAAGGTGGATGCTACGGCGTTAAAGGCAGCGGGGGTGCCAGGTGTGATGGTGCTGACGGGCGGAGTGGTGCATCTACTCACCGGCCTTTAAGCCTAGTGAAGATCCAAATGTGGGAGCGGGTTTGCTCGCGAATGCGGTGTATCAGTCAGACTGTGTAGCGACTGACTCACCGCATTCGCGAGCAAGCCCGCTCCCACATTAGTCTTAGGGTGTTTGGGAGTGTGTCTTACAACTGCGGGTTATCTTCCGGCGGCTTGGTCTTGTCCACACCCGGCACATGCAAGTTGCCTTCGACCACCTGGTTGCCCTCCAACTGCGGCTGGGTCACCCATGTGAGGATGTCGTAGTAGCGGCGGATGTTTGCCACAAAGTGCACCGGCTCCCCACCGCGGGCGTAGCCGTAGCGGGTCTTGCTGTACCACTGCTTCTGCGACAGGCGTGGCAGCATCTTCTTCACGTCCAGCCACTTGTTCGGGTTCAGGCCTTCGCGCTTGGCCAGGTTGCGTGCGTCATCCAGGTGGCCGGTGCCGACGTTGTAGGCGGCGAGGGCAAACCAGGTGCGGTCCGGCTCGGCGATGCTGTCGTCCAGTTCATCCTTGATCTTGGCCAGGTACTTGGCGCCGCCCATGATGCTTTGCTTGGGGTCCAGGCGGTTGGACACGCCCATCGCCTGGGCAGTGTTCTGGGTCAGCATCATCAAGCCGCGAACGCCGGTCTTGGAGGTGACGGCCGGCTGCCACAGTGACTCCTGATAGCCGATGGCCGCCAACAGGCGCCAATCGACCTTTTCTTCCTTGGCATAGGCGCGGAAGTGTTTCTCGTACTTGGGCAAACGCTGCTGCAAGTGCTGGGCAAAGGTGTAGGCGCCCACATAGCCGAGCACGTCGACATGGCCGTAGTAGCGGTCTTTCAGACGCTGCAACGTGCCGTTTTTCTCGACTTTATCCAGGTAACTGTTGATCTCGTTAAGCAGGCTGTTGTCTTCGCCGGCGGCCACCGCCCAGCTCTGGTTGCTGGCGTTGCCCAGGTCGAACGCCACGCGCACGTTGGGGAAGTACACCTGGTTCATTGCCACTTCGTTGGAGTCCACCAGGGTCAGGTCGATTTGCCCTTCGTCCACCATGCGCAGCAGGTCGACCACCTCAACGGCGTCGGATTCTTCGTATTCAATCGCAGGATTCTGCTTTTTCAGCGCCGCCAGCTGCTCGGCGTGGGTGCTGCCCTTGAGTACCATGATCTTCTTGCCCACCAGGTCCGCCGCATTGGTCGGTCGGGACTGGCCATTGCGGTAGATGATCTGCGGGGTGACTTCTAGATAAGGGTGGGAGAAACGCACCTGCTGCTGGCGCTGTTCGCTGCTGACCAGGCCGGCCGCCGCAAGGACCGGGCCGTTGGGCTTGCCCAACTGGCCGAACAGGTCATCGAGGTTGTCGGCAGTCTCGATCTCCAGCTTCACGCCCAAGTCGTCGGCGAAGCGCTTGACCAGCTCGTATTCGAAACCGGTTTCACCGTTGCGGTCCTGAAAATAAGTCGCCGGGCTGTTCCGGGTGACCACCCGCAATACGCCATCCTCCTTGATTCGCTCGAGCGTGCTGGGTTTATCAACACAGGCGCTGAGCATCAGGAAGAGTCCGGTGGCGATGAGCCATTTGGCGCATCGCGGGCGCAAAGCAGTTGGGGAGAACATCTGCGCAGTATACGCAAACGGCCCACGGCGCCATATCTCGACAGCGTGGGAGTTGTCTGCTAGCACCCGAAAAACTGTGCTGCAGCCCGCAGAAACGCGGCTTGGCGAGGGATTGTGACGGTTAAAATAACTGCGCCGAATGGCCTGCTCGCCTCCACGAAAGGGGCGTAATCCAGCCAACTGACGTCTGGCAGCAGCCACCGGTAGCGTTTCGGGTGCCGTTGGCGACGGTTTACGCTAGAATGCACGGCCTCAAAGCACACCCCCTTCCCGAGGCTGTCCCGAAGATGTTGATCCTGCGCGGCGCTCCTGCCCTTTCTGCCTTTCGCCACAGCAAACTCCTTGAGCAACTGAGCCAGAAGGTTCCAGCTGTTACAGGCTTGTACGCTGAATTTGCTCACTTCGCCGACGTTACCGGCGTGTTGACCGCCGACGAACAGCAAGTGCTGGCACGCCTTCTGAAGTACGGCCCAAGCGTTCCGGTTCAAGAGCCTAACGGCCGCTTGTTCCTGGTTCTGCCGCGGTTCGGCACCATCTCGCCCTGGTCGAGCAAGGCCAGCGATATCGCCCGCAACTGTGGCCTGGACAAAATCCAGCGCCTGGAGCGTGGTATCGCTTTCTACGTCGCCGGCCAGTTCAGCGATGCCGAAGCCGAGCTGATCGCCAGCAGCCTGCACGACCGCATGACCCAGATCATCGTCAGCCAACTGGAACAGGCTGCCGGCCTGTTCAGCCACGCAGAGCCCAAGCCGCTGACCGCGATTGACGTGCTCGGCGGTGGCCGCGCCGCCCTCGAGAAGGCCAACACCGAACTGGGCCTGGCCCTGGCCGAAGACGAGATCGACTACCTGGTCAACGCCTTCAACGGCTTGAAGCGCAACCCGCACGACATCGAACTGATGATGTTTGCCCAGGCCAACTCCGAGCACTGCCGTCACAAGATTTTCAACGCCAGTTGGGACATCGACGGCGAAAGCCAGGAAAAAAGCCTGTTCGGCATGATCAAGAACACCTACGTGATGCACAGCGAAGGTGTTCTTTCTGCTTATAAAGACAACGCCTCGGTGATCGTCGGCTCCGTCGCCGGCCGTTTCTTCCCGGACCCAGAGACCCGCCAGTACGGCGCGGTGCAGGAGCCGGTGCACATCCTGATGAAGGTTGAAACCCACAACCACCCGACCGCGATTGCCCCGTTCCCGGGCGCAGCCACCGGTTCCGGCGGCGAAATCCGCGACGAAGGCGCCACCGGCCGTGGCGCCAAGCCGAAGGCGGGCCTCACCGGTTTCACCGTGTCCAACCTGCAGATCCCAGGCTTCGAACAACCGTGGGAAGTGCCGTACGGCAAGCCTGAGCGCATCGTGACCGCGCTCGACATCATGATCGAAGGCCCACTGGGCGGCGCCGCGTTCAACAACGAATTCGGGCGTCCGGCGCTGACCGGTTACTTCCGTACCTTCGAACAATCCATCACCACTCCGCGTGGGGATGAAGTGCGCGGCTACCACAAGCCAATCATGTTGGCCGGCGGCATGGGCAACATCCGTGAAGAACACGTAAAGAAAGGCGAGATCCTGGTCGGCTCCAAGCTGATCGTCCTCGGCGGCCCGGCGATGCTGATCGGACTGGGCGGCGGTGCGGCTTCCTCCATGGCCACCGGCACCAGTTCGGCAGACCTGGACTTCGCTTCCGTACAGCGCGAAAACCCAGAGATGGAGCGTCGCTGCCAGGAAGTCATCGACCGTTGCTGGCAGTTGGGTGACAAGAACCCGATCAGCTTCATCCACGACGTCGGCGCCGGTGGTTTGTCCAACGCCTTCCCGGAACTGGTCAACGATGGCGACCGGGGTGGCCGTTTCGAACTGCGCAACATTCCAAACGACGAGCCGGGCATGGCCCCGCACGAAATCTGGAGCAACGAATCCCAGGAGCGCTACGTATTGGCGGTCGGCGCTGAAGACTTCGCGCGCTTCCAGGCCATCTGCGAACGCGAGCGTTGCCCGTTTGCCGTGGTCGGCGAAGCCACTGCCGAACCGCAGCTGACGGTTACCGACAGCCACTTCGGCAACAGCCCGGTGGACATGCCGCTGGAAGTGCTGCTGGGCAAAGCCCCGCGCATGCACCGTTCGGCGGTCCGTGAAGCCGAGCTGGGCGATGATTTCGACCCAAGCCAACTGGAACTGGCCGACAGCATCGAACGCGTGCTGCACCACCCGGCCGTGGCGAGCAAAAGCTTCCTGATCACCATCGGCGACCGCACCATCACCGGCCTGGTGGCCCGTGACCAAATGGTCGGCCCGTGGCAGGTCCCGGTGGCTGACGTTGCCGTCACCGCCACCAGCTTCGACGTCTACACCGGTGAAGCCATGGCCATGGGCGAGCGTACGCCGCTGGCCCTGCTGGACGCTCCCGCGTCGGGCCGCATGGCCATTGGTGAAACCCTCACCAACATCGCCGCTTCGCGCATCGGTAAATTGTCCGACATCAAACTGTCGGCCAACTGGATGTCCGCTGCCGGCCACCCAGGTGAAGACGCGCGCCTGTACGACACCGTCAAAGCGGTCGGCATGGAGCTGTGCCCGGAACTGGGTATCACCATTCCGGTGGGCAAGGACTCCATGTCCATGGCCACCCGTTGGAACGAAGACGGCACCGACAAGAGCGTCACCTCGCCGCTGTCGCTGATCGTCACCGGTTTCGCACCGGTCACCGACATTCGCCAGACCCTGACCCCGCAACTGCGCATGGACAAGGGCACCACCGACCTGATCCTGATCGACCTGGGCCGTGGCCAGAACCGCATGGGCGCCTCGATCCTGGCGCAGACCCATGGCAAGCTCGGCAAGCAGGCACCGGACGTCGATGACGCCGAAGACCTCAAAGCCTTCTTCGCCGTGATCCAGGGCTTGAACGCCGACGGCCACCTGCTGGCTTACCACGACCGTTCCGATGGCGGCTTGCTGACCAGCGTTGTCGAGATGGCCTTCGCCGGTCACTGCGGCCTGAACATCGTGCTCGACAGCGTTGCCGAGGATGCTGCCGAGATCAACGGCATCCTGTTCAACGAAGAGTTGGGTGCGGTGATCCAGGTTCGCCAGGACGCTACCCCGGACGTACTCGCTCAATTCAGCGCCGCTGGCCTGGACGACTGCGTGGCCGTGATCGGCCAGCCGATCAACAACGGCGAGATCAACATCTCGTTCAACGGCGACACTGTATTTGCCGGTCAGCGCCGCTTGCTGCAACGCCAGTGGGCCGAGACCAGCTACCAGATCCAACGCCTGCGTGATAACGCCGACTGCGCCGAGCAGGAGTTCGACGTGATCCTGGAAGAAGACAACCCGGGCCTGAGCACCAAGCTCAGCTTCGACGTCAACCAGGACATCGCCGCGCCTTACATCAAGAAAGGCATTCGCCCACAGGTTGCCGTACTGCGTGAGCAGGGCGTCAACGGCCAGGTGGAAATGGCAGCCGCGTTCGACCGCGCAGGCTTCAATGCGATCGACGTGCACATGAGCGACATCCTCGCCGGTCGCGTTGACCTCAATGAGTTCAAAGGCCTGGTGGCCTGCGGTGGTTTCTCTTACGGCGACGTGCTGGGTGCCGGTGAAGGCTGGGCCAAGTCGGCCTTGTTCAACAGCCGTGCCCGCGACGCCTTCCAGGGCTTCTTCGAGCGCAACGACAGCTTCACCCTGGGTGTGTGCAACGGTTGCCAGATGATGTCCAACCTCAGCGAGCTGATCCCGGGCAGCGAGTTCTGGCCGCACTTCGTGCGTAACCGTTCCGAGCAGTTCGAAGCCCGTGTCGCCATGGTGCAGGTGCAGGAGTCCAACTCGATCTTCCTGCAAGGCATGGCCGGTTCGCGCATGCCAATCGCCATCGCTCACGGTGAAGGCCATGCCGAGTTCGAAAGCGAAGAAGCGTTGCTGGAAGCCGACCTGTCCGGCACCGTCGCCCTGCGTTTTGTCGACAACCACGGCAAGGTTACCGAGACCTACCCGGCCAACCCGAACGGTTCGCCGCGCGGGATCACCGGCCTCACCAGCCGCGACGGTCGCGTGACCATCATGATGCCGCACCCGGAGCGTGTATTCCGCGCCGTGCAGAACTCTTGGCGTCCGGAAGAGTGGAACGAAGACGGCGCCTGGATGCGCATGTTCCGCAACGCCCGTGTGTGGGTGAACTAAGGCGGTGTACAAGCTCAGCTTTTTCGTGCCCGACAGCCACGTGGAGACGGTGAAGACCGCCGTCTTCGCCGCTGGCGGCGGGCGCATCGGCAATTACGACAGCTGCGCCTGGCAAGTGCTGGGCCAGGGCCAATTCCGCGCGTTGGACGGCAGCCAGCCGTTCATCGGGCAGGTGGGCCAGGTTGAAGTGGTTGAAGAGTGGAAGGTGGAGCTGGTGGTGGCGGAGGAGTTGATCGTGGCTGTTGTGGCGGCGCTCAAACTCAGTCACCCGTATGAGACACCGGCGTATGAGGTGTGGCAGTTGGCGGATTTTTGATTCGTTGGCTGCATAAACACGAAACCCGCTGGGCCAGTTTGGCCAGCGGGTTTTTTGTCGGCTGTTAGGGCCTCATCGCGGGCAAGCCCGGCTCCCACATTCGACCGCGTTGTCATGTCGTACATCACCTGTGGGAGCTGGCTTGCCTGCGATGGCGTCGGGACAGGCGCCTCAGATCTCTCCCACAGGTCTTTCAGGTTGTCCCTCGGAACTCCTCTCACTAATCTTCGCCAGCCGCTGCCAATTCAGCGACCGGGACTGCAAGCCCGCCGTAACCATGTGTTGGACATGAATGGGATTCCTGGTCTCAACACTCCAGTCGCCAGTTAAGGCCAATCGCAGGCAAGCCAGCTCCCACATTTTGAATGTATTCACAGATAAAAAATGTGGGAGGCGGGCTTGCCCGCGATGGGGCCTGTTCAGGCAAAGGTTTGTTAGGCCCCAGCCCCAATCTGGCGACCGCTGACCAACCGCTCCAACGCGTCACCCAAGCCCGACGCTTTGTCACCAATCAACAAGTGCCAAACACCGCTTTCCAGCTGGCTCACACCCTGGCAACCCAGAGCCGTCAGGTCAGCTTCAGACAACACCGAGTCATCCCCTAACTCCACCCGCAACCGCGTCATCGCCACCGCTTCCAACTGGCGAACATTCCCTCGGCCACCCAAGGCATTCAGCCACTTCTCGGCTTCCTGCACATTCACCGCCACCGGTTTATCCACAGACGCAACCGCCACCGGCGCACTGGCAACAAACGAAGGCATGGCCAACCGAATCTCATCGGCAATGCTGTCTGCCATCGGCCCGACCACCACCTGCAAACTGCCGCCGTTACCTGGCCGGACGACCGCCATGGCACCCAGGGCTTTCAGCTCCGCATCCACCGCCTTGTTGCGATCCACCATGTCCAACCGCAGGCGCGTGGTGCAGGCGCCAACGCTCAGCAAATTCTGCGCACCGCCCAAGGCCTGGATGTAGGCCGTAGCGCGCTGGTTATCCGTCATCACCTCAGCCTGCACCACCTGGATATCTTCCCGCCCCGGCGTTTTCAGGTTGAAGCGGCGAATGCAGTAGTTGAACACGCTGTAATAGATCAGCGCATAGGCCAAACCAACCGGGAATACCAGCCAGCCGTTGGTGGACTTGCCCCAACCCAGCACCATGTCGATAAACCCACCGGAGAAGGTAAAGCCCAGGTGGATATTCAGCATATTGGTGACCGCCATCGACAGGCCGGTCAGCACCGCATGGATCAGGTACAGGAACGGCGCGAGGAACATGAACGCGAACTCAATCGGCTCGGTCACCCCCGTCAGGAACGAGGTCAGCGCCATCGATAGGAAAATCCCGCCCATCACTTTGCGGCGCTCGGGCAAAGCGTTGCGGTACATCGCCAGGCACGCGGCAGGCAGACCGAACAGCATCACCGGGAACATGCCGGTCATGAACTGGCCGCCTTTGGGGTCGCCAGCGAAATAGCGGGTCAGGTCGCCCGTCACCACCGCGCCGGTGGCCGGATCGGTAAAGGTGCCGAACACAAACCACGCCATGTTGTTGAGGATGTGGTGCAGCCCGGTGACGATCAGCAGGCGGTTGAACACGCCAAACACAAACGCACCCAGGCTGCCGCTTTCCATCAACAACACGCCGAAGCTGTTGATACCGTGCTGGATCGGCGGCCAGATCAAACCAAAGATCACGCCCAATCCGACCGCACTGAACCCGGTGACGATCGGCACGAACCGTCGCCCACCAAAGAACGCCAGGTACTCCGGTAGCTTGATGTCCTTGAAGCGGTTGTACAGCCCGCCCGCCATCAGGCCGCTGGCGATACCGGCAAGCATGCCCATGTTGATGGACGTGTCCATCACCTTGAGCGTGGAGACCATCACCAAGTAGCCAATCGCACCCGCCAAACCGGCCGTGCCGTTGTTGTCGCGGGCAAACCCCACGGCGATGCCGATAGCGAAGATCAGCGCCAGGTTAGCGAAGATCGCCTGCCCGGCGTCGTGCATCACCGCGATGTTCAAAAGATCGGTGTCGCCCAGGCGCAGCAAGAGGCCGGCGATCGGCAGGATCGCAATCGGCAGCATCAGTGCACGGCCCAGGCGTTGCAGGCCTTCGATGAAATGTTGGTACATGGCGAGTCTCCTTTTTTCTTGTTGTTGTCAGCTCAGCGGCCAGTGGTGTTGACAGGCTTGGCGAACGGCTTTGGCGCTGCTCAGGTCGAGCAGCCCTTGGCTCAGTTGCCGGCATTGCGCCGCGTCCAGGTGGCGGACACGGTCCTTGATTTCTCCGATCTGCGGCGGGCTTACCGAGAGCTCGCTGACCCCCAGGCCCACCAGGACCGGCGTGGCCAACGGGTCGGAGGCGAGGGCGCCACACACGCCGACCCAACGCCCGTGTTTTGCAGCGCCCGCGCAGGTCTGGGCGATCAGCCGCAGCAGCGCCGGGTGCAGCGCATCGACGCGCGCGGCAAGGCCGGCGTGGTCGCGGTCCATGGCCAGGGTGTACTGGGACAAGTCATTGGTGCCGATGGACAGGAAGTCCGCGTGCTTGGCCAACTGCTCGGCCATCAGTGCGGCTGCGGGCACTTCGATCATCACGCCCAGTTCGGGGCGCTGGGTCAGTTCCAGCTCCACGCACAACTCATCCAAACGCTGGCGGATCTGCAGCAGCTCATCCACCTCACTGACCATCGGCAGCAGGATGCGGCAGCGCTCCAGTGGGGAGACCTGCAGCAGCGCGCGCAGTTGCTGGTCGAGCAGTTCCGGGCGCACTTGGGCCATGCGGATACCGCGCAGGCCCAGCACCGGGTTGGCTTCGACGGGCAGTGGCAGGTAATCGAGTTGCTTGTCGCCGCCCACGTCGATGGTGCGGATGATCACTGACTTGTCGCCCATGGCATCCAGTACGGCTTGGTAGGCGTGGCGTTGTTCCTGCTCATCCGGCGCGGTGCGGCGGTCGACGAAGAGGAATTCGGTGCGCAGCAGGCCGACGCCATCGGCACCGTTTTCAAACGCCACTTGGGCTTCGGCACTGGAAGCGACATTGGCGGCCACTTCGATGGTCACGCCGTCGCTGGTGCGCGCCGGCTGTTGAGCCTGGGCCTGTTGCTGCTGGCGACGCCGTTTCTGCGCGTCACGAATCTGGTGCACTTCGGCGTGGCGCGCGTCGCTGGGTGCCAGTTCCAGGCGGCCGTTGGCGGCGTCCAGCACCACACGTTGGCCTTGGGGCACATCGAGGACTTCGGCACCCAACGCCACCACGCAGGGCAAGCCTTTGCCGCGCGCCAGGATCGCCACGTGAGAGGTGGCGCCGCCTTCGGCCATGCAAATGCCGACGGCCTGTTGCGCGCTGAGTTGCAGCAGGTCTGAGGGGGTCAGTTCATGGGCGCTGACAATCGACCCCGCGGGCAATTCGAAATGCCAGGCCTCACCCAGCAACGCACGCAGTACCCGTTGTTGCAAATCACGCAGATCGTTGGCGCGTTCGGCAAACAGTGGTTTGCCCAGGGCCAGCAATACCGCGCATTGCGCCTGGATTGCATCGCGCCAGGCGTGAGTCGCTGCGCTGCCTTTTTCGATGGAGCCGGTCGCGGCTTCCAGCAGGTTAGGATCTTCCATCAGCGCGAGGTGGGCGGCGAAGATGTCTTCTTCCTCGACGTTCTTGCGCTGGCGCGCTTGATCCAGAGTCATGCGAATTTCGCTGCGCACTTGCTCCAGGGCGGCGTCCAGGCGTTGCAGTTGCTCATCGGCAGCATGGTGGCCGGTGTCTGCCGGCAGTTCGATACCCGTCAGGCGGAACAGCGGCCCACATACGAGACCCGGAGCAGCACACACACCTTGCAACACGCCGGCTTCGGTGTTGGCTCGGCGTGGGGTGGCAACGACGGGGGCGTGGTGTTCTTCCTTAATGGCGGCGGACAAGGCCGCGACCAGTGCCTGCAACGCCACCTCCGCATCCTTGCCGCGACAGCTCACACGCACTTCATCCCCTTCGCCAATACCCAGTCCCATCAAGCCAATCAAGCTGTCACACGAAGCTGATTTGTCACCGAAATGCAGCTGTGCCTGGCTGCTGAAACCCTGGGCCGTCTTGCGGATCAACGCCGCCGGACGCGCATGCAAACCACCGCGATGCGTGATGCGCACGCTGGCGCTGACTTCAGCGTCCGAGTTATCCACAGCGGTTTGAACCGCTGCCGCCGAACGCGCCACGACCCGCAACAACGGCTCGCCGACCTTGATCGATTGCCCGGCTACCGAACGCAATTCGAAACGTTCGCCATTGGTCAGGATGATCAGGCTGATCAAGCTCTTGCACTGGCGCGCAATGCGGTCGAGGTCAAACTGCACCAATGCTTGCCCCTTGCTCACCTTCGCGCCTTCCTTCACCAGCAAGGCAAAGCCTTCGCCGTTCAGCTCCACCGTATCGATGCCCACATGCATCAACACCTCGGCACCGTTCTGGGCGCGAATCGTCAGGGCGTGCCCGGTGCGCGCGACATGGATGATTACGCCGTCACAGGGCGCATGCAGGCAATCGTTCAGGGGGTCGATGGCAATACCGTCGCCCATGGCGTGGCTTGCGAACACTTCATCAGGAACGTCGCCCAGGGTCAGCACGGGCCCGCTTAACGGGGCGCTGAGGGTCAATTCATTATTGTTGTAGGGCATGGGCACGGTACTCATCAGGAAAACGCCACTCAGTGAGTGCGGGTAACTTTGCTCAGGTGACGCGGCTGGTCCGGGTCCATGCCCCGGGCTTGCGCCAAACCTGCCGCCATCACGTAGAAACTCTGGATCGCCAGGATCGGGTCCAGGGTCGGGTGTTCGGCGCGGCTCAGGGTCAGGTCGCGTTCGGCGATATCGTCTGGCGCAGCCAGCAACACACGGGCGCCGCGTTGGCGCATATCGGCGGCCAGGCTCAACAGGCCAGCCTGCTCGGCGCCGCGTGGGGCGAACACCAGCAAGGGGTAATTCTTGTCGATCAAGGCCATCGGCCCGTGGCGCACTTCGGCGCTGCTGAAGGCTTCGGCCTGGATCGCCGAGGTTTCCTTGAGCTTGAGTGCAGCTTCCTGGGCGATGGCGAAACCGGCGCCGCGACCGATGACCATTAATTGCTGGCAGTCGCGCAGGGCGTCGATGGCAACCGTCCAATCTTGCTGGGCGGCGGCACGCAGGTCATCGGGCAGGGCGCGGCAGGCTTGCAGCAACTCGGTTTCCTGGTTCCAGTGGCCGATCAGCTGCGCGCTGGCGCTGAGGGTGGCGATGAAGCTTTTGGTCGCGGCCACGCTGTGTTCCGGCCCGGCGCACAGCGGTACATGGAATTCGCAGGCAGCTTCCAGCGGCGAGTCTTCGGCGTTGACCAGCGAAATGCTCAGGGCACCGCGTTTGCGTAGCAGGCGCAGGCTGTTCACCAAGTCCGGACTTTGCCCCGACTGGGAGAAACCAAATGCCACCTGGCCGCTGACTTTCATTGGCGCCTGCAACAGGGTCACTACCGACATCGGCAACGACGCCACCGGAATGCCGACGTGCTGCATGGTCAGGTAGGCGAAATAGCTGGCGGCATGGTCCGAGCTGCCACGGGCGATGGTCATCGCCACCTGCGGCGGCTGACGACGCAGGCGGCCGGCGATTTCCTCCAGCGCCGGGTCCAGGCGTTGCAGTTGGGCGGCCACGGCGTCGCAGGAGGCCAGGGCCTCTTCAAGCATTTTTGAAGTCAATGGTTTCTCCTTCGACCATTACGTCGGTGAGTGTCAGGGAGCGGTCCAGGCGCACGCAGTCGGCAAAGCTGCCGGGTTGCAGGCGACCGCGTTCTTCCAGGCCCAGGTAGTCCGCAGGAAATTGCGACAGGCGTTGTGAGGCTTCGCTGATGGGCAAGCCGATCTTCACCAGGTTGCGCAGCGCCTGGTCCATGGTCAGCGTGCTGCCGGCCAGCGTGCCGTCGGCCAGGCGCACGCCGCCCAGGCATTTGGTCACGGTGTGGCTGCCCAGCTTGTATTCACCGTCGGGCATGCCGGCGGCGGCGGTGGAATCGGTGACGCAATACAGGCATGGGATCGAGCGCAACGCCACGCGCATGGCGCCGGGGTGAACGTGGAGCAGATCCGGGATCAATTCGGCGTATTTGGCGTGGGCCAACGCGGCGCCGACGATGCCCGGCTCGCGGTGATGCAACGGGCTCATCGCGTTGTACAAATGGGTAAAGCTGGTGGCCCCGGCGGCGAGGGCGGCGACGCCTTCTTCGTAGCTGCCCAGGGTGTGGCCGATCTGCATGCGCACGCCGCGCTCGCTGAGGGCACGGATCAGGCCGTCATGCCCGGCGATTTCCGGCGCGATGGTGATCACGCGGATTGGCGCCAGGCGCAGGTAGGCTTCCACTTCGGCCATCAACGCGGTGTGGGCGAAGTTGGGTTGGGCGCCGAGTTTTCCGGGATTGATGTAGGGCCCTTCCAGGTGCACGCCGAGTACACGGGCGCTGCCGGTAGGACGTTGCTCGCAGAAGGTGCCGAGCTGGCCAAGCACGCTTGAGATTTCCTCCACCGGAGCGGTCATGGTGGTGGCCAGCAACGAGGTAGTACCAAAGCGCACATGGGTGCGGGTGATCGTCTCGAAGGCATCGCGGCCTTCCATGATGTCCGCGCCGCCACCGCCGTGCACATGCAGGTCGATAAAGCCCGGCAGCAGGTAGGGCAACTCGTTTTCAGCCGGGTCGCAGGGCGTGCCTTCGATGGCGACGACCTTGCCGTGCGCGTGCACCAGGCGGCCGCGAATCCAGCCGCTGGGCGTGAGGATGTTGTCTTCGGACATGGGCAGTTCTCTAAATTCGCAGTTCAGCGGAATAGTCGTGGCGACGCAGTTCTGCGACGAAGTCGTAGTAGTCGTTGCGGCAGTAGGTGTCGGTGATTTCGATCGGCGTGTTATCGGCGGTGTAGCCGACCCGGGTCATCAGCAGCATGGCGGTACCGGGGGCGATGCCGACCAGCTTGGCGAACTCGTCCGAGGCGTTGATCGCCTGGATATGCTGCAGGGCGCGCACCACTGGTTTGCCGATGCCTTCCAGGTATTCGTACAGCGAGTGGCCGATGGCTTGTGGCTGTGGCAGCACGGAGGCGGGCATGGTGGTCATTTCAATTGCCATCACCGTGTCATCCGCCTTACGCAAGCGCTTGAGGCGAGCCACTTTGTCGGCGGGCGACAGGCCCAGGCGGATCATCTCTTCGTGGGTCGGCTGGGTCAGTTCACGCTCCAGCCATTGGGAGCTGGGCACGAAACCCTTGAGTCGCAGCATTTCGCTGAACCCCGACAGGCGCGACAGCGGCTGTTCCAAGCGTGGCGAAATATAGGTGCCGGAACCTTGGTTTCGGCGGATCAGCCCTTGGGCAAACAACACTTCCAACGCCTTGCGTGCGGTGACGCGTGAAATGCTCAATTGCTCGCTGAGTACGCGTTCTGACGGCAGTGCCTGCTCGGACGTCCACTGGCCGGCATGGATCGCCGCTTCCAGTTTGCGCGCCAATTGCAGGTACAGCGGCGTGGATTGTTTGTCGTCGGGGCGCAGGGCCAGGATGGGATTCATCGTTAAGGTTTCCGATGCGGTTATTGGAGTGTTGTCGCCCGGTATGGGCCGGAAATTAATACCACTTAAATACCATGTCAATGCAGTCAAAATGGTGCAGGCATTGGTTGTAGGGCCCCGCAATGGGGCCTGGTATCAAGTGGTATTAGAGAGGTCTTTATCGCGTGCAGAAGTGCGCAGCCCGCGGGGGTGAACTGGTATTCACCGGCGGGCGCGGGGCAGGGCAGGAATTTTTTTCGAATTATTTTACGAACGGTACGAGATTACGGACGAATCTCGATGAGGGTGCCGTCTTTGACCAGGTTCCACACTTCGCGCATGTCCACGTTGCGCATGCCGATGCAGCCGTCGGTCCAGTCCAGGGTGTGGAACCACTGTTCCGGGTAATCCTCGGTGTCGGGGGTGCCGTGGATCATGATCATGCTGCCGGGCTTCACGCCTTCGCGGCGGGCGCGGGCGGCGTCGCTGATGTTTGGGTAGGAGATGTGCATGGCCAGGTTGAAGCGGTCGCTGGTCTTGCGCCAGTCGATCCAGTACAGGCCCTCTGGCGTGCGGCGGTCGCCCTCGATCAGCTTGTGGCCCTTGGGGTTCTTGCCCAGGGAAATGCGGTAGGTCTTGAACGGCTTGCCGTCGTTGATCAACTGCAACTGGTGGGCGGACTTGAGCACCAGCACTTTCTCGACCGTTTTACCGCCCAGGGTCTGCACCGTGGCGGCTGGCGCCAGTGTGGCGAACGATAGGCAGAGCAGCGCAAGCACCCAACGCATCAAAGACGGTATCCCCAGTGTCATGGCGCGGGCTTTCCCATCGGCGGCACGGCTTCGCTGCGCACCGGGAACGACTGTTGCCTGCGGTCAGCGAAAAAGTATTCCAGGGTGCGCCCGACCGTGCGGAAAGCCAGTTCGGACCACGGGATGTCGGCTTCGTCGAACAGCTGCACTTCCAGGCTTTCGGGGCCGGCGGCGAAGTCCAGGTCGAGCAGGTCGGCGCGGTAGAAAATATGCACCTGGTTGATGTGCGGTACGTCGATCAGCGTGTAGATGCTCAGGTTGTGCACGCGGGCGCAGGCTTCTTCCAGGGTTTCGCGCATGGCGGCCTGTTCCACGGTCTCACCGTTTTCCATGAAGCCCGCAGGCAGGGTCCAGTAACCCAGGCGTGGCTCAATGGCGCGGCGGCACAGCAGCACTTTATCGCCCCACACGGGTACGGTGCCGGCGACGATGTTGGGGTTCTGGTAGTGGATGGTCGAGCAGTGATCACACACAAAGCGCAGGCGGCCGTCGCCTTCGGGGATGCGCTGGGTGACCGGTTTACCGCACTGGCTGCAGAAATTCATGCTGGGGTTCCTGGAAAGTGCGCCTATCTTGGCGTGACGGGCAGGGCGCTGCAACAAGTTGTCGTTTAGCGACACGGCGCGGGTTTTGGGGTTGGGCACCCGCACGCTTTGGTGCATGATGCAAGGTAGCCAACAGACCGAGATGACTCATGCTGGACGAGCTACTTCGCCGGGTAAGCAATCACACCCCCCACACGCTGGAAACCGACGGGCGTTTCCCCGAGGCCGCGGTGCTGGTGCCGATTACCCGCAGTGACGAACCTGAGCTGATCCTGACCCTGCGCGCCAGTGGCCTGTCGACCCATGGTGGCGAAGTGGCCTTTCCTGGCGGGCGCCGCGACCCCGAAGACCCGGACTTGATCTTTACCGCGCTGCGCGAGGCCGAAGAAGAAATCGGCCTGCCGCCCGGGCTGGTCGAAGTGATCGGCCCGCTGAGCCCGTTGATCTCCCTGCATGGCATTCGGGTTACGCCGTATGTCGGCGTCATCCCCGATTACGTCGAATATCTGGCCAACGATGCCGAAATCGCCGCTGTTTTCAGCGTGCCCTTGGACTTCTTCCGACAAGACCCACGGGAACATACCCACCGGATCGATTACCAAGGCCGCAGTTGGTACGTGCCCAGCTATCGGTTCGGCGAATACAAGATCTGGGGGCTGACGGCGATCATGATCGTCGAGTTGATCAATCTGCTCTATGACGATGCCAAGATCAGCCTGCACCAGCCACCCAAGAGCTTCATCAATACCTAAGCCATCACTTGAATGGCAATGCCGTGAGGAACAACCATGAAATACCGCCTGGGCGACGCTCGCGTCGAGACTCATCCGCAGAGCTGGGTGGCACCGAATGCCACGCTGGTGGGCAAGGTCAAGCTGGAGGAGGGCGCCAATGTCTGGTTCAACGCGGTGTTGCGTGGCGACAATGAACTGATCCTGATCGGCAAAAACAGCAACGTGCAGGACGGTAGCGTGATGCACACCGACATGGGCTACCCGCTGACCCTGGGCACCGGCGTGACCATTGGCCACAACGCCATGTTGCATGGCTGCACGGTGGATGATTACAGCCTGATCGGTATCAACGCGGTGATCCTCAACGGCGCCAAGATCGGCAAGCACTGCATCATTGGCGCCAACTCGCTGATTGGCGAAGGCAAGGAAATTCCTGATGGTTCGCTGGTGATGGGTTCGCCGGGCAAGGTGGTGCGGGAGTTGACCGACGCACAGAAACGCATGCTTGAAGCCAGCGCCGCGCACTATGTGCATAACTCGCAGCGTTATGCGCGTGACTTGGTTGAGCAGGAAGAATGAACCCGATTGAGCGCCCCGTTGCGTCGCCGTGCGTGAGCATTTGCGCATTGGATGACGACGATATTTGTACTGGCTGCCAGCGCACGGTGGATGAGATTACGCGTTGGAGCCGTATGGATAATGCCGAGCGCCGGGTGGTGTTGGGGTTGTGCCATGAGCGGGCGGTGGCGAGTGGGATGGTGTTTATGGTTTCCGGGAAATCCGGCGGCTGATAGACCGCCATCGCAGGCAAGCCAGCTCCCACATTTTGACCGGGTTCCAACAGGTTAAACGCGGTTGAATGTGGGAGCTGGCTTGCCTGCGATGAGGCCCGCCCAGACGACATATTTCCAAATGTGAAGTACCCTGTGCCCCTTGTTCACAGGTCCATCCCCCATGCTCTTCCTGATCGCCTACATCAGCAGCGTCGTGCTGATCAATTTCGCCTTCTCCACCGCCCCGCACCTGGACGTTATCTGGTCCGCCTGGGGTGGCCTGGTATTCATCCTGCGCGACATGGTGCAAACCCGCTTTGGCCACGGTGCAATCATCGCCATGCTGGCGGCACTGGTGTTGTCGTATGTCACGTCCGACCCGGCCATTGCCCTGGCCAGCGCCACGGCGTTTGCGGTGTCCGAGTGCATTGACTGGCTGGTGTTCAGTATCACTAAGCGCCCGCTGCACGACCGCCTGTGGATAAGTTCGGCCCTGAGTATTCCTCTCGATACCTTCATCTTCTTCGGCTTGATCGGCGCGCTCACCCCAGCGGTGGCGGGCACTGCGTTGGTGTCGAAGTTCGCCGGGGTCACGGTGGTGTGGTTGATCATGGCCTGGCGCATCCGCAAGCGGGCCGTCGCCAACTGAGGCCAATTGCTGCAGTTCATGTAAAATGCCGGCCTTTCTCCCAATGATCCGCTCCCCTGAGGACCTGAGATGACCCGAATCGGAACTCCATTGTCGCCAACCGCGACCCGCGTTTTGCTGTGTGGCTGCGGTGAGCTGGGCAAGGAAGTGGTAATCGAACTGCAACGCCTGGGCGTTGAAGTGATTGCCGTGGATCGCTACGCCAACGCGCCGGCCATGCAGGTGGCGCACCGTAGCCACGTGATCAACATGCTCGACGGTGCTGCCCTGCGTGCGGTGATCGAAGCCGAAAAACCGCACTTCATCGTGCCGGAAATCGAGGCCATCGCCACGGCCACCCTGGTGGAACTGGAAGCTGAAGGCTTCACCGTGATCCCGACTGCGCGTGCCACCTCGCTGACCATGAACCGTGAAGGCATCCGCCGCCTGGCCGCCGAAGAGCTGGACCTGCCGACCTCGCCGTACCACTTTGCCGATACCTTCGAAGACTACAGCAAGGCCGTGCAGGACCTGGGCTTCCCGTGCGTGGTCAAGCCGGTGATGAGTTCGTCGGGCAAGGGCCAGAGCCTGCTGCGCAGCGTCGACGACGTGCAGAAAGCCTGGGACTACGCCCAGGAAGGCGGGCGTGCGGGTAAAGGTCGCGTGATCATCGAAGGCTTTATCGACTTCGACTACGAAATCACCCTGCTGACCGTGCGTCACGTCGGCGGTACCACCTTCTGCGCGCCTGTCGGTCACCGTCAGGAGAAGGGCGACTACCAGGAATCCTGGCAGCCGCAGGCCATGAGCCCGATTGCCCTGGCCGAGTCCGAGCGCGTTGCCAAAGCGGTGACCGAGGCCCTGGGTGGCCGTGGCCTGTTTGGCGTGGAGCTGTTCATCAAGGGGGATCAGGTGTGGTTCAGCGAAGTCTCGCCGCGCCCGCATGACACCGGCCTGGTGACCCTGATTTCCCAGGACCTGTCGCAGTTCGCCTTGCACGCTCGCGCCATTCTGGGCCTGCCGATCCCGTTGATCCGTCAGTTCGGGCCTTCGGCTTCGGCGGTGATTCTGGTGGAAGGCCAGTCGACCCAGACTGCGTTCGCCAACCTGGGCGCCGCGTTGAGTGAACCGGACACGGCGTTGCGTCTGTTTGGCAAGCCGGAAGTGAATGGCCAGCGCCGCATGGGTGTGGCGTTGGCGCGGGATGAGTCGATTGAAGCGGCCCGGGCGAAGGCTACTCGTGCTTCCAAAGCCGTTGTAGTCGAGCTGTAATCGAGGCGTGCCTTTCGCGAGCAAGCCCGCTCTCACATTCGACCGCGTTCCTATTGGATAAATGCGGTCAACTGTGGGAGCGGGCTTGCTCGCGAAGGCGGTCTGTCAGGCGACCTTGTTCAAATCGTTGTTACGCGTCTCTTTCAGGCACAGCACAGCAATCAAGCTGAGCAACGCTGCCGCCGACACATACCCACCGACATAACTCAAGCCACCCATCGCCACCAGCTTGGTCGCGAAGAACGGTGCTGCCGATGCGCCGACAATCCCACCCAGATTATACGCTGCCGAAGCGCCGGTATAACGCACGCGGGTCGGGAACAGTTCCGGCAACAGCGCGCCCATCGGTGCGAAGGTCACGCCCATCAGGAACAGCTCCAGCGCCAGGAACAGCGCCACGGCCCAGGTCGAACCGTGGGTGAGCAATGGCTCCATGGTAAAGCCCGACAGAATCGCCAGGATCGCGCCGACGATCAGCACCGGCTTGCGCCCGTAGCGATCACTGGCCAAGGCCGCCAGTGGTGTCGCCAGCCCCATGAACAGCACCGCAAAGCACAGCAGGCCGAGGAAGGTTTCGCGGCTGTAGCCCAGGGTAGAAACACCGTAGCTCAAGGAAAACGCGGTGGTGATATAGAACAGGGCATAGCACACCACCATCGACGCGGCGCCGAGCAATACCGGTAGCCAGTGCTGGCTGAACAATTCCACCAACGGCACTTTGACCGGGGCTTCCTTGGCGACGGCGTTGGCGAATACCGGTGTCTCATGCAGCTTCAGCCGTGCGTACAGGCCAACCATCACCAACGCAGCGCTGAGGATGAATGGAATTCGCCAGCCCCAACTGCGGAATTGCTCGTCGCTCAGGCTCATGGCCAGGATCAGGAACAAACCGTTGGCCGCCAGGAAGCCGATCGACGGGCCGAGCTGCGGGAACATGCCAAACCAGGCGCGTTTGCCTTTGGGCGCATTCTCGGTCGCCAGCAGTGCCGCGCCGCCCCATTCGCCGCCAAGGCCCAGGCCCTGGCCGAAACGCAGCACACACAACAAAATCGGTGCCCAGGCCCCGATGCTGTCATAGCCGGGCAGCAAGCCAATCAGCGTGGTGCACACGCCCATCAGCAACAGCGAGGCCACCAGCGTCGATTTGCGCCCGATGCGGTCACCGAAGTGGCCGAACAGCGCTGAGCCCAGTGGGCGGGCGATGAAAGCGATACCGAAGGTCAGGAACGACGCCAGCATCTGCGCGGTGCCGGAGGTCTGCGGGAAGAACACCGGGCCGATCACCAGCGCAGCGGCCGTGGCGTAGATATAGAAGTCGTAGAACTCGATGGCGGTGCCGACGATGCTCGCCGTGGCGACCCGTGCCGTCGAGTTGGTCGGGGCGGCGGTCGCGGCCTCGTTGTAGGTGGTGCTCATGGCGGTATCCCTGACGGTCATTGCGCGTTGGACGCGGATTATTATTGGTCGAACACCCATGGATCAGGGTTGTGCGCGGGCAGGCTCGGGATGGGAGCGAACACCGGTCGGACACGATAAGGCGGTGCCTGGACACGCTGGGTGCGGGTAGCACGCGGTCGGGCGCGGCTCTGGTAGGCCGCACCGATTATAGGAAGGGGTTTGAACATACAACAAGGGGGCTGACACGCCGCAAATCAAAATGTGGGAGCGGGCTTGCTCGCGAAAGCAGTGGGTCAGTCAGCTCATCTTCAGCTGGTCTACCGCATTCGCGAGCAAGCCCGCTCCCACAGGGAGAATGTGTTTCGCCAGCAGCTTATACGGCGACCGGCATCCGGCTGGTGTGCCAGATCAGCACCTTGCTCACGCGGTTGTCCTCGGTCTCGAGGATTTCCAGGCGGTAGCGCCCGATTTTCAGGCACACCGCGCAATCGGGAATGGTCTCCAGCGCTTCGGTGACCAGGCCGTTGAGGGTCTTGGGGCCATCGCTGGGCAAGTGCCAGCTCAAGCTCTTGTTCAGTTCGCGGATCGAGGCGGCGCCATCAATGATGTAGCGGCCATCGGGCTGGGCCTCGATATGCGGGTTGTCGGCACTCTGTTCGCTTTCGAATTCACCGACGATTTCTTCGAGAATATCTTCCAGCGTCACAATGCCGAGCACTTCGCCATACTCGTCCACCACCATGCCCAGGCGCCGCTGTTGCTTGTGGAAGTTCAGCAGTTGCAGTTGCAGGGGCGTGCTTTCCGGGACGAAGTAGGGTTCGTGGCAGGCGGCGAGCAACGCTTCCTTGGTCAGGCTGGCGTCGGGCAGCAGGTGCTGGATCTGCCGGGTGTTGAGCACGGCCTGCACTTGGTTGATATCACTGTGGAACACCGGCAGGCGCGTACGCTGGGAGGTGCGCAGTTGCTCGATGATGTCCTCGACCGAGTCATCCAGGTTGATGCCGTCCACTTCGCTGCGTGGCACCAGGATGTCATTGACGGTGATGTTGTCCAATGCGTGGATGCCGGGCATGCCTGGGGTGCGGTCTTCGTCTGTCTCGGGTTCCGGCTCGTCGTCGTGGCCGGGCAGCGGCTCGTCGCTCTTTTTCACTACGCCGGCCTTGCGCACAAAAGGGCGCAACAGCAACAGGCTGATGCCATTGAGCAGCCAGGCCAACGGGTAGAGGATTTTCAGCGGTACGCCCAGCAGCGTATTGCCAAAGCCCAGCACGCCCTGTGGATAACGTACGGCGAGGGCGCGGGGCAGGTAGTCGGCCAGAACCAGCAGGATCGCGCAGGAGATCATCCAACCCAGCCAGGGCCCGTTCTGCGCCCAGGCATAGATGGCCAGCAGCGTGCAGAGGATCACCACGGCTGCGCGACACAGGCTGTTGCACAGGATCAGGCTGTTACGCGGGAAGCTCAGGCGGGTGGCGGCCTTGTCGCCCTGGCGTGTGCCGGGGCGCAGGGCCAGCAGGTGTTGTTGCGCGGCTTCGATGGCGGTGAATAGTGCGGCCCATAGGACCAGCAGGGCGATTACCGCGAGCATCGGCTCCAGTGGCAGGTTGTCCATGATCGCTGCCCGTCAGATATGCAGGATGTATTCGCGGACCAGCTTGCTGCCGAAATAGGCCAGCATCAGCAGGCAGAAACCGGCCAGGGTCCAGCGGATCGCCTTGTGCCCGCGCCAGCCGAGGCGGTTGCGGCCCCACAGCAACACGCTGAACACCACCCAGGCCAGGCACGCTAGCAGGGTTTTGTGCACCAGGTGCTGGGCGAACAGGTTTTCGACGAACAGCCAGCCGGAGATCAGCGACAGCGACAGCAGCGTCCAGCCGGCCCACAGGAAGCCGAACAGCAGGCTTTCCATGGTTTGCAGCGGCGGGAAGTTCTTGATCAGCCCGGACGGATGCTTGTGCTTTAGCTGGTGGTCCTGCAGCAGCAGGAGCAGGGCCTGGAACACCGCGATGGTGAACATGCCGTAAGCGAGGATCGACAGCAGGATGTGCGCGAGGATGCCCGGCTCTTCATCAATCACCTGCACCGTGCCGGTGGGGGCGAATTGCGCCAGTAGCACCGTCAGCACGCCCAAGGGGAATAGCAGCACCAGCAGGTTCTCGACGGGAATCCGGTAGCACGCCAGCAGGGTCAATGCGATGACGGCAGCCGCGATCAGGCTGGCGGCGCTGAAAAAATCCAGGCCCAGGCCGACGGGCGTCATCAAATGGGTAAACAGGCTGGCAGCATGGGCCAGCAGGGCAAGGACGCCAAGGCCGACGAGCAGGCGTTTGTCCGCCTTGGCGCCTTGGGCCAGACGAGTGCCCTGGTAGAGAGTCGCAGCGGCATACAAAATGGCGGCGGCGAGGCTGGGTAGCAAACTGGGTGACAAAGGGAGCATAAATCCTGTTAGGCAAGCCCGAAAGGCGCTGAGTTTGGCATACCCCCGCGTAACACGAAAGACTCTCAAGCCAGACAGCGGGTGTGCATGGCGGCAGTCTTCGCTATAATCCGCGACCTGCCCACGCCGCAGGCTCACCGAGCGCTGTTTTTAATAGCGATTTACCACAGCCTGGGCCGCCATTACCTCGGTCTATGAATAGGGCCTGAAAGGATCGCGCATGTTTGAAAATCTGACTGACCGTCTCTCGCAGACGCTGCGCCATGTCACCGGCAAGGCCAAGCTGACCGAGGACAATATTAAAGACACCCTGCGTGAAGTGCGCATGGCGTTGCTGGAAGCCGACGTGGCCTTGCCGGTGGTGAAGGACTTCGTCAACTCGGTCAAAGAGCGCGCGGTCGGCACCGAAGTGTCCCGCAGCCTCACGCCGGGCCAGGCCTTTGTGAAGATCGTCCAGGCCGAGCTCGAAAGCCTGATGGGCGCGGCCAACGAAGACCTGAACCTCAGCGCCGTGCCACCGGCCGTCGTGCTGATGGCCGGTCTGCAGGGTGCGGGTAAGACCACCACTGCCGGCAAGCTGGCGCGCTTCCTTAAAGAGCGCAAGAAGAAGTCCGTGATGGTGGTGTCGGCCGACGTGTACCGTCCGGCGGCCATCAAGCAGTTGGAAATGCTTGCCGGCGAAGTAGGCGTGACCTTCTTCCCGTCCGACCTGAGCCAGAAGCCGGTCGACATCGCCAACGCGGCTATTAAAGAAGCCAAGCTGAAGTTCATCGACGTGGTCATCGTCGATACCGCCGGTCGCCTGCACATCGACGAAGAGATGATGGGCGAAATCAAGGCGCTGCATGCCGCGATCAACCCGGTCGAGACGCTGTTCGTGGTCGACGCCATGACCGGCCAGGATGCGGCCAATACCGCCAAGGCCTTTGGTGACGCACTGCCGCTGACCGGTGTGATCCTCACCAAGGTCGACGGCGACGCTCGTGGCGGTGCCGCGCTGTCGGTACGTGCCATCACCGGCAAGCCGATCAAGTTCATCGGTATGGGCGAGAAGAGCGAAGCGCTCGAGCCGTTCCACCCTGAGCGTATCGCCTCGCGCATCCTCGGGATGGGCGACGTGCTCAGCCTGATCGAGCAGGCTGAAGCCACGCTCGACAAGGACAAGGCCGACAAGCTGGCCAAGAAGCTGAAGAAGGGCAAGGGCTTCGACCTCGAAGACTTCCGCGACCAGCTGCAACAAATGAAGAACATGGGCGGACTCGGCGGCCTGATGGACAAGCTGCCGAACATCGGCGGTGTGAACCTGGCGCAAATGGGCAATGCCCAGGGCGCGGCAGAGAAGCAGTTCAAGCAGATGGAAGCCATCATCAATTCCATGACCCCGGCCGAGCGCCGCGACCCTGAGCTGATCAGCGGTTCGCGCAAGCGTCGGATCGCCATGGGTTCCGGCACACAGGTGCAGGACATCGGTCGCTTGATCAAGCAGCACAAGCAGATGCAGAAGATGATGAAGAAATTCTCCGCCAAGGGCGGAATGGCCAAGATGATGCGCGGCATGGGCGGTATGTTGCCCGGCGGCGGCATGCCGAAAATGTAAAGTATTCGAGCGGGAGCCCAGCTCCTGCTCCGACCCACAGGGATGTGGGATCTCCAGCAAACCCGCGATTGGCGGGCGCTGACTCGCCGTTTTAACCGACGGCTCTATAGCAGATCTGGATGGCACGCTGATAGGCGCCAGAAAAAGACATTTGCAAAAGTCCGGATATTCCTTAGAATATGCGGCCTTTCGGGCACCTATGCCCGCTGTGCATTTAGATTTGCAGCACCGACTACAGGAACGATGTTCACATGCTAACAATCCGTCTTGCCCTTGGCGGCTCCAAAAAGCGCCCGTTTTACCACTTGACCGTAACCGACAGCCGCAACCCGCGTGACGGTTCGCACAAGGAACAGGTTGGTTTCTTCAACCCTGTTGCTCGTGGTCAAGAAGTTCGTCTGTCCGTGAACCAAGAGCGCGTAGCCTACTGGCTGAGCGTGGGTGCACAGCCATCCGAGCGCGTAGCAAAACTGTTGAAGGACTCGGCTAAGGCCGCAGCCTGAGCAATATGAACGCGACGCCAGCTGTTGCTGATGATTTGATCGTTATCGGCAAGATTTACTCTGTTCATGGCGTTCGCGGCGAAGTGAAGGTGTATTCCTTTACTGATCCGACTGAAAACCTGTTGCAGTACAAAACCTGGACGCTCAAGCGCGAGGGTAGTGTGAAACAGGTCGAGCTGGTCAGTGGACGCGGGAGCGATAAGTTCCTGGTCGCAAAGCTCAAGGGTCTTGATGATCGTGAAGAAGCTCGTCTTCTGGCCGGTTATGAGATCTGCGTGCCGCGCAACCTGTTCCCTGAATTGACCGACGGCGAGTACTACTGGTACCAGCTGGAAGGTCTGAAGGTTATTGATCAACTCGGGCAACTGTTCGGGAAAATCGATCATCTTCTGGAAACCGGCGCCAATGATGTAATGGTGGTCAAGCCTTGCGCTGGCAGCCTGGATGATCGCGAACGCCTGTTGCCCTATACCGAGCAATGCGTGTTAGCCGTCGACCTGGCAGCGGGCGAGATGAAGGTGGAATGGGACGCGGACTTCTAAGCGTGGCTAATTTGCGCATTGAAGTGATCAGTTTGTTTCCCGAGATGTTTTCCGCCATCAGCGAGTACGGCATCACCAGTCGGGCGGTGAAACAGGGGCTGTTGCAGCTCACCTGTTGGAACCCGCGAGACTACACGACGGATCGACATCACACTGTGGACGATCGCCCATTTGGCGGTGGTCCGGGCATGGTGATGAAGATCAAGCCCCTGGAAGACGCGTTGGTTCAGGCCAAGGCTGCCGCCGGGGAGAAGGCGAAGGTAATTTACCTGTCCCCTCAAGGCCGTCAGCTGAAACAAGCGGCGGTACGCGAACTGGCGAATGAGGAAGCACTGATCCTGATTGCCGGTCGCTATGAAGGCATTGACGAGCGTTTTATTGAAGCTCATGTCGATGAAGAGTGGTCGATTGGGGACTATGTCCTGTCTGGCGGCGAGCTGCCGGCGATGGTCCTGATAGATGCGGTTACACGACTGCTGCCTGGAGCTTTAGGGCATGTGGACTCCGCGGAGGAAGATTCCTTCACGGATGGTTTGCTGGATTGCCCGCACTACACCCGACCGGAGGTGTATGCGGATCAGCGTGTTCCCGACGTATTGCTAAGTGGCAATCACGCACACATCCGGCGTTGGCGTTTACAGCAGTCCCTTGGTCGGACCTATGAACGACGCGCCGATCTTCTGGAAAGCCGCTCGCTTTCTGGAGAAGAGAAGAAGCTGCTCGAGGAATACATCCTCGCGCGGGACGATAGTTAACAACGTATCGATGGTAGGTCCATTGACTTACCTTAGGAGCACAGCATGACTAACAAAATCATCCTTGCACTCGAAGCAGAGCAGATGACCAAAGAGATCCCTACCTTTGCCCCGGGCGACACCATTGTCGTTCAGGTGAAAGTGAAGGAAGGCGACCGTTCGCGTCTGCAAGCGTTCGAAGGCGTGGTAATCGCCAAGCGTAACCGTGGTGTGAACAGTGCTTTCACTGTTCGTAAAATCTCCAACGGTGTTGGCGTAGAGCGTACTTTCCAGACCTACAGCCCGCAAATCGACAGCATGGCCGTCAAGCGTCGCGGTGACGTACGTAAAGCCAAGCTGTACTACCTGCGTGACCTGTCCGGTAAAGCAGCTCGCATCAAGGAAAAACTGGCTTAAGTCCAGCTTCCCGATGCAGAAAAAAGCAGCCTACGGGCTGCTTTTTTGTGCCTGAAATTTGTCTATTTGCCGGTATTTGTCCATGACCACCCGCCTCGAAGAAATCCAGCGCCGCACTGACCTGTCCGTCACCCACGTAACCAAGGCCGTGTTCCCGCCGACCACCAACCACCACAACACCCTGTTCGGTGGCACCGCCCTGGCGTGGATGGATGAAGTGTCGTTCATTACCGCCACGCGCTTTTGCCGCCTGCCGCTGGTGACGGTGTCTACCGACCGTATCGACTTCAACCACGCGATCCCGGCGGGCTCCATCGTCGAGTTGATCGGCCGTGTGATCAAAGTTGGTAACACCAGCCTCAAGGTCGAGGTGGAAGTGTTCGTTGAGAGCATGAGCGCCGATGGCCGCGAAAAAGCAATCCAGGGCGTGTTCAGCTTTGTCGCCATTGATGCGGACAAACGCCCAGTGCCGGTGTTACCTGGCTTTGCCGACTGAGCAGGGACCGAGTTGCGGCCTTCGCAGGCAAGCCAGCTCCCACATTTGATCGGTGTCGTGCACATCTCAGCGCCCGACACAAAAACCCTGTGGGAGCTGGCTTGCCTGCGATAGGATCTAACAGACATTACAGAAATCCGCCTGAGCCCCCATGCCCGCCATCGACCACCCCCTGATAGACCGTTTCCTTGACGCCCTCTGGCTGGAAAAAGGCCTGTCGGACAACACTCGCCAGGCCTACCGCAGCGACTTGGCCCTATTCAATGGCTGGCTGCAGGAGAAAAAACTCGAACTGATAAATGCGGGTCGTGAGCTGATCCTCGACCATCTGGCCTGGCGCCTGGAGCAGAACTACAAACCGCGCTCCACGGCGCGATTCCTCTCGGGCGTGCGTGGCTTTTATCGCTATCTGCTGCGGGAAAAACTGATTGCTCTCGATCCAACCCTGCAAATCGACATGCCGCAACTTGGCAGGCCATTGCCCAAGTCCCTGTCGGAGGCCGACGTGGAGGCCTTGCTCGCCGCGCCGGATTTGAGTGAGGCCATCGGCCAACGTGATCGCGCCATGCTGGAGGTCCTGTATGCCTGTGGCCTGCGAGTGACGGAGCTGATCAGCCTGACCCTGGAGCAAGTCAACCTGCGTCAGGGCGTGCTGCGGGTGATGGGCAAGGGCAGCAAGGAGCGGCTGGTACCGATGGGCGAGGAGGCGATTGTGTGGGTCGAGCGTTATATGCGAGACGCCCGCAGCGAGCTGCTCGGCGGGCGCCCCAGTGATGTGCTGTTCCCTAGCCTGCGTGGCGAGCAGATGACCCGGCAGACCTTCTGGCACCGCATCAAGCATCAGGCCAAGGTCGCCGGGATCGGCAAGGCTCTGTCGCCCCACACGTTGCGCCATGCGTTCGCCACGCACTTGCTCAACCACGGGGCGGATTTGCGTGTGGTGCAAATGCTGCTTGGGCACAGCGACTTATCCACTACCCAGATCTACACCCACGTGGCGCGTGCACGCTTGCAGGATATGCACGCCAAGCATCACCCGCGAGGCTGAAAAACATGCTGTAGAAGGCCAATTTATCCCGCCACGGGCTGCCCTGCGGCCCAACTGTGGTAGGCTTTGCCGGTTAGCAAAGGGGACGGCCCAGCGCTGTGTTTTCCAAGCAGTATTCCTTCCCGTCCCTGCATCTGCCTTCAGGAGTTCCCATGCGCTTGACCCAGATTATTGCCGCCGCAGCCATTGCGTTGGTTTCCACCTTTGCGTTTGCCGATGATGCTGCCGAGCAGACCATCCGCAAGAGCCTGGCCAACCTGCAACTCGACACCCCGATCGAAAGCATCAGCGCCAGCCCGATGGCCGGCCTGTATGAAGTCAAGCTCAAGGGCAGCCGCGTGCTGTACGCCAGTGCCGACGGCCAGTACATCGTCCAGGGCTACCTGTTCCAGTTGAAGGACGGCAAGCCGGTCAACCTGACCGAGAAAGCCGAACGCCTGGGCGTCTCCAAGCTGATCAATGGCATCCCGGTGGCCGAGACTGTGGTTTACCCGGCCATTGGCGAGACCAAGACCCACATCACCGTGTTCACCGACACCACCTGCCCGTATTGCCACAAGCTGCACGCCGAAGTGCCTGCGCTGAACAAGCTGGGAGTGGAAGTGCGCTACGTTGCGTTCCCGCGCCAGGGCCTGGGTTCGCCGGGTGACGAGCAGTTGCAAGCGGTGTGGTGCTCGGCCGACAAGAAAGCAGCCATGGACAAGATGGTCGACGGCAAGGAAATCAAGGCCGCCAAATGCGCCAACCCGGTTTCCAAGCAGTTCGCCCTGGGCCAGTCCATTGGCGTGAACGGTACACCGGCCATCGTTTTGGCTGACGGCCAAGTGATTCCGGGCTACCAGCCAGCGCCACAAGTTGCCAAACTGGCGCTGAGTGCCAAATAAACCAGCATCGTCGAACCTTTGACGATCATGGCCCGTGGATAAGTCGACGGGCCATCAATTGAAAGCCGCAGTTGTGCGGCTGTTTTCCACGGCCGACCTCGCGTCGGCCGTTTCATGGGGAGTTCTTCAGTGAAACCGGTCAAAGTAGGCATCTGTGGGTTAGGGACCGTCGGTGGCGGCACCTTTAACGTACTTCAGCGTAACGCTGAGGAAATTTCCCGCCGTGCAGGTCGCGGGATTGAAGTGGCGCAAATTGCCACGCGTTCGCCAAAGCCTCAGTTCGAAACGACCGGTATTGCGATTACCAACGATGTGTTCGCCGTTGCCACCAACCCTGAAATCGATATCGTCATCGAACTGGTCGGCGGCTACACCGTGGCCCGCGAGCTGGTGCTCAAAGCCATCGAGAACGGCAAGCACGTGGTCACTGCCAACAAGGCACTGATCGCCGTGCACGGCAACGAGATCTTCGCCAAGGCGCGCGAGAAGGGCGTGATTGTCGCGTTCGAAGCTGCGGTAGCCGGTGGCATTCCAGTGATCAAGGCGATCCGCGAAGGCCTGTCCGCCAACCGCATCAACTGGGTAGCTGGCATCATCAACGGCACCGGCAACTTCATCCTCACCGAAATGCGCGAGAAGGGCCGCACCTTCGAAGACGTGCTGGCCGAAGCCCAGGCCCTGGGTTACGCCGAAGCCGACCCGACCTTCGACGTGGAAGGTATCGACGCTGCCCACAAGCTGACCATCCTGGCGTCCATCGCCTTTGGTATCCCGTTGCAGTTCGACAAGGCCTACACCGAAGGCATCACCAAGCTGACCACCGCCGACGTGAACTACGCCGAAGCCCTGGGCTACCGCATCAAGCACCTGGGCGTGGCGCGCAGCACACCGGCCGGTATCGAGTTGCGTGTACACCCGACGCTGATCCCGGCCGACCGCCTGATCGCCAACGTCAATGGCGTGATGAATGCCGTGATGGTCAACGGTGATGCGGCGGGTTCGACCCTGTTCTACGGCGCCGGCGCCGGCATGGAGCCCACCGCTTCGTCGGTGATCGCCGACCTGGTGGACGTGGTCCGCGCCATGACCAGCGACCCGGAAAACCGCGTACCGCACCTGGCCTTCCAGCCGGATTCGTTGTCAGCCCATCCGATCCTGCCGATCGAAGCCTGCGAAAGCGCCTACTACCTGCGCATCCAGGCCCAGGATCACCCGGGCGTATTGGCCCAGGTCGCCAGCATCCTGTCGGAGCGCGGTATCAATATCGAGTCGATCATGCAGAAGGAAGTCGAGGAGCAAAACGGCCAGGTGCCGATGATCCTGCTGACCCATCGCGTGCTCGAACAGCACATCAATGATGCCATCCAGGCGCTGGAAGCTCTCCAAGGTGTGGTTGGGCCGGTAGTCCGGATTCGCGTCGAACATTTGAATTAATTCAGCTGCAAGCGCCAAGCTGCAAGCTGCAAGTAAAAGCAGAACCGCTTCGACTTGCAGCTTGAAGCTTGAAGCTTGAAGCCCAAACCGAAGGTTTGCCCCTATGCGTTATATCAGCACCCGCGGCCAGGCACCGGCCCTGAATTTCGAAGACGTCCTGCTGGCAGGCCTTGCCACTGACGGTGGCCTGTACGTGCCGGAAAACCTGCCACGTTTCACCCAGGAAGAAATCGCTTCGTGGGCCGGCCTGCCGTACCACGAGCTGGCGTTCCGGGTGATGCGCCCGTTCGTCACCGGCAGCATTCCGGATGCGGACTTCAAAAAGATTCTGGAAGAGACCTACGGCGTGTTTTCCCACAACGCCATCGCACCTCTGCGCCAGTTGAACGGCAACGAATGGGTCCTGGAGCTGTTCCACGGCCCGACCCTGGCGTTCAAGGACTTCGCCCTGCAACTGCTGGGTCGCCTGCTGGATTATGTGCTGGAGAAACGCGGCGAGCGCGTGGTGATCATCGGCGCCACCTCCGGTGATACCGGCTCGGCGGCCATCGAAGGCTGCAAGCACTGCGAAAACGTCGACATCTTCATCCTGCACCCGCACAAGCGCGTGTCGGAAGTGCAACGCCGGCAGATGACCACCATTTTCGGCGAGAACATCCACAACATCGCCATCGAAGGCAACTTCGATGACTGCCAGGAAATGGTCAAGAACAGCTTCGCCGACCAGAGCTTCCTGAAGGGCACACGCCTGGTGGCGGTGAACTCGATCAACTGGGCGCGGATCATGGCCCAGATCGTCTACTACTTCCACGCCTCGCTGCAGCTGGGCGGCCCGGCGCGTTCGGTGTCGTTCTCGGTGCCGACCGGCAACTTTGGCGATATCTTCGCCGGTTACCTGGCGCGCAACATGGGCCTGCCGATCAACCAATTGATCGTCGCCACCAACCGCAACGACATCCTGCACCGCTTCATGAGCGGCAACCAGTACGTCAAGGAAACCCTGCACGCGACCCTGTCGCCGTCCATGGACATCATGGTCTCGTCGAACTTCGAGCGCCTGCTGTTCGACATGCACGGTCGTAACGGTGCAGCGATTGCCGGCTTGATGGACACCTTCAAGAGCGGCGGCGGTTTCAGTGTTGATGAAGAGCGCTGGACCGAAACCCGCAAGCTGTTCGATTCCCTGGCCGTGGACGATGCACAGACCTGCGAAACCATCGCTGAAGTCTACGCCCAGACCGGCGAGCTGCTCGACCCGCACACCGCCATCGGTGTGAAGGCTGCCCGTGAATGCCGTCGTAGCCTGGACATCCCGATGGTGATCCTCGGTACCGCGCACCCGGTTAAATTCCCCGAAGCGGTGGAGAAGGCCGGCGTTGGCAAGGCGCTGGAATTGCCGGTGCACCTGGCAGACCTGTTTGAGCGTGAAGAGCGTTGCACCGTATTGGCCAATGACCTGAAGGCTGTGCAGGCGTTTGTGAGCCAGCATGGCAACCGGGGTAAACCGCTGTAAGGCACACCGCGTAGACAAAAACGCCGCTTTCCCTTCCCGGGTCAGCGGCGTTTTTTGTTCTGGCAGGCCCGCTTTGTGTCAGCGGCTACGCGAGTAGTTCTGCCGAAATAAGGGCCTTTTGACCTGCGCTCCTGCCTGCAAGACAAAGTGATCAGCGCCCACCGTGTATAGGATTCGTTTTTTCGTTGTCATGTTGCAAGCGCATGCTGGTCCACGTCACTCCCTGACGGCCCCATAAAGACGAAAAAGCGAACTTTCCTACGTAACAACCAGTCACTTAGGATAGATGCAGCTCCCGTTGAAACGATTGTTCCCGAACTATTGAGTGGTGATCGAGATGGAAAGTATCAGCCTATTGCTCGAAGAAGCACTGAGCCCTTATCAGGTTACGCTGACCACCTCCGGTGTGCAGGACGAGTGCCTGGTGACGGTGAAGAATCCTGCCGGTGCTATGGTGGTCGAACGTGAAGTCGATCGTGCGCAATTGATGGACAAGCGCGTACTGGTAGACGTGGTGGATTGCTTGTTGCGCGATATCAAGATTGCCGAAGGGCGCTTGGAACCCTCGGTCATCGCGGCCTTGCGTAACGCGGCCCAGACGCGCAGCCCCGCTGCTGCATGAAGAATTGTTTAAGTGTGGAAACTTCCTACAAGGTGGCCGGTCAGATTTCGTAACAGCAAGAGCAAACATTGTGCTCCGGTGTTTGTGGCTTGCTGTACTGGTCTTTGTTGGCCACGTTTAACCCCGAAGTGTCTCCCCACGCCTCGGGGTTTCTTTTTGCCTGCGATTTGTCACGGCGCTGGTGAGTCCTGGAAAAACTGCGAGTTGTCGCGCAGGTACTGTTCGCGCATGACCGGGTCCAGCCACGTGGCATAGGACTGCTGCACGTCTTGCAAAGGGATGTCACGCAGCACTTGGTCGATTCGTTCGATGGCACGGCGCCCCTGGGGCGTAGCCGAGCAGGCGATATGCGTACGTTGGTAGGGCGCTGTGCCTTTGATCGGGTAAAAATGCAGGTCGTCGGCAGCGATTCCTTGTTGCAGCGAGTGGTAGCGAATTTCCGGCGAGTAACCCAGCACCGCTTCCAGCCGTCCCAGGCGCTGCATTTGCAACAAGCTGCCCAGCGCATCATTGCCGTAATGGAGCGCCAGCTTGTGCGCGTCGGCGTGTTTAAGTCGCTCATCGATAACCGGGCCGTAGCTGCGTTCTGCGGTGGCGCCTACCCGCGCTCCAGGGGTGTCGAGAAACGCCTGCAGGTCGAATTGGCCATCCACGATAAAGGGCGCTATGGCTTCCTGCTGGCTGCGCCGGATCGTGACGCCATTACTGGGAACGGCAAACGCCTGGCGAGAAAACACCACGTACGTGGCCCGTTCCGGCGTCCACAGCAGCGAGGGATCGCAAGTGAACGAGGATTCACGCAGCATTTGTGTGCCCCGTGCGCGATTGACGTGAAGCACCTGGTGCCGATATTCCGGCAGGCGTTCGATCAGCCTCGGCAATAGTTCGTCCAACGCCCCCTGGCCTTTGCGTGGGCCTTCGAAAATAGTCAGGGGTGGCAGGTCACGCAACAGCCAGATCAGCGTGTCTGCGGCGCTCGCGGCCAGGGGCCAGCCGCAGGCGAGCAGGGCGCCGAGGCCTAGCTGAACGAGCCGACGTACCATCAGATCGCGCCTTCCTCGCGCAAACGCACAATGGCGGCCGCGTCGTAGCCCAGCCCGCCGAGCACCACGCTGTTATGTTCGCCCAACTGCGGCCCCACCCATTCGCAGCTGCCCGGCGTGTCCGACAGCTTGGGCACGATGCCGGGCATCTTGAAGTCCTTGCCACCGGGGAGCTTGGCCTTGAGGAACATTTCCCTGGCGAGGAATTGCGGGTCGCCGAGCATGTCCTCGGCACTGTAGATCCGACTGGCAGGCACCTCGGCCTTATTCAGCAGGTCGACCACCTGGTCCAGCGGCAGCGAGTTCACCCAGCGATCAATCACCCCATACAGCTCATCACGGCGGCTATCGCGGCCGTCATTGCTGGCAAGCACAGGGTCATTGGCCAGGTCTTCACGACCAATGGCGCACATGAAGCGCTTGAAGATCGCATCGCCGTTGGCGCCAATCTGTACATGCTTGCCGTCGGCGCTGGTGTGGATCGAGGACGGCGTAATGCCGGGCATGATGTTGCCGGTGCGCTCGCGAATGAAGCCAAACACATCGAACTCCGGAATCATGCTTTCCATCATGGCGAAGATGGCTTCGTACAGCGCCACATCCACCACCTGGCCCAGGCCGCCGTTAACCTCTCGATGACGCAGCGCCATCAGTGCGCCGATCACCGCCCACAAAGCGGCAATCGAATCGCCGATGGAAATGCCGGTACGCACCGGCGGGCGGTCTTCGAAACCGGTGATGTAGCGCAGGCCGCCCATGGACTCACCCACCGCACCGAACCCTGGCTGGTCTTTCATCGGTCCGGTCTGGCCAAAGCCAGAGAGGCGCACCATCACCAGCTTGGGGTTGAGGGCGTGCAGGGTTTCCCAGCTCAGGCCGAGCTTTTCCAGCACGCCGGGGCGGAAGTTCTCGATCAGGATGTCGGCGTCCGCCAGCAGTTGTTTGAGGATGGCCAGGCCGTCCGGGTGCTTGAGGTTCAATGTCAGCGACTGCTTGTTGCGCGCCTGCACAAACCACCACAGCGACGTGCCCTCGTACAGCTTGCGCCATTTGCGCAGCGGGTCGCCGCCGTCGGGTGATTCGACCTTGATCACCTCGGCGCCGAATTCCGCGCAGATGCGGGAGGCGAATGGTCCGGCGATCAGGGTGCCGAGTTCGATGACTTTCAGGCCGGCAAGCGGTTTGGCATTAAACGACATGGGGATCCTTGTCTGCGCGCAGCGGTAGTGTGATGCCTTTTAACATAGGCGAGCGACCCAAGGATAAGGATGATGCAGCGCAGGATTCGTTGAATGACCTCGCCATCGGTTAGACTGGCCGCCTTTCCCTGTCTCTAGAAGTCCGTTCATGGCCCAGCCGTCCACGACCTACAAATTCGAACTCAACCTCACCGACCTCGATCGCTCGGTGTACGAGAGCGTCAAACAGACCATCGCCCGCCACCCTTCGGAAACCGAAGAGCGCATGACCGTGCGTCTGTTGGCCTACGCCCTCTGGTACAACGAGCAGTTGGCGTTCGGCCGTGGCCTGTCAGATGTAGACGAGCCAGCCCTGTGGGAAAAAAGCCTGGATGACCGGGTTTTGCACTGGATCGAAGTCGGCCAGCCCGATGCCGACCGCCTCACCTGGTGCTCGCGCCGCACCGAACGCACCAGCCTGCTGGCCTATGGCAGCCTGCGCGTGTGGGAAGGCAAGGTAGTGCCGGTGGCGAATAACCTGAAAAACGTGCACATCGCCGCCGTGCCCCAGGAAGTCCTCGAGACCCTGGCCAAGGACATGCCCCGTGTTATCAAGTGGGACGTGATGATCAGCGAAGGCACGATCTTCGTCACCGATGATCGCGGCCAGCATGAAGTCCAACTGCAATGGCTGGTCGGCGAACGCGGCTAAACCTGTAGGGGCCGGCTTGTTGTGGTGAGCAAGCTTGCTTGCGCTGGGGTGCGAAGCGCCCCCAAAAAGCGAGAGGCTGCTACGTAGCCCACGGGAGCAAGCGCCCTCGCCACAACAAGCCAGCTCCCACATTTGATCTGCGTTGCCTTTAGCGTTGCCAACTAACTGTCGAATAGAAGAGAAGCTCCCGTCACCCCATGCGTATCGATCCTCGCCCGTTGCCCGCTGTCCTGCCGTTTCTCGGTGAATTGCCACCGCTGTTGACCCGTCTCTACGCCGCGCGCGGGGTGCAGTCCGAGGCCGAGCTGGATAAAAGCCTGGCGCGGTTGATTCCCTATCAGCAGCTCAAGGGCATCGACGCGGCGGTGGACTTGCTGGTGACCGCGTTGGAGCAGCGCCAGCGCATCCTCATCGTCGGCGACTTCGACGCCGACGGCGCCACTGCCAGCACCGTGGGCACCTTGGGCTTGCGCCTGCTCGGTGCGGCGCATGTCGACTACCTGGTGCCCAACCGCTTCGAATACGGCTATGGCCTGACCCCGGAGATCGTCGCCGTTGCGCTGCAGCGCAATCCCCAACTGCTGATTACCGTGGACAACGGTATCTCCAGCGTCGAAGGCGTGGCGGCGGCGAAAGCGGCGGGGCTGCAAGTGCTGGTGACCGACCACCACTTGCCCGGCGATGAGTTGCCGGCAGCGGACGCCATCGTCAACCCGAACCAGCCGGGCTGTGAATTCCCGAGCAAGGCCCTGGCGGGTGTGGGCGTGATCTTCTACGTGCTGATGGCCCTGCGCGCGCGCCTGCGCAGCCTGGGCTGGTACGAAAGCAAGCCACAACCCAACATCGGCGAGTTGCTCGACCTGGTTGCCCTGGGCAGCGTCGCCGACGTGGTGCCCCTGGACGCCAACAACCGCATCCTCGTGCATCAAGGCCTGGAGCGTATCCGCGCTGGCCGTGCGCGGTCGGGGATCAAGGCGATCCTGGAAGTGGCCAAGCGCGACGCGGCACGCATCACTTCCACTGACCTGGGCTTTATCCTCGGCCCGCGCCTGAATGCCGCCGGGCGCCTGGATGACATGAGCCTGGGGATCGAATGCCTGCTGACCACCGACGTTGCCGCTGCCCGTGAAATGGCCGCGCAACTGGATGGCATGAATCAGGACCGTAAATCCATCGAACAAGGGATGCAGCGCGAGGCCTTGGCCCAGCTCAAGGACCTGCCGGTGGAGTCGATGCCCTATGGCTTGTGCCTGTTCGACCCGGAATGGCACCAAGGTGTGATCGGCATTCTGGCGTCGCGGATGAAGGAGCGGTATTTCCGACCGACCATCGCCTTTGCCGACGCCGGTGATGGCCTGTTGAAGGGCTCAGGGCGCTCTGTGCAGGGTTTTCATATCCGTGACGCCCTGGCGGTGGTCGCGAGCCAGCATCCCAACCTGATCGCCAAATACGGCGGCCACGCCATGGCGGCTGGCCTGACACTGCGCGAGGAAAACTTCCCACTGTTTGCCGAAGCGTTTGACGCTGAAGTGCGCCGGCAACTGCGTGAGGAAGACCTGACCGGACGCTTGTTGTCGGACGGCACTCTGGCGGTGGAAGAGTTTCACTTGGAACTGGCCCGCGCGTTGCGACATGCCGGGCCGTGGGGTCAGCACTTTCCCGAGCCGGTCTTTCACGGCGTATTCCAGTTGGTAGAGCAGCGCGTGGTGGGTGAGCGGCACCTGAAGGTGGTGCTCAAGACTGAATGCGGGTCAGTGAAACTCGATGGCATTGCCTTTGGCGTGGACCGTGAGGTCTGGCCGAACCCGACCGTGCGTTGGGTGGAGTTGGCGTACAAGCTGGATGTGAACGAGTTTCGTGGGAATGAGACGGTGCAACTGATGATTGCCCACATCGAACCGCGCTGAATCTAAACAACACTGCAAATATAAATGTGGGAGGGGGTAAGCCCCTCCCACATTTTAAGCCATGTAATACCTGGAGTTACTCGGCTTTATCCTTGGCCTGGTGCTTCACGATGATATCCACCAACCGCTTGGCCAGCGCCGGGTAGTTCTCGTCGAAGTGATGCCCACCTGGCAGCTTCAACGCCTCACCCACGGCTGTCTTGTCGGTGCAGCCGCTCTCGTCGACTTCTTCCGCGCCGTAGATGCACACCACTTTTTCAGGGGGCAGCTTGGCCATTTCCGGGCCGGTGGCGGCTTCTTTGCCGGCGTTGCCCAGCCAACCTTCCACTTCAATCTCGAAGCTGCCCGTACGGGCGAAGGCCAGCAGGATGATTGCATCCACACGCTGCTGCTCGTTTTCCGGCAGGCGGTTGTAAATGGCCGGCAATACATCGGCGCCGAACGAGTAACCGGTCAGCACGAAGCGCTTGGTGCCCCACTTCTGACGGTAGTGCTGCATCAGTTCGGTGAGGTCCTTGGCGCTTTGTTCCGGGGTCTTGTGCTGCCAGTAGTAGCGCAGGGTGTCGATACCGACCACTGGGTAGCCGATCTTGGCCATTTCACCCGCCACGTCGCGGTCCAGGTCACGCCAGCCGCCGTCACCGGAGAGGAATAGGGTGACGGTGTCCTTGGCTTGGCCCGCGGGTACTTCAACCACCGGAATGGCCAGGCCGCCGTTGTCCGAGCCCACCAGTTGCTTGCGCAACTCGTTGTTCAGCACTTGCGGGTAGTGAATGTCGTAGTCGCTGATGCTGGTGGTGGCACGCGGTGTGTCGCGTACGAAACTGGCGGCATCGTCGTCAGGGTTGTCGTTCCAGGCCACCAGCCAGTTGCCGTGGGCCGCCGTTTTCGGCAGCGGGTCCTTGCAACCTTCCTGGGTCATGGCGAAACCGACGGAGATGGCGTTGGCCTTGTCGTCGGTCTGTGCCGCCAGCCAGCGCCAGGCCAGGCTTGCGCCAGGGCCGATGCCGCTGACCAGGGTGGCCGGGCCCTTGAGCTGGCCCAGGGCGTTTTGCAGCGCCTGTTCCTGCAGCTTGCAGTCGTCCTTGGGCAGGATCACCTGGACAAGCTGCGCCTTGCCGCCCTGGCTCAAGGCAATCAGTTGGCTATCGGTCAAGGTTGCATCGGCCAGCACGGCGACGGCGACACGGGCTTTAGGCGTGCCGTAGGGCGTCACACGGGTCATGACCGAGCCGTCGGCCTGGGGCAATTGCTCCAGGGTCGGCTGCGGGGCAGGGCGGTTCCAGTACCAATAGCCGCCACCCAGGATCAGGGCGAGCAGCACTACAAAGGCCAACACATACCGCCAGGAGCGTCGAATCATCAGCGTTTCACCAATCCAGTCAAGCCGCCCGCGATCAGGGCGGCGGTATCGGCCAGTGCCACCAGCGGATCAAGTCCTGCGGGCACGGCCATGTAACGGGGTTCCCAGTCAGGCTGGAACTTGTCTTTGAAGCGGCGCAAACCTTGGAAGTTATACAGTTGCTCGCCACGTCGGAACACCATCGAGCCCAGGCGTTGGGTCAGCGGGGCACCGCGTCGTGGTTGCAGGCCCGACAACGGCACCATGCCGAGGCTGAAGCGGGCGTAGCCGTGACTCTTATAGTGTTGAATCAGGCCGACCATCATGAATTCCATGGTCAGCTTGGGCGCGTCCGGGTGGGCGCGCATCAGGTCGAGACTGGCCAGGTCGTGGTTGTAGGTCTCGAGCAGGTTGGCGAAGGCCACCGGGCGCCCTTCGAAGCGAATGATCGCAATACGAAAGTGCTTGAGGTAGTCGTCGCTGAAGCGTCCCAGGGAAAAGCCTTTTTCCCGTACGTTCTTGCCGGTCAGCCAGGCATCGGAGATCACCTTGAGTTCGTCCATCGGCGCCGTGCCCGGTTCAAAGATCTCCAGGGACAGGCCGTCCCGCGAGCCGCGGTTCCAGGTGTAGCGCAGGTCCTTCATCTCTTTGCCCTTGGCTTCCAGGTCAAAGCGTTTGAGGTCGACGCGGGCTTCTTCGCCCAGCTTGATCGCGGTGAGGCCGATGTCCATGTAGTACGGCAGGTTCTCCGCGCGGACCTGGTAGAACACCGGGCGCGCATGATGGATGTCGCACAGGTCGCGGAACTGCCAGATCATCTCCGCCCGTGGTTGGGTCGGGCCGATCGGGTCGTACAAGGCCACCAGGCTACGCCCGCGACGGGCGTACATGAGGAAGGCTTCATCGTTGGGGTGGAACAGCAGCGCTTTATCGCCGGTGAGCGCCAGGCCACCGTCGGGCTGGGACGAGGCCATCAGGATCTTGCTGGCGCGCTCCAGTTCGTCCGGGGTCGGCAGGTGGATCACCGGGCGCGCGGTGCGCAGCAGCCAGGTCAGGGACACGATCACCAGCAGCACGGCGGCGCCCAGCAGCGAGCGCAGGCCGCGCGGAGCGTTGGCATCCAAGGTGAACTGCCACCACAGTTGGTGGCTGTAGGGCACGTCTTGATAAGCGAACAGCAGCAGCCAGATCGAAGCCCCGAGCACGCAGACACTGGCCACCAGGTACAGCGGCGAGAAGGGCAGTTCGGTGAGGCGGCTGGCGCGGTAGAACGAGCGTCGGAAGATCGCCAGCAGGATGGCGGTCATGGTCATCAGGCTGGCTTCTTCCCAGTCGAAGCCTTTGAGCAGCGAGAGCAGGGCGCCCACCAGCAGCAGCACCATGGTCAGCATCCAGGCGGCCGACAGGCGTCGGCGCAGGCCCTGGGCCAGCAACAGGCAGAGCACACCGATCAGGCTCGCGCCAAAGTGCGAGGCGTCAATCAGGCGGTGGGGAATCAGGAAGCCGATGTTTTCCAGGCGTGAGTCGATTTCGGGCGTGGCGCCAGAAAACAGCAGGACCACGCCAGACAAAAAAACCAGGACGGCCAGTACTGGCGCTGCCAGCCCCGAGGCGACCCGCAAGCTTTGCTGGGTCTGGAACAGGCGCTGGGCTTCGTTGACCAGCAGGAACACACAGGCGATCAGCAGCGGCAGCACCACATAGATCATGCGGTACAGCAGCAGGGCCGCGGCCAACGGCGCGGCACCGAGTTTATCGGCGAAGGCCGCCAGCAGAATCGCTTCGAATACGCCCACACCGCCCGGCACATGGCTGAGCACACCAGCGGCCAGGGCCAGCAGGTACACCAGCAGGAAGGGACCGAACGGCGGCGCTTCCGGCAGCAGCATATAGAGGACAGTGGCGGCAGCGGCCACGTCCAGCGCGGTAATGATCAGTTGCAGGAAGGTCAGGCGGCGACCCGGCAGGCGCAGAGTGCGACGACCGGCTTTTACCAGCAGGTTATCCGGGTAGGGTTGTTCCGGCAGGCGTCGGCGATAAATGCCGATGCACAGCACCGCCGACAACAGCAGCACGGCGCCGGCAATGCCGCCCAGCAGGCCTTGCGACAGATGCAGGTAGGTAGACGCCGCCGGCAAGTTACTCAATGTGGCCAGTGCCGCCAGCGGTGGCAGGGCAGTGCCGAGGGCCAGGCTGGCAAACACGGTCATGTGGGCGACTTCCGAAGCCCCGATGCCATGGCGTGCATATAAACGGTAGCGAACCGAACCGCCCGAGAGCATCGACAAGCCAATCGCATTGCCGATGGCGAACGCCGTAAAGCCACCCAGGGCCAGGGTCTTGGCGGGCAGATTGACCCCCGCGTAGCGTGCGCCGGAAAACTCATAGCCCAATAGAATGACAAAACCGGCGACGGCGGCGGCAAAGGCGCCGAGCAGCGCGGGTTTGGGCACTTCCAGGATCGAATCGTGGAGGGCGTAGAGGTCCAGTTCCAGCAGCAGGTGGCGGCAGGCGATCAGGGCGATGGCAAACAGCAGCAACGTGACGGCCAGCCCGATGGGTTGCCGATACTTGCTCACCAGATCCAGCCAACGTAAACGAGTGGGTGTGATCGGTTGTTCTGCTGTGACAGTGTCTTGTGGTTCAGACGAGTTGGCGCGCATCAATCACCTCGTGGATTGTGCGCGACAGGATGGAGGTATCCAGCCAAGTTACCAATCCCTATGGACAAAATAATTACAAATATTAACGCGTATCACCGGGTGCGGCGACAGCGGCCATTGGTCGTAGAGGGTAGCGATTGAGCATTGAGCATAGCTTGCACAGAGATGGACTCAACAAACCGTGTAGGGTTTCATGAAAGATGCCATGCCATTGTTTCAGAAGAACTTTTTCACCGGATACAAAAAAGGCCACTCTTTCGAGTAGCCTTTTTTGATGTTTGGTTGCGGGAGCCGGATTTGAACCGACGACCTTCGGGTTATGAGCCCGACGAGCTACCAGACTGCTCCATCCCGCGTCTGTGGGCGGCATTCTACAGCCCAACGGCGGGGTGTCAACCGTTAATGGGCTGATGGGTCAAATAAGTGTGAATTTGTCGTTACACGTTGACCAAGGACGGTAAGTGCGCGACTAGTAAAGATTTTTTTGTCTTACAATTTTCGTACAGGAAGGAAAAACGAGCAGGCGCAAAAAAGGCCACTCTTTCGAGTAGCCTTTTTTGATGTTTGGTTGCGGGAGCCGGATTTGAACCGACGACCTTCGGGTTATGAGCCCGACGAGCTACCAGACTGCTCCATCCCGCGTCTGTGTGTCGGCATTCTACAGAGGAACGCCAGTGTGTCAACCTGTGAATTGAAGAAAAGCGCTTGTGCTTCAATCGCTTAGCTCTCCATAAGGTCCCTTGATAGCGCTCGGGCCCAGTCTGGCTAAGGCTTTCAGCTCTATCGGAAGGCCAAATTCGATTGATAAAATAAATTCATCTTGGAATTTTCCTACCGCTCAAGCGGAAGAATCAAACTACTGGTGCTATATACAGGTGTGAATGCGATACTGGCCACCCGTAGGTTTCCACCCCCTTTATATGACGCAGCGCAAAATCATCCACGTCGACTGTGATTGCTTCTACGCCGCCATCGAGATGCGCGATGACCCGAGCCTGGCACAAAAGCCGTTGGCAGTCGGCGGCTCGGCGGATCGGCGCGGGGTGATTGCGACCTGCAACTACGAGGCGCGTGCCTACGGCGTACGCTCGGCGATGTCATCACGTCATGCGTTAAAGCTGTGCCCGGACCTGACCATCGTCAAGCCGCGCATGGATGCTTATAAAGAAGCGTCGAAGGAAATCCAGACGATCTTTCGCGACTATACCGACCTGATCGAACCTCTGTCGCTGGATGAAGCCTATCTGGACGTTTCTGACAGCCCGCATTTCGGCGGCAGCGCCACGCGCATCGCCCAGGACATACGCCGCCGCGTCTCCAACCAATTGCACATCACCGTGTCTGCCGGTGTGGCGCCGAACAAGTTCCTGGCCAAGATCGCCAGCGACTGGAAGAAACCCAACGGATTGTTCGTGATCACCCCGGACCAGGTCGAAGACTTTGTCTCGCAGCTGCGGGTAAGCAAGTTGCACGGCGTGGGCAAGGTCACGGCGGACAAGCTCGCGCGCCTAGGAATCGAAGACTGCCTGCAGTTGCGCGAATGGAACAAGCTGGCGTTGGTGCGTGAATTCGGCAGTTTTGGCGAGCGCCTGTGGAGCCTGGCGCGTGGGATCGATGATCGCGCGGTGCAAAACGACAGTCGCCGACAATCGATCAGTGTGGAAAACACCTACGACGTGGACCTGCCGGATCTCTCAAGCTGCCTGGCCAAACTCCCTGAGCTGATGGACACCCTGGCCGGACGCATGGCGCGCATCGACAGCAGTTACCGGGCGGGTAAGCCGTTCGTTAAGGTGAAGTTTCATGATTTTACCCAGACCACCTTGGAGCAGGCGGGGGCAGGGCGGGACCTGGAGAGTTATCAACAGCTGCTGACGCAGGCGTTCAATCGCGGCGGGAAACCGGTGCGGTTGCTGGGGATTGGGGTGCGTTTGCTGGATTTAAGCAATGGCAACGAACAGCTCGAGTTCTGCTGGTAGAAACCGAGAACCACATGTGGGAGCGGGCCTGCTCGCGAATACGGAGTGTCAGTCACCAGATGCATTGACTGATCTACCGCATTCGCGAGCAAGCCCGCTCCCACATTAGATCTACAACATTTTTGAAGTCTTAGCGCGCCCCAGGGTCCGCCACCAACCGCCCCGCATCCTTGGTCAACGCCTGCAGGAATTCCTGCTGCAACTCGGGATCATTGCGGGTCAGTTCGATCAGGCTTTGTTCCAGTTCGCTGGCTTCTTCTTCCAGGCCCAGCTCCGACAGGCGTTTGACCCGGTGCACCCACTGGCTGACTTCGTCGTCTTCCAGGTCGTCGTAGATCAGGCCGTGGGCTTCCAGCAACTTGCCGCGCAGGGTGTTGCTGATCGCCAGGGTCGAGTCCGAATGCACGTCGTCCTGGCCATCTTCCACGCTGATCTTCAGGGTCGTGACGCGGTTCAGGTCTTGCTCGGCAAACGGGCTGTCCAACAGGTTCAGGCGCAGGACGCCGTTGCGGTCGGTGGTCAGCTCATGCACTTGCTTGCCGGCGGTAACCTGCACTGGGCGCTCACTCCAGGGTAGGCTCGAATACTCCACACGCTTGTCGCGCTGGACTTCATCGATACCCGCCAGGTTCTGTTGCGCACGGCCGTGGGATTGCACGTTCATGAACGGGTTGAGGCCGTCCACGCCGTAGGTCAGCCAGTCGTGGGTCATGCTGGTGGGCAGGTTGCCGAGGGCGAAAATGTTCGCCACGTTGGCGCCCGCGCCCGCCACCAAGGCGACCGCCCCCAATGGCATCTCATAGAGTTTGCGCCAGGGTTGGTAGGGGGTGTAGCGATCGTAACGGCGGGTGACTTCGAACTCGGTGACCTCGAAGGTCTTCTGCTCGTGAATGCGAACCCGGCGTTGCGGCAGCTCCAGCACTTTGGGGTCGCCTACATCGATCTGCAGGCTGTGGTCGAGCAACTTACGCTCGACCCGCTCCTCGTGCTCACTGCGTTGCGACATCTGGTTGGCGCAGCCGCTGACCAGCAGGGCGCCGCACAAGGCGGCGCCCCCCAGGGCTCTGGTGTTTCGCTTGAACATGACTTCTCTTGATCTGGTTTTCAGCGACGAATACGCGCCTGAAGGAAAGACAGCACGTCAGCCACCGGCAACGGTTGGGCTTCGGCTTCGGTCCGGCTCTTGTATTCCAGATTGCCATCGGCCAGGCCGCGGTCACTGACCACGATCCGGTGCGGGATGCCAATCAGTTCCATGTCGGCGAACTTGATGCCCGGGCTGGTTTTCTTGTCCCGGTCATCCAGCAGCACTTCAAAACCAGCAGCCGTGAGTTCGGCATACAGCTTGTCGGTGGCTTCGCGTACTTGCTCGGTTTCATAACGCAGCGGCACCAGGGCGACCTGGAACGGCGCAAGGGCGTCACTCCAGATGATGCCTTTCTCGTCGTTGTTCTGCTCGATGGCAGCGGCCACCACGCGGGATACGCCAATGCCGTAGCAGCCCATGTCCAGGGTGATCGGCTTGCCGTTCTCGCCCAGCACTTCGCACTTCATTGCCTTGCTGTACTTGTTGCCCAGCTGGAAGATGTGCCCGACTTCGATGCCGCGCTTGATTTCCAGGGTGCCCTTGCCATCCGGGCTTGGGTCACCGGCGACCACATTACGCAGGTCGGCCACGGTCGGAACCGGCAGGTCACGCTCCCAGTTCACGCCGAAGTAGTGCTTGTCGTCGATGTTGGCGCCGATACCGAAGTCGCTCATCAGCTCGACCGAGCGGTCGATGATGATCGGCAGCGGCAGGTTCAGCGGGCCAAGCGAGCCGGCGCCGGCGCCAATGGCGTCACGCAGTTCGGCGTCGGTGGCCATGACCAGCGGGCTGGCCACGCCAGGTTGCTGGGCCGCCTTGATTTCGTTGAGTTCGTGGTCGCCACGGATCACCAGGGCGATCAGCTTGCCTTCTTCTTCGGCGCGCACGATCAGGGTCTTGATGGTCTTTTCAATCGGCAGATTGAATTTTTCCACCAGGGCCGCGATGGTCTTGGTCTCTGGCGTGTCCACCAGGCGCAGCTCTTGCGTCGGTGCTGGACGGGAGGTTTCCCGTGGCACGGCTTCGGCTTTCTCGATGTTCGCCGCGTAGTCGGAACCGTTGCTGAACACGATATCGTCTTCGCCGGACTCGGCCAGCACGTGGAATTCGTGGGAGCCGGCGCCGCCGATGGAGCCGTTGTCCGCTTCAACCGGGCGGAATTTCAGGCCCAGGCGCGTGAACACGTTGCAGTAGGCCTGGTGCATGCGGTCGTAGGTGACCTGCAGCGAAGCCTGGTCGGCGTGGAACGAGTAGGCGTCCTTCATGATGAATTCACGGCCGCGCATCAAACCGAAGCGTGGGCGGATTTCGTCACGGAATTTGGTCTGGATCTGGTACAGGTTCAGCGGCAGCTGCTTGTAGCTGCTCAGCTCGTTGCGCATCAGGTCGGTGATCACTTCTTCGTGGGTCGGGCCGGCGCAGAAGTCGCGGCCATGACGATCCTTGAAGCGCAGCAACTCAGGGCCGTACTCTTCCCAGCGCCCGGATTCCTGCCACAGTTCAGCCGGTTGGGTGCTCGGCATCAACACTTCCAGAGAGCCGGCGGCGTTCATTTCTTCACGAACGATGGCTTCGACCTTGCGCATCACCTTCAAGCCCATGGGCAGCCAGGTGTACAGGCCGGAGGCCAGTTTGCGGATCATGCCGGCACGCAGCATCAGCTGGTGGCTGATCACGACCGCGTCGGAAGGCGTTTCTTTCTGTGTGGCGAGCAAATATTGACTGGTACGCATGGTAGGCCGTTGTCGGTTGCTTGGACTTGAAATGACTTGGGATTGTACGGGCGGTTGCAGCCGGAGTACAGGCATCAGGTTGCGGGGTGTTTCTATCGGAACCGGGCTTGTGTGGGAGCTGGCTTGCCTGCGATGGGAGCGGCGCGGTGTGTCTGTTGCATCAGGCGGATGCCATCGCAGGCAAGCCATCTCCCACATGGACCGAGGTGTGTCAGTCGTCTACCGGTGGATTCAACCGAGCCCGCCGATTTTCCTGATACCAATGCAAGGCAATCAGCAGCAAGGTCGGCACACCCAGCATGCAGGTGATCAGGAAGAAATTGTGGTACCCGAACTTCTCGACCATGACGCCCGAGTACCCGCCGATCAAGCGCGGCAGCAACAGCATGATCGAGCTGAGCAAGGCGTATTGAGTGGCGGAGAACTTCAGGTTGGTCAGGCTCGACAGGTAGGCGACAAACGCCGAGGTCGCCAGCCCGGAGCTGAAGTTATCCAGGGAGATGGTGAAGATCAGCATCTGCAGGTCCGGGCCCATGTCGGCGAGCATCACGAACAGCAGGTTGGTGCCGGCCGAGGCCACGCCGCCGATGAACAGGATCGGCAGGATGCCGAAGCGCACGATCAGCAGGCCACCCATGCCGGCGCCCAGCAGGGTCATGATCAGGCCGAAGATCTTGCTGACCCCGGCGATCTGGTCCTTGGTAAACCCCTGGTCGATGTAGAACACGTTGGCCATCACGCCCATCACGGTGTCCGACATGCGATAGGTGGCGATCAGCCCCAACAGCAGCAACGCCTGCCAGCGGTAGCGCAGGATGAAGTCGTTGACCGGCGTCAGCACGGGCGCCAGGCCACGGCGACCCATGGCCGACAGGCACAGGGCGGTGAGGGTGATATAGAGGATGGCCCGCAGGAAGGCGCGGTCCTCCATCAGCAACTCCCACAGGCTCACGCCGTGGAACAGCACACTGGCGAAATCGGTGTTGTACAGTTGGGTGAACATCGCTGGCACCGACACCAGCAGCACGATCAGTACAAACACCGAGACCAATTGATGCACAAAGCTGTAGCGCCCGGCCTGCAATTGGGTGCGCAGTGGCACGTTCGGCTCGCGCATAAAGAAGGTGGTCAGCAGGGCCGGGATCATCAGCACGCCAAACAACACATAGGTGCCGGTCCAGGCCGAGTGTTTATAGTTGAAGCCGGTTGAGCCAAACCCTTCGGCAAAAAACAGGGCGCCCGCCGTGGCCAGCAGGGCGGCGATGCGATAGCCGGACATGTAGCTGGCGGCCAGAGCAGCCTGTCGGCTGTCGTCGGCGATTTCCAGGCGGTAGGCGTCGACGGCGATGTCCTGGGTGGCGGAGGCAAAGGCGACGATCACGGCGATAGCGATCAGCCAGGACAGGTGTTTCTGCGGGTCGCAAAAGCCCATGCCGATCAATCCGAGGATCACCAACGATTGGGCCAGTACCAGCCAGGAGCGACGACGTCCGAGTTTACCGAGCAGCGGCAGGCGCCATTGATCGAGCAGCGGCGACCACACCCATTTAAAGGCATACGCCAGGCCGATCAGGCTCGCATAGCCGATGGTCTCGCGGGCCACACCGGCCTCACGCAACCACACTGAAAGCGTCGAGAACACCAACATGTAAGGCAAGCCGGCGGCAAAGCCGAGCAACAACAGCACTAACGTCGAGGGGCTGGCATAGGCGGCGAGCGCGGCGCGCCAGGTTTTACGGGGCATGGGCTGGAGTCTGCCTCAGATTCACGGAAACAAAGCGCGCACTCTAACCGCTGTGCTCTACCGGGCGCCAGCCATGGCGCTGAATATCCACGCGATTGTTGCGGACAGTGACGCCTTCGTCGCGCAAACGCGCGCGTTGTTCGTCACCCGAGGCACTGCCCACCGGCAGACTTATCCGACCACCGGCACCCAACACACGGTGCCAGGGCAACCGGGTGTCTTCGGGAAGCTGGCTCAACGTGCGTCCCACCCAGCGCGCGGCGCGCCCGAGGCCTGCCAGTTGGGCCAGCTCGCCGTAGCTGACCACGCAGCCTTCGGGCACTTGCGCCAAGGTCAGGTACAGCGCAGTACGGCGCATTTCGGCAGGGGTTTGCGGGGTTTCGGCGGATGGGTTCACGGTGGGTCGATCCGTTTAAAATGTCGGTCTTTCTGTAAGAAACGTCTGTAAACATGCCAGTGAGAATTGAACTCAACATTAATCCTTGAGTCAGTCCTAGCTATCTAACACGATAATCGCCCCTTTTCGCCAACCTTGAGCTCCTAATCCGCTTATGTTGTCCAGAACCCTGCTGTGCCTCGCTGTTTTCAGCGCCTCCACGCCCTTGCTGGCCGATACCGTCTGGTTGAAAAACGGTGATCGCCTGACCGGCAAGATCAAGGTCTTCGACGGTGGCAAGCTGCTGATCCAGACCGATTATGCCGGCGCCATCCCTGTGGACTGGAAACAGGTGAAAACCCTGGAAAGCGACCAGGAACTGCTGGTTAAGCAAGACGCTTACATCGGCGAGAAGGCCAAGTCCCTCAAAGCGGCAGATGACGGCAAGGTGGTGCTGGCCAATGGCGAAGCGCCCAAGACCGTCGACCTGGCCAGCATCCAGCAGATCATCAAGCCCAAGCCTGTGATCGAAGACCTGGTGTGGAAAGGTAATGTGGACATGGCGCTGGACTATAAGCGCGCCGACAAGGACACCAACGACTACGACATCGACTTCAAGACCACGGCGCGTCATGGCCAATGGCGCCATACCGGCCAGGGCGAGTACAACCGCGAGTTCCAGGACGATGTCACCACCACCGACAACTGGGCGTTGGAATATGACCTCGACCGCTTCCTGACCGAGCATTGGTTCTGGCAGGGGCGCTTGACCTACAAGCGCGACAAGGTTGAAGACCTCTCCCGGCAGCGCACCGTCGGTACCGGCCCGGGCTATCAGTTCTGGGACGATGAGCTGGGCGCGTTCTCCCTGGGCTCGCTGGTCAACCGCACTGACTACGAATACGCCGATGGCGGCAAGGACAACTTCTATTCTCTGGCCATGAAGTGGAACTACAACCGCTACCTGGTGGGCAAGACCGTCGAATTCTTCACCAACGGCGAAGTGGGCAAGCCCATCGACGGTCCGGCGGAGTACTCCCTGGATGCCGAAATGGGCCTGCGCTACAAAGTCACCGAGTGGGCGTCCCTCAACCTCAAGGCCGAGCGCGACGTTATCAGCGGCGACTCCGACAGCAGCCTGAGCAAGACCCGCTACACCGCAGGCTTCGGCGTGGCCTGGTAACACGGGCGTACAAAACCTGCTTGGCAACCTTTGCGGATGTGATTACCTTGCGTTGAGATCCATTCCCATAGGCCATGGGCGGCTGATTATCCGAGGAGTCATACGTTGAGCGCACAGGTTGCCAAGAACGCCCGAGAGCTGTTGCTCAAGGAATACCGTGGGGCTCTCTCCACACTGTCCAAAGCCATGCCCGGCTTTCCGTTCGGGTCGGTCGTGCCGTATTGCCTCGACGAGCAGGGTCGCCCGTTGATCCTGATCAGCCGTATCGCCCAGCACACCCATAACCTGCAGAAAGACCCCAAGTGCTCGCTGCTGGTGGGTGAGCGCGAGGCCGACGACGTGCAGGCCGTCGGGCGCCTGACCTACCTGGCCGAAGCCGAAAAACTGGAGGAGGGCGCTGCCATCGAGGCGGCCGCCGAGCGTTATTACCGCTACTTCCCCGATTCTGCCAACTACCACAAGGCCCACGACTTCGACTTCTGGGTGCTCAAGCCCGTGCGTCACCGTTACATCGGCGGCTTTGGCGCGATTCACTGGGTCGACCAATTGACCTTGGCCAACCCGTTCGCGGGCAAGACGGAACGCAGCATGATCGAACACATGAACAGCGATCACACCAAGGCCATTGCCCATTACGTCGCGCTGACCGGCTTGCCAACCTTCGAGCCTGCGCAGTTGGCGGGTATCGACAGTGAAGGCATGCACCTGCGCATTGGCCAGTCGCTGCATTGGTTGCCGTTTGCAGCGTCTTGCAACACGCCGACACAAGTGCGCGAAGCCTTGGTTTCATTGGCCCACGCCGAGGTCTGGCCGAAAAAAGAGGCCGCCGACGCTTGAATTCACGAAATGGCGACGTCATCTAAGGTGGACTGGCAAGGCATTCTTGCGTTGAGGAACCATTTGATGCGCCCTTTTTTGTTGCTCTTTCTGCTATTCCCGGTGTTGGAGCTGTTCGTATTCGTTCAAGTCAGCGGTGCGATCGGGTTTTTCCCAGCCCTGTTGCTGATCATTCTCGGCTCGATGCTCGGCGTTTTGGTGCTGCGCGTCGCCGGCCTGGCCACGGCGCTGCGTGCCCGTGAAAGCCTGAACCGCGGCGAACTGCCTGCCCAGACCATGCTTGAAGGCCTGATGATGGCCCTGGCCGGTGGCTTATTGATCCTGCCTGGCTTTATCAGCGACGTGGTTGGCCTGGTCATGTTGCTCCCCGTCACCCGCAAGCTGTTGGCGGGCAAGATGCGCCAGCGTGCCGAAGAGGCTGCCATCCGTCAGCGTGCGTTCGCCGACGACCTGCAACCCCGTGGCGGCCCCGCCCCGCGCCAGCCGCTGGGGCGTGAAGGTGATGTGATCGAAGGCGAGTTCGAACACCGCGACAGCAAGTAACCGCTTCACTGGCACGGCACCTTCGGGTGCCGTGTTGCATTTACGGGCCGGCAGACGCAAAAAATTTCATCCCCGGCCCCTTGTAATAAGCTTATGCGCCCTTATGTAACGGTCACCGCAAGGTTTCTGGTGGCGACACCAGACAGACTTCCGCGTCTTGCTTGGCGAGGCGCGACCGGCACAGCCGGACTACAACCCGCCGGTACAGACACCGGCCGATGAAAAACACAATTAGGAGAGATCGACAATGAGCAAGCTTCGTCCTCTGCACGACCGCGTCGTAATCCGTCGCAGCGAAGAAGAAAAGAAAACCGCCGGCGGGATCGTTCTGCCAGGTTCGGCTGCCGAGAAAGCCAACCACGGTGTGATCGTCGCTGCTGGCCCAGGCAAAACCCTGGAAAACGGTGAAGTGCGTGCTCTGGCCGTTAAAGTCGGTGACAAGGTTGTATTCGGCCCTTACTCCGGCAGCAACACTGTGAAAGTTGACGGCGAAGACCTGCTGGTCATGGCTGAGAACGAGATTCTCGCCGTACTGGAAGCGTAATTTCCCCGCTCATTTTCCCGTTACTCCAAAGTATTTAAGGATTATCGATCATGGCTGCTAAAGAAGTTAAATTCGGCGATTCCGCCCGCAAGAAAATGCTCACCGGTGTCAACATCCTGGCTGACGCAGTAAAAGCGACCCTGGGCCCGAAAGGCCGTAACGTGATCATCGAGAAGAGCTTCGGCGCTCCGACCATCACCAAGGACGGCGTTTCCGTAGCCAAAGAAATCGAACTGGAAGACCGTTTCGAGAACATGGGCGCGCAGCTGGTCAAAGACGTTGCCTCCCGTGCCAACGATGACGCAGGCGACGGCACCACCACCGCTACCGTTCTGGCTCAGGCCATCGTCAACGAAGGCTACAAAGCCGTCGCTGCCGGCATGAACCCAATGGACCTCAAGCGCGGCATCGACAAGGCAACCATCGCCATCGTCGCCGAGCTGAAAAACCTGTCCAAGCCATGCGCTGACACCAAGGCTATCGCCCAGGTAGGTACCATCTCTGCCAACTCCGACAGCTCCATCGGCGACATCATTGCCGAAGCCATGGAAAAAGTCGGTAAAGAAGGCGTGATCACCGTTGAAGAAGGCACTGGCCTGGAAAACGAACTGTCGGTTGTAGAAGGCATGCAGTTCGACCGTGGCTACCTGTCCCCGTACTTCGTCAACAAGCCAGAAACCATGGTTGCCGAGCTGGACAGCCCGCTGATCCTGCTGGTCGACAAAAAGATCTCGAACATCCGCGAAATGCTGCCAGTGCTGGAAGCCGTTGCGAAAGCCGGACGCCCACTGCTGATCGTTTCCGAAGACGTTGAAGGCGAAGCCCTGGCGACTCTGGTTGTGAACAACATGCGTGGCATCGTCAAAGTCGCAGCCGTCAAGGCGCCAGGCTTCGGCGACCGTCGCAAGGCCATGCTGCAGGACATCGCCGTTCTGACCGGCGGTACCGTTATCTCCGAAGAGATCGGCCTGAGCCTGGAAAGCGCTACCCTGGAAAACCTGGGCAGTGCCAAGCGCGTGACCATCTCCAAAGAAAACACCATCATCGTTGACGGTGCTGGCGTAGAGCAGGACATCCAGGCTCGTATCACTCAGATCCGTGCCCAGGTTGCCGAAACTTCGTCCGACTACGACCGTGAAAAACTGCAAGAGCGCCTGGCCAAGCTGTCCGGCGGCGTTGCAGTGATCAAGGTTGGCGCCGGTTCCGAAGTTGAAATGAAAGAGAAGAAAGCCCGCGTTGAAGACGCCCTGCACGCAACCCGCGCAGCCGTCGAAGAAGGCGTGGTACCTGGCGGTGGCGTTGCGCTGATCCGTGCTCTGGAAGCCCTGGCCAACCTGACCGGCGACAACGCTGACCAGAACGTCGGTATTGCCGTACTGCGTCGCGCTGTTGAAGCACCACTGCGCCAGATCGCTGCCAACTCCGGCGACGAGCCAAGCGTTGTGGTCAACGAAGTCAAGAACGGCAAAGGTAACTACGGTTACAACGCTGCGACTGGCGTCTACGGCGACATGATCGAAATGGGCATCCTGGACCCTACCAAGGTGACTCGTTCCGCGCTGCAAGCTGCAGCCTCCATCGGTGGCCTGATCCTGACCACCGAAGCTGCTATCGCTGACAAGCCTAAGCCTGAAGGCTCGGCTGGCGGCGATATGCCAGACATGGGCGGCATGGGTGGCATGGGCGGCATGATGTAAGCCAGCCTTACCCCCGTACTGAAAAAGCCCCGCCGGCAGTGATGCCGGCGGGGCTTTTTTATGCCTGGGTTTCGCCAGGCGTGAGGGTGCATCATTCTGCCAGCCTTTCTGTGGGCTCCGAGTGAAGCGATAGTGAAAAACTCGTGAAGGGAACCAATGGGTTGAAAAAACTTATAGAGTCGTGCCGCTGCCCTAGTCGTAAGCCACACTTGGCCTTAAGCTGCGCGAGCCAACACGGCCGTTACCGCGTACGGAGACACTGCCCATGCGAATTCTATTGGTTGAAGACAACCGCGATATTCTGGCCAACCTGGCCGATTACCTGGGGCTAAAGGGCTATACCGTCGACTGTGCGCAGGACGGTTTATCAGGCCTGCACTTGGCCGCCACCGAGCATTACGACTTGATCGTGCTCGACATCATGCTGCCCGGCATCGACGGCTACACCCTGTGCAAACGCCTGCGCGAAGATGCACGCCGCGACACACCGGTGATCATGCTCACCGCCCGCGATCAACTGGATGACCGGTTGCAGGGCTTCAAGTCCGGCGCCGATGACTACCTGCTCAAACCGTTTGCCCTGTCGGAACTGGCCGCGCGCATCGAAGCCGTGCTGCGCCGAGCCCAGGGTGGCGGACGCCGCGCCCTGCAGGTGGGTGACCTGAGCTACGACCTCGACACCCTGGAAGTGACCCGCGAAGGGCGCCTGCTCAAGCTCAACCCGGTTGGCTTGAAACTGCTGGCGGTGCTGATGCAGAAGAGCCCGCACGTGCTGCGCCGCGAAATTCTCGAAGAAGCCCTGTGGGGCGATGACTGCCCGGACAGCGACAGCCTGCGCAGCCACGTTCACCAATTGCGCCAAGTGATCGATAAGCCGTTCGCCAAGCCGTTGCTGCAAACGGTGCACGGCGTTGGTTATCGCTTGGCCGAGGGTCGAGATGGAGTTTAAGCAAAGCCTTGCCCAACGGATCATCATCGCCTTTGCCTTGATGAGTGCGTTGGTGGCGGGCGCCTTTGCCATGGGCATCGTTGCGACCGTGCACCTGGTGGAAGAGAAGTTGATCTCGGCGGGCCTGGGCGGCGACTTGCAACGCCTGCTGCTGATGGACACCGTCGAGGACTGGCGGCACCGGCCCGAGCCGGATCAGCTGTTTTACTTCAGTGGCGGGCCTGGCGACTTCGAGTTGCCCAAGGATTTGCGACACCTTGAGCCCGGCTTCCATGAAGTCTTCCGCGAGTCGCTGTCGTACCACGCCATGGTCGAAGTGGTCGACGGTCGGCGCTATGTGCTGCTGCAGGATCAAAGCGATTTCGAAGAGCGCGAGCGCGTGCTGTTTGCCGTGGTGCTGGTGGGCTTCGTGCTGAGTCTGGCGCTGGCGGTGTTCCTCGGTTGGGTCCTGGCGCGCAAGGTGATGGCACCGGTTGTACGCCTGGCGCGCCAGGTCCGTCATCGTGACCAACTGCTGGGCCTGGCACCGCCGCTGGCGCCGGACTACGCGGCCGACGAAGTGGGTGAGCTGGCAGTGGCCTTCGATGCCACGCTGGGGCGCTTGCGTCAGGCGCTGTCTCGCGAGCAATTGTTTACCAGTGACGTAAGCCACGAATTGCGCACGCCGTTGATGGTGCTGGCCAGCTCCTGCGAATTGCTGCTGGAAAACCCGGCCATCGATCAGCGTGGGCGCAACCAGGTCGAGCGCATTGCCCGTGCTTGTGAAGAAATGCGCGAGCTGGTGCAGACCTTCCTGATGCTGGCCCGTGCCGAACATGACGAGAGCACCATGTCGCCCCAGGTCAGCCTGGAGCAAGTGGCTGACGACCTGCTCGGTATCTGGCGCGACCCTGTCGAGCGCAAGGGCCTGGAGCTGATCTACCAGCCGGGCAGCCCGCTGGACACCCGCTATAACGCCACGTTCCTGCATGCGGTGATGGGCAACCTGTTGCGCAATGCGCTGCATTACACCGAGCAGGGCTTTATTCGCCTGACGTTGGAGCCGAGCGGTTTTGTGGTGGAAGACACTGGTGTGGGCATCCCCGAGGACAAGCGCGAAGCGATGTTCGAGCCGTTTGTGCGCGGCAACGAGAAGCGGGGCGAGGGCCTGGGCCTGGGGTTGTCGCTGGTCCAGCGCATCTGCGAAAACCAGGGCTGGAGCGTGAGCCTCAGCACCATGGACCCCAATGGCTGCCGCTTTCATGTGCAATTGAGTCAGGTCAACGCCTGACTCCACCCCCTACCGCTATCCTGCCAGAGATCACCGCTATTCGGCGAAGATGGCCCCATGCCATTGCTTGTCTCTGTAAAGTCTTGAAATGTATGAGATTGGACAGGACAAGTTTTTCACAACGGGTTGACCAGTTGATCACAGCGCGATGCCTAAGGTTGTAGGCATCAGCAACTGGAGATCCGTTGATGTCTACCCCGATCAAACTCGAATTTTCCGAAAAGTACGACGACGAACACGCCCACGAATATTTGCTCAAGCATCAGGACAATCTCGCTCGCCGGCTGTCCCACAAACGCGACGAGCAATTGGCCCGTGGCGCGTTGGCGATGGCCGGTGAGCCTGGCCTGGTGCTGGACTTGCCGTGTGGCGCCGGGCGTTTCTGGCCGTTGCTGGCCGAAAAGCCCAACCGCGTGATCATCGGTGCCGATAATTCGGCGTCGATGTTAAAGGTGGCAACCGTCGCCCAGCCCGCCGATGTGGTGAAACGGGTACGGCCTTTGCAAACATCTGCCTTTGATATCGATTTGCCAGATAACGCGGTCGACAGCATTTTCTGCATGCGCTTGTTGCACCACATTGGTGATCCGGCGCACCGGCTGGCGATATTGCGGGAGTTTCAGCGTGTTACTCGAGACAGCGTGATCGTTTCATTGTGGGTCGATGGCAACTTCAAAGCCTGGAAACGCAAGCGTCTCGAAGGTCAGCGTCGCAAGAAGGGTGAGCAGGAAGGTTACCAAAATAGATTTGTGTTACCGGCTGCTACTGTTGAAGCCGAGTTCGAGGAAGCCGGTTTTCGAGTTCAGGAGTCCCTGGACTTCATTCCGCTCTATGCCATGTGGCGAGTGTACGTATTACGCAAGAGGTAACAGGATGGCAGTTGAGTGCGTAGCAGGCAGTCATGTAGCGCCCGAGGAACGTTTTGATTATTTCTGGCGCCAGCAGGGCGAGTGGGTCGAAGAGCCTAACCGTCGGCGTGGTGGTGAAAGCGGCGTGCAGCGCGTGATGGGCACCAATGGACGCTTGCTCTACGCCAAGCGCCAGACCGGGCATATCTACCGCAGCTGGCTGCACCCGTTGGGCCGCCCCACTGTGCTGCGCGAGCGGGACGCGATCAAGGGCCTGCGCCTGTTGGATGTACGCGTGCCGGAGATGGTCTTCTGCGAGGCGCGCCGCGACTCCGAGCAGCGCTGGCAGGCACTGTTGGTGACCGCCGCCCTGGATGGCTTTGACGAAATCGAAAACTGGTACGCCGCCGGTGGCCGTGAGCAGTACGGCGAGCTTGTGCATGAGCGCGTGCTCAAGGAACTGGCCGGCACCCTGGCGCGCATGCACCGCGGGCGCTGGCAACACGGTTGCCTGTATATCAAGCATATTTTCGTGCGGGTGACGGGCGAAGGTGACGCCGCCAACGTTGAAGTGGCACTGCTGGATTTCGAGAAATGCCGCCAGCGCTTGACCGCTTATCGGGCCGCCTCCCATGACATGCTGCAACTGCGTCGCCATTCGTCGTGGAACGCTACCGACTGGGCGAAACTCAGCTACTTTTACGAGACGGCGTTTGGCAGCGCTATCAAGGGTTTAACCAGATGAAGCTAGAAATAGCACGAGGTCTGTTCTTGGTCGGGGCGTTGGGCGTTGCAGCCATGGCGCTGGCGGCCTGGGAACAGCCTCGCACACAGGTGCTCAGTGCAACGCAGGGTGGCGGGCAATGCCTGTTGCCGCGCGTTGCCAAGGCGAGCACTGCGGTCAAGCCTGATCATGAACTGTTGCTGTTCATGTTTGGCATGTCTCAAGGCATGAGGCCGCAGAGTTGAAACGATTCAACCCCCCGGAAAAGGGTCTTGCGATGCGAGGCCCTTTTTTTTGCCTGCGTGTCAGGCCTTGTCCGGCTTGGCCAGTAAGGTGTAGACGCACGGCAACACAAACAACGTGAACAGCGTGCCGATCGACATCCCCGTCGCAATCACCATTCCGATATCGAACCGACTGACCGCGCCGGCGCCCGTGGCGAAAATCAGCGGCACCATGCCGAACACCATCGCCGCAGTGGTCATCAGCACTGGCCTTAGGCGAATTGCGGCGGCTTCTTCGACTGCCTGGCGGGGCGTCAGGCCCTTGTCCTTGCGCAGTTGGTTGGCGAACTCCACGATCAGGATCCCGTGCTTGCTGATCAAGCCGATCAGCGTGACCAAACCGACCTGGGTGTAGATGTTCATGCTCGACCAACCCAGGAACAGCGGAATCAGCGCCCCACAGATCGACAATGGCACCGTCACCAGGATTACCAGCGGGTCACGGAAGCTTTCGAACTGCGCCGCCAGCACCAAAAAGATGATCGCCAGGGCCAGGCCAAAGGTAACCCACAACGCCGTGCCTTCCTGGATGAATTGCCGGGACGCGCCGCTGTAGTCGAATGCATAGCCGGGCGGGGTTTCTTCAATGGCAATCTGGCGCACCGTGTCGATGGCTTCGCCCATGCTGACAATAGGGAAGCCCGAGATCAGCGCCGAGTTGAGTTGCTGGAACTGGTTCAACTGCCGAGGGCGGGCGCGGTCCGTGACGGTGATCAGCGTGGAGAGTGGCAACAGCTCAGCCTTGGCGTTTTTTACGTAGTAGTTGTTCAGCCATTCGGGGTTGTCGCGGTAAGCACGTTCGATCTGGGCGATCACCTTGTAACTGCGCCCGTCCAGGGTGAACCGGTTGATTTCCGCCTCCGCCAGCAAGGTGGCCAGGGTGCCGCCGAGGTCCTGCATCGACACACCCATCTGCGCCGCCTTGGCGCGGTCGATATCCACCACCACTTCAGGTTTGTCGAACGCCAGGTCGATGTCCACAAAGGCAAACTTGCCCGACTCCATCGCGCGTTTTTTCACGCGGTTGGCCACCTCGAGCAACGACTCATAATCGTTGGCCGTGTTGATGACGAAACCGAACGGCAAGCCTTCACCCGTGCCGGGCAAGGAGGGCAGGTTGAAGCCGAACACTTGCAGGCCGGGTATCTGCTCCAGGCGCTTTTGCACCTCGGGCAGGATTTGCATCTGCGTGCGGTCGCGCTCGTTCCACGGCTTGAGCAGGAAACCGCCGATGCCCGACTGCACCCCGTTGAAGCCATTGATCTGGAACGACGAGTAGTACTCCGGAAACTCTTTGAAGATCTGGATGAATTCGTCGGTGTAGGTGTTGAGGTAGTCGAGGTTGGTCGGCTGCGGCGCACTGGCCATCATGAAAATGATGCCCTGGTCTTCGTCCGGTGCCAGTTGCGACTGGGTGAACTTGAGGAACAGCGGGATCAGGCACAGCACAATCAACGCAAACACGATCACCACCGGCCGGGTGTTCAGGGTGCCGTGCAGCATGCGTTGGTAGCGGCGCTTGAGGCCGTCGAAAATCCGGTCGAGACGGTGAGACAGGCCCGAAGGGTTTTCATCGTGACGCAACAACAGCGCGCACATCATCGGCGACAGCGTCAGGGCGACGATCCCGGAGATGATCACCGCCCCGGCCAGTGTCAGCGCGAACTCCTTGAACAAGGCGCCGGTAAGCCCTTCGAGAAAACCAATCGGCGCATACACCGCCGCCAGGGTGATGGTCATCGACACCACCGGCAAGGCGATCTCCCGCGCGCCTTCCAGCGCTGCGTCCAGGGGCGTCTTGCCTTCCTCGATATGCCGGTGGATGTTTTCCACCACCACGATGGCGTCGTCCACCACCAGGCCAATGGCCAGGACCATCGCCAGCAGGGTCAGCAGGTTGATCGAGTAGCCCATCAACTGCATGAAGAACAGCACGCCGATCATCGACAGCGGGATAGTGATCACCGGGATCACCACCGAACGCAGGGCGCCGAGGAACAGGAACACCACGACGATCACGATCAGCACCGCTTCAAACAGGGTCTTGACCACCTCGTTGATGGAGGCCTGGATAAACAGCGTGGCGTCGTAGGCGATTTCTGCCTTGAGGTTGGGCGGCAGCTGGGATTCCAGCTCCGGCATGATCTTGCGCACTTCCTTGATTACATCCAGCGGGTTGGCGCTGGGCGTGGCCTTGATGCCGATGTACACCGACGGGGTGCCGCCAAACGAGCTGATCGCGTTGTAGTTTTCCGCGCCCATTTCCACCCGTGCCACGTCCCGCAGCAGCACACGGCTGTCGCCGTCGGTTTTCACGGTGATCGCGCCAAAGGCCTCGGCGGACTTGAGGTCGGTGTTGGCGTTGATGCTGGTGACCACGAACTCGCCCTTCACCTCGCCGGCGGCGGACAGAAAGTTGTAGCGGCGCACGGCGTCGGTGATGTCGCTGGCACTGAGGCCGAAGCCCGCGAGCTTGACCGGGTCTAGCCAGATACGCATGGCAAACACCTGGTTGCCGAGGATCTCCGCTTCGGCCATGCCGGGCAGGGTGGCGAGCTTGGGCTGGATCACGCGCGATAAATAGTCGGTGATCTGCGGGTTGCTCAGTTCCCCGCTGGAGAAGCTGATGTACATCAGTGCCGAGGCGTCGGCGGCCTCTTTGCTCAGTACCGGGTCTTCGGCGTCCTGCGGCAGTTTGTTCTTCACCTCGTTGGCCTTGGCCAGCAACTCGGTAAACAGCCGGTCACTGTTGGCGCCGATGCGCGCGTAGATCGAGATCACCGAGAAGTTCTGGCGGCTCACCGAGGTCATGTAGTCAATGCCTTCGGCACTGGCCAGGCTTTGCTGCAGGGGCTGGGTGATATAGCCCTGGATGGTCTCCGCGTTGGCACCAGGGTAGGCGGTGGTCACTGTGATCAGGGCGTTTTCCATACTCGGGTACTGGCGCAACGGCAGCTTGCTGTAGGCCTGGAAACCCAGCAACACGATCAGCAGGCTGACCACCATGGCCAGCACGGGTCGGCGGATAAAGACGTCGGTGAACTTCATGGCTCAGTGCCCTGCCGGCAGGTTTTTGTCCGGGCTGATGGCAATGGGCGTGCCGTTGTCCAGCTTTAGCTGGCCGGCGCTGACCACCTGCTCACCGGCTTTCAAGCCTTTGTTCACCCGTACCAGGCCGCCGCGTCGTTCACCGGTTTCGACAAAGCGTCGTTCGGCGATCAGCAGGGGCTTACCATCGGCATCCTTTTCCACTTCGCCGCTCTCGGTTTTTTTCTCGGCCACGGCGTACACCGAGTTGCCGTAGAGGGTGTAGGTAATTGCGCCTTCAGGCACCACGATCTGCGGGGCGGGGTTGGGCAGTAGCACGTCCAGGCTGGTGAACATGCCGGGCAGCAGCTTGCCCTCCGGGTTGGCCAGCGTGGCGCGCACCAGCACGTTGCGCGTGCTGTTCTCCACCTTGGGGTTGATCGCGCTGACGCTGCCGCGAAATTGCTCGCCAGGGTAAGCCGAGACTTCCACCTGCACCGCCTGCCCGAGGGCGACCTTGGGCACGGAGTGTTCGGGGATATAGAAATCGACGTAGAGGCTGCTGATGTCCTGCAGGGTGGCGATCACGGTGCCGCTGGCCAGGTAGTCACCCACGTCCACCTGGCGAATGCCGATGGTGCCGCTGAACGGCGCGACGATGTGCTTTTTCGCCAGCGACGCCTTGAGCTGGTTGACCGTGGCCTTGTTCTTTTGCAGTTGCGCGGAAAGGCGATCGAACTCGCCTTTGGAGATGGCCTGGCTGCCCACCAGCTGGCTGCCGCGACCGTAATCCAGCTGGGCCAGGCCCAGATCCGCCTGGGCGGTTTCCAGCAGGGCGCTTTCCACTGCGCTGTCGAGTTGCACCAACGGTTGCCCGGCCTTGACCTTCTGCCCGGACTCGAACTGCACGTCCTTGACCGTGCCGGCCACCTCCAGGCTCAGGTTCACCCCTTGCAACGCCTTGAGCGTACCCACCGAAGGCAAGCGCAGTTGCCAGGGCTGCTCGGCCGCCGTCGCGACGGCCACACTGACCGGCGGCTTGGGTTTGGAAAAGACCTGAATCTGCTGATAGATGGAAAAGGCTTTATAGCCCGCCAACAGCAGCACGATTAACAGGACGACACCCAACATGATCAGCATGCGACGGCGCAGCATATTCCGATTCCTTGGAAAAACTGGGACAGACGAAGACAGACGATTGTCGGAACATTACTCCGAGTATTGGGGGTATTCCACTCGGTATTTTTGACAGGTAAACGGACCTGTAGGCGCCCGGCTTGCTGGCGATAGCGTACTTCGCATCGCCGCAAGGCTTGAGGCCCTCATCGCCGGCAAGCCGGGCTCCTACAGGGAATCGCGTCAGATCAAGTGAAGATGGTTGTCCCAGAGCCCTGCGGGCAATTCCAACGGTTTTGCTACCAGTTGTTTCTGGCGGCAATCGTAGAAGCGGCAACGACCCTGGCCGGAGGTGACGACAAAGCCGTCCTCGACGGCCCCCACACCGGCACAGTCAGGCAGCGGCCCATCCAGGCGCAGCGCGCCGCTGTCCATGTCCCAGATAAAGAAGCGATTGCCCCGCGGCGCGGTCAACGCCACCAGGCGCAGTTCGCTGTGCACCGCCACGCTGGCGGTGTAGTGCCCCATGGCCTGCAACTGCTCATCGGCCACCGGGAAGGCTACGAACGGCTGCCCTGGACGCTTGATCGCCAACAACTCGGAGCGCTCCTGGGACGGCCCCATGAACTGCTGCCCGGTGAGGATGGTGCCATCGCTGGCGATCCCCATGTGGCGCACGCTGTTCATCTGCTGGCCGAGGGTTTCCTTGCTGATCAAGGTGCCGTCGCGGTGCATCAGCACCAGGCTCGGTTCCATGGCGTTGAGGTTCATCTCCACGCGACTTTCGGCTTCGGTGCGAATGCCGCCGTTGGCCACCACTAGGGTTTCGCCATCGGGCATCCACGACACCTGGTGCGGGCCGATACCGTGGGTGGAGAGCTCACCGCTGTGCACCAGCCGCTCGCCTTCGAACCTGTACACGCCGAGCAGGCCACGGCCAGGGTCGGAGGTGTCGTTTTCGGTGGCGTACAGCCAATCGCCGCTCTTGTGGATGACCGCGTGGCCATAGAAGTGGCGATTGGCATGGGAGGTGATGGTTTGCAGCAGCGCGCCATCACGCAGGTCGATCAGATAACTCTCGGTGCCCGGGCGACGGGCGACAAACAGCGCGATCGGCAGCGTCGGGTGGTTGATGATGTCGTGGCAGCGCTGGCCGACCTGTGTGGCAAACACCGGCTTGCCGTCCAGGCGGTAGCCGACGGCGTAGTGCTTGCCGTCCGCATCATCGCGCGCCGACAGCAGCAGCGGGCCCTTGTCCTTGCTTTTGAACAGCGTCCAGCCACCCAGAGTGAGTGCACTGAGCAGCACGCTGCCAACGGCCAAAGCCTGTCGCCTGAGCATCATCAGTCACCGTCGTTGGCATTGAAGCCCAGTTGGATGCCCAGCGCCTTGGCCAGTTCGCCTTCGTGCAGGCGGTGGACGACGTTGAGGCTGTCATAGATATCGTTGAGCTGCTGGCGCCCGGCGTCATCGTTCAACAGTTCGTTGAGGGTGCGCTGGTTGCTGGCGAACAGTTTCAGGGACGCGGCATAGGCAGCGTCGATCTTGTCAGCCAATGGCTTCTGCTCGGCCGGCAGCAGGCCACGCAGGCCTTTGTTGTCCACACCCACCCACACGGTCTGGGCTGCCGCGAGGCTGGCTTCGAGGCTTTGCAGGGACGACTGGCTGCGCCATGCATCGGCCTGGAATGGCTGCGGGATGCCCTTGGTCTGGCGGCCCATCGGCGTGCCGAGCTTTTTCTTCAGGGTGTCCAGTGCGGTCACTTGGACGCGCAGCAGGTCGGCAATGGCTTCGTGAGAATCGGCGTAGCGCTGGTTAGGAAACTTGGTCATCTGCGCGAGCATGCCGTCGGTGCTGTTCCAGCTGGCCAGGATCTCTTCGGCCAGGGCCTTCTGACGGTCGCCGATGGCCACCAGCAGCGGGCAGTAACGGGCCTTTTGGGCGTCGTCGGCAATGTCGGTCTTGGCGTCATAGAGGATGTATTCGTAGGCCGACAGGCCTTGTACCACCACGCTGGACTTGGCCAGGGCGGCACCGTCGATCTGCGGCTGGCTGGCGACGAGTTGCTCGACCTGGCGGCCGACCAGGTTCTTTTTGTCCGGCCAGAATTGCACCTGCCACGAACGGTTGCCTTCGGCCAACGGGCCGATCAGCAAGGGTTGCAGCTCGGCCCAGGCTTTTTGGGCGTGGAGGAAGTCGGCACGGGCGGTGTCCAGGCTCTCTTTGCCCTGGCAGTAGGCGAGGGCGCTCACGGCCAGTTGACGGTCGGCTTCAACCCAACGGCTGTAGGTCGGCAGGATCACTTGCTTGGCGATGGCCGCCGAGGTCACCGCTTGCGGGTCCTGGGGCGAGCAGGCGCCAAGGGCGAGGGCGGCCAGGCTGGTGAACAACAACTTGGGACGGAACATGTCGAGCTCCCTTCTGTAATTGGGGCGAAGCTTATAAAGAATTCAGGAACGCCAGCAACGCTGCGCGCTGCTCGGCATTAAAGGACAACACATGCTGCTGCGCCGCTTGTGCTTCGCCGCCGTGCCACAGCACGGCTTCGAGCAGGTTGCGGGCGCGGCCGTCATGCAGGAACTGGGTGTGGCCACTCACGGTTTGCGTCAGGCCAATGCCCCACAACGGCGGGGTGCGCCAGTCGCGGCCACCGGCCTTGAATTCGCTGCGGTTGTCGGCCAGGCCCGGCCCCATGTCGTGCAACAGCAGGTCGCTGTAGGGGCGGATGACTTGGTTGGCCAGTTCAGGTTCAGCGGCATTCGCGGCCGTGGTGAACGCTGGTGTGTGGCAACCCTGGCAGCCGGCTTGATAGAACAGGTTTTTGCCGGCCAGCACCTGCGGCGTGTTGACGCCCCGGCGCGCCGGCACCGCCAGGTTGCGGGTGTAGAACAGCACCAGGCGCAGGATATTGTCGCTGACTTCCTGCTCGCCGTCGGCGCCATTGCCGTTGGGGGCCTGTTTGCAGGCGACTTGGGCAACGGTGCAGTCATCAAAGGGTCTCAGGGATGTGGTGAGGCCCATATCACCAGAGAACGCGTGAACATTTTGTTGATTGAGGTTGGGTTGCCCGGCCTTCCAGCCAAAACGCCCGAGCACGGTTTTTTGCTGGGCATCGTCCCAGACCCAATTGGCGCGGCCAACGATGGCTTCTTTGTCGGCGGTCTTCGGGTTGGTGTTGCGCAGGATATCGGCGTCGCTGATGGCTTCGAGCAGGCCCAGGCCGATCATCGGCGGGGCGATGCGTGCGGAAAAACGCGTATCCGGATGCATCGGGCCGTAGCCGAGCTGGGTGATTTGCAGGTCCGGCTTGCGCAACTCGACCACCGTGCCGTCCTTGAACGTCACGTTGACCGGTGTGTAATCCATGCGCACCTTGCCTTCAGGCGCTACGCCCGGCACGGCCATGTCTTGCAGTTGCCCGCCGTAGACGGGCTCGGGTACTACGCCGATCTGTTCGATGAGCTTGGCGTAGGCCGGGGTATCCGGAATGGACAGGCGCACCAGCATCGACACTGCATTGGGGGCGTCGGGCAGCGGCGGATGGCCGCGACCGTCCTTGATATGGCAGTTCTGGCAGGCGTTGGTGTTGAACAGCGGGCCCAGGCCATCACGTGCCGTGGTGGTGGACGGCGCGATCACCCAGGGGCTGCGGAAGAAGCTGTTGCCGACGCTGAAATCCAGGCGCCGGGTGGGCGACAGGTTGGCCGAAGGCAGGGAAAACGCGTTCTGGTCACGCTTGTTCACCGTCGCAGCGCCGCCCGCCCGTGATTCACCCGGCTCGGCCTTGGTAAACCTGGGCGCGTCATCGCAGGCGCTCAGGCTCAAGGCCAGCACGGCTGCGGACAGGCGAAAAAGCGAACGGAACATCGAGTTTCCCGGACGAAGACGAAAAATAAGGTCGCAAAGTCTAACAGGGCGGGGCGCAATGAATAAGAGCAATTATCGTTTGGTCGAATCCGATTCATTCCCGCTAGAATGACCGCACATTTTTCTCTGGAGGTGGCCAATGCAGGCTCTCGACGCTTTGCTCAACCGTGTTTCCGTGCCGCGTCTGCTGGAACCGGCACCGACCCAGGAGCAGCGCGACGTGCTGTTCGCCGCCGCCATGCGCGCGCCTGACCACGGCCAACTGCGCCCTTGGCGTTTCCTCACGGTTGAAGGCGCTGCCCGTGAGCAAATGGGCACGCTGCTGGCCGAAGCCGCACGCCTGCAGGACGCCGATGCCCCGCAAGCCGCCATCGACAAGGCCCAGAACGGCCCGTTGCGCGCGCCGTTGGTGGTGGTGGTGATTGCCCGGTTGCAGGAACATTTCAAGGTGCCGAAGTCCGAGCAACTGCTGGCCGCCGCCTGCGCCGCCCACGGCATCCTGCTGGCGGCGTATGCCCAGGGGATTGGCGCGGTGTGGCGCACGGGCGAATTGTCCTACTCGGCCCATGTCGCCAAAGGCCTGGGGCTGACGGCGGATGAGGAAGTGATTGGCTTCCTTTACCTGGGCACGCCGCAGAACCCGCCGCGTACCGCGGCTAAAGAGGATGTGGCGGCGTTTGTCCAGGCTTGGACTGGTCTCTAATGGTAGGAGCCGGCTTGCCGGCGATGAGGCCCTTGAGAGTTGCATCAATTTCAAGGCTGCCATCGCCGGCAAGCCGGCTCCCACAGGGTTTTGTGCAAGCTGTCAGACCCTGAACTGATCCATCAACTTCATTTGCTGGCTGGCCAATGCATTGAGTTGGCTGCTGATGGCCGCCGACTCGGTGGCCTGGCCGGTGAGGGTCTCGGTCACGGTGCGGATCGCCGAAACGTTGCGGTTGACCTCTTCGGCCACGGCGCTCTGTTGTTCGGCGGCGCTGGCGATCTGCAGGTTCATGTCGCTGATCACGGTGACCGCGTCACTGATCTTGCCCAAGGCCTGCACGGCTTGATGGATCTGCCCCGCATTGCTCTGCGCCTGATGCTGGCTCGAGTGCATGGTGGCGACCACGCCACGGGTGCCACTCTGGATCCGTTCGATCACCAAGCGGATCTCTTCCACCGAATCCTGGGTGCGCTTGGCCAGGTTGCGCACCTCGTCGGCCACCACCGCAAACCCACGGCCACTTTCCCCGGCGCGCGCCGCTTCAATGGCGGCGTTGAGGGCCAGCAGGTTGGTCTGCTCGGCAATGCTGCGGATCACTTCTAGCACTGAACCGATCTGTTCGCTGTTGACCGCCAAGGCTTCGACTTCGCCCACGGCCTTGCTGACTTCCTCGGCCAGGGAGGTGATATCGCGAGTGCTCTGCTCAATGATCGACATGCCCTCACGCGCCGACTGATCGGCACCGCGTGCCGCGCTGGCGGCATTCGAGGCGCTGTTGGCCACGTCGTGGGCAGTGGCGCTCATTTCGTTCGACGCGGTGGCCACCTGGTCGATTTCGCGGAACTGCACCTGCATGCCTTCGCTGGTCTGGCGGGCGATGGCGGAGGACTGGTCAGCGGTGCCACGGGCTTCAGTGATGCTTTGCTTGATCTGCGCGATGGTCGGTTGCAGTTTGTCGAGGAAGCGGTTGAACCAGTTCACCAACTCGCCCAGTTCATCCTTCTTGGCATAGGCCAGGCGTTGGGTGAGGTCGCCGTCACCGCTGGCGATGTCCTTGAGCATGGCCGCCACGCTGTTGATTGGGCGGGTGACACCCGTGGCAGTCAGCCAGATCAGCAGCAAGCCCAGCAAGCCGGCGGCGGCGGCCACCAGCAGCGCCTTGAGGGTGCCGGCTGCCTGAGCGTCATCGAGTACCGCTTGCAGTTTGACGTTGTCGGCGAGCATCACCGCTTTTGGCAGCTTGATCACCACGCCCCAGGATTTGGCATCGGCGATCGGCTTCACCGGGTACACCGCGCGAATGGTGCCGTTCTGCTCGCGGATCATGCGGTTGTCGCTCGCCAGCAGTTGCACGATTTCCTTGCCTTCGGCACCGAGGGTGTCGATCAGGTTCTTGCCGACCTTGGCCGGCTCGCCACTGTAGGCGGCAATCAAACCGGTGCTGGAGAGTATTTCCAGGTGCGCGGCGCCATTGAACACGTCTTTCTGTGCCGCGTCGGTGCTGGCCTGTAAGGCGTTGAGGGCGATGTCGACGCCCACCACGCCAATGACCTTCGCGTCCACGATCAGCGGCAGGGAGATGGTGGTCATCAACACGGGTTTGCCGGCCACGGTGTCTTCGTATGGGTCCAGCAGGCAAGTGTTGCGGGTGTCGCGTGGGCAGGTGTACCAGATGTTGTAGGGCGTACCGCTGAGGTTGAGGGTGGTCTTGGTCAGGTCGTCCTCGACCATGATGGTGTTCAAGCCTTCGCCGCCTGCACGGCTCCAGTAGCTGGAGAACCGCCCCTTTTCGTTGGAGACGCGAGCCTTGTCGTCGATGAATTCGCTGTCCTTGCCGTCCAGGCCATTGGGCTCGAATGACAACCACATGCCCAGCACTTTGCTGTTGCGTTCGAAGGCAGTTTTCAGGCTCTGGTTAAGTGCTTCGCGCAGTGCGCCAGGCTCCAGTCCGCGCTGGGCGGCCAAGTTGCGCAGGTCCTTGATCTGATCGGCCAGGGCGGTCACGGCCAGCAGGCTGTCTCCAAAGGTTTTCTGCAAGTGCACCGCTTGCTCGGCGGCCTTGGCCTGCAGCAGTTGTTCCACGCTGGCGGTGAGCATGCGCGAGCTGGAGTCGCTGACCAGTTGATCGTTCTGGTTGGTGTTGTAGAGGTTGATGCCGACGACCAGCGCGATCACCCCCAACAGGCAAAGGCCCGACAGCAACACGATTTTCAAGCGAATGGAGAGGGTGTCGAACATAGGTTCACTCACGAATGGACTTGTTTGAAGGCACGCAGTGCAGGCCAAGTCCATTCAGCGCTATGTCTGAAACATCGGCGTCATGATTCAATTCATGAGAGAGAGGCGATGAGCGGTAGGAAAAACCCTACACGCTACGTTATACGGGCGCTGCAAGCCGTTCCGGGCGTGACCAGATCCACAGATTGCCCAGGCTCATCCCGGCAATCGCCAGGTAGATCGGCCAGCCATGATCGAGCATCACCAGCATCAACAGGGCGCACAGCAGCATGCTCACGGTGGCGCTGACCTTGGCCCGGCGGGCGATGATCTTGCCGTTGCGCCAATTGAACAGGATCGGCCCGAACAGCCGGTGGTTTTCCAGCCAGGCACTCAGGCGCGGAGAGCTTTTGGTGGCGGCCCACGCGGCGAGCAGGATGAATTCGGTGGTGGGCAAACCCGGCACGACAATCGCCACCAGCCCGATGCCCAGGCTGACGTAGGCCAGCAGGCCGAAGAGGATCCGGGCGATTTTCGAGGTGGATTGGGTTTTGCCGGTCATAGGTAGAGATATCACAGAGAATCAATATGAAATGAGATCTAAATGTGGGAGCGGGCTTGCTGTGGTGAGTGGGGCTTGTCCCCCGACGGGCTCACCGCCGACCCAAGGGGCTGCTTCGCAGCCCAGCGCAGGGCAAGCCTGCTCACCACAGCAAGCCCGCTTCCATATTTTTATCGCATTCCAGCCAAGGGTCAGGCCAGTTCAGGGGCGCTAGCGTACGCCTGTTCCAGCAGCACGGTGAAGCGCACAAACGCGTCGATCGCGCCTTTTTCCACCGCGGCTTCTTCTTCGGCGCTGAATTCCAGGGCGTCGAGGGTACGAGTAAAGCTTTTCCAGCCTTCGGCACGACCACCGGCCGGCTCACCCAGGTGACGGGCACCGAAGGTTTCGCTCAGGCCCAGGCCGACGGCGCGCTTGATCAGGAACGCGGCGCCCAGCTTGGAGCCTTCGGAGACAAACAGCCAGCCCAGGGCTTCGGCCTTGCTCGGGTTCTTCACGGCGCCGGCGACCGGTGCCGGTACCTCGGTGTCCAGGTCGCCCAGGTCCAGCTTGGCGGCTTCGGCTCGGCAGCGCTCGGCCAGGTCCGGCACGATCTTGATCAGCTCGGGGTCGTTGTACAGGGCTACCAGTTCCGACTGGAACAGATACTGCGCCACGACGAAGCGGGCGAAGTTGGCCTGGGTTTCAAACGGGGCGTGGGCCTTGACCAGTGCGTCGAGCTTGGTATGTGGCTCGTTGGTGATCTGGTTCAGGCGCTGGGAGCGCAGGCTTGCACGTTCTGCGGTTGGGGAAGCGGTCATGAAAAAAGTCCTTGAGAAGGGAAGCGCCTTGGTGCCCGAAAGAGAGCTGTTATCAACTAGACGAACAAGAAGACGCGGCACAGTAAAAAATCCTCACCCCGACGTTGAATAAAGGCGCCGGGGTGAGGCGGGTTTCATCAGATGTCCCAGATCACGTTGATCGCAAAGTTGCGACCCGGCTGGGTCAGGCGGTCGAGGTTGGCCGGGGAGGTCACACCGGCTTCGCCGACGCCGTCGTAGCTGCGCACGTCATCCCAGTTCCAGTACTTCTTGTCGGTGAGGTTGTAGAGGCCGCCATTGACGCTCACGTCGTTGGTGACCTTGTAGAAGGCGGTCAGGTCAAGCACGCCGAAGCCTGGGGTCTTGAACGGGCCGGTAGTGCTGCCGTCAGGCGCGTGGAAGGTGGTGCTGTCGACGCGGTTCTGCTTTTTCACCAGGGTCCAGCTCAGCAGGCCGCCGTAGTTGTCCTGGTCGTAGCCCAGGCCGAATACGCCCTTGAGCGGGTTGACGCTGTTGAGCGCCTCGCCATTGTCGTCGTTGCGGCCATAGGTGTAGCCGACCGAACCCTGGGTGTACAGGCCTTGCGGTGCGCCGAAGGCATCAAGGTTCAGGCGCCCTTTGGCTTCTATCCCTTTGATGGTGGCGTGCTTGATGTTATTGGCTTCGAATTGCTGTGAGGTGCCGCCGGCGACGGAGGCGTCCTCGTCGATGAAGTCGCGGTATTTGTTGTAGAACACAGCGATATCAAACGAACCGGAATCGAAGTTGCCGCGAATCCCGGTTTCCACGCCCTTGCTGCTTTCCGGCTTGAGGTCTGGGTTGGGCTCGACGGTGTAGCCCTGCTGCAGGTTTTCAAAACGGCCGTACAAGGCCTTGGCCGACGGTGTGCGGAAGCCTTCAGCGTATTGGCCGAACCAGGTGTAGTGATCGGTCAGTGCGTAGGTCAGGCCGAATTTTGGCGTCACGCGGTGCCAGGTTTTTTCCTTGTCGCTGTGGGCGTAGATCCGCGTCGGGTCAACCGTGTTGAGGAACTCTTCAGTCAACTTGGGCTTGAGCTGGGTGTAGTCGTAGCGCACAGCGGGCAGGAAGGTCCACTTGTCCCAGGTGATCTGGTCTTGTGCGAACAGCGAGTAGGTGTTGATGGTCGGGTCCGGGAAGTCACTGGCCTTTTTCACGCTGTCGCTGGCAATCGGGCTGGGCGCGCCGATGGCCGTGCAACCGCTGCCGACCGCCAGGCAGGTAGCGCCGCCTTCGCGGGAGCCGGTGACTTTCTGTTGTTTCAGGGTGGTGCCGTAGGTGACTTGGTGATCGGTGTCGCCCACGCTGAACGCCTTGTCCAGCTGTGCGTCGAACACCCACTGTTTTTCCTCGTAGAGGGTTTCGCGGGTGCGCAGGACGCGGCGGGATGGCTGGTAGATTTCGGCGGTGGACTGGTCGGTCTTGGCGATCTGGTAGTTGAGGCTGGTCTTGATCTGGTCGGCAATCGGCGAGTCAAGGGCGAAGCGGTTTTCGATGCCGAAACGCTCGCGGGTGATGGTGTCGTTGCCCGACCGCGCACGGTAGAAGTTGAAACCGCGCCCACCGGTGAACGGACCACCCACGGCATTCTTGAGATTGACGTCGCGATCATCCTTGAACTTCTCGTACGTCAGGCCCAGTCGATTGTCGTCACCGTAGTTCCAGCCCAGCTTGGCCAGCACGTTGGTGGTGCGCGCGTCCTCGGGGTTGGCGCCGGTGCGCGCCAGGCCCGTGGCGTTGTTGCCATCGTAGGATTCCATCTCATGGCCATTGCGCTGGCTCAAGTGCAGCAAACCGTCGAAGTCCTGCACGCGGCCGGCGACGGTGCCGGAGGTCAGCCAGCTTTCGTCGGCGGAGCTGTAGCCGGTCTTGAGGCGCGCGCCAACGTCCTTGCCGGGCTTGATGATGTCATCCGGGTCGAGGGTGAAATAACTGACGGCGCCGCCGATGGCGCTGCTGCCGTACAGGGCCGAGGCCGGGCCGCGCAGGATTTCCACGCGCTTGACGATTTCCGGGTCGACGTAGTTGCGGCGGGTCTTGGCGTAGGGGCCGTTGAAGAAGTTGTCCGGCACTTCCACACCATCCACCTGGGTGAGGATGCGGTCGCCGTCGATGCCGCGAATGTTGTAGCCCGAATTGCTTGAGCGGCCACCCGCACCGCCGACCGAGACGTTGGGTTCATAACGCACCAGTTCACGAATGGTATTCACGTTCTGGCGGTCCAGCTCCTCGCGTTCCTGCACGGTCACGGTGCTGGGCACGCTGCTGATGTTTTGCTCGTTACGGGTAGCGCTGATGGTCACCTGTTGCAAGTTGAGGGTGCCGCCCGTTGCGCGTTTCTCCAGCACGATGTTGTTGCTGCCCAGTTTGCGGTAGCTCAGGTTGGTCCCCACCAACAGCCGGTCCAGGGCTTTTTCCGGCGACAACGGGCCGCGTACGCCTGGGGACGACACACCCTGGCCCAACTCAGCGGGCAGGCCGACTTGCCAACCGGTCACGGCGGTAAAGGCATTGAGTGCCGAGACCAGCGACTGCTGCTCGATACTGAAGTTGTAGTTGCCGTGGCTGCGCGGGGCGGGTTCTGCGGCGGTGGCCGTCATCACTGGCGCACCGGCCAGCAGGATGGCTGCAGTCAGCAAGGACAGGACGGGCGAAGAGGACCGGCGGTTGAAACAAGAGGACATCGAGAGCGCTCCGGGGTACGAATCTTATAGTTGCGAACTGAAACAAATAGGAATCAGTTGCATTGGCTAAGACGAGACGTACCATCGTTGGCTATCGAGTAAAAATAATTCTCATTTAGTTCAGGATCACCAGCGCCGGGTATTCCGACAGCTTGGCCGAGGTGATGTGCGCCAGTGAACGCACCACGTCCAGCGGCTGGTCGATGCGGTAATTGCCCGTGACGGCGACGCTGGCGAGTTGATCGTTGGTGTTGACGATCCAGCCAGGGTAATAGCGGCGCAGTTCGGCAAGCACTTCGCTCATGGGGCAGTTTTCGAAGATCAGCCGGCCCTGCACCCAGGCCAGGTCCTTGTTGGCGTCCAGCTTGGCGGGTTGGCCGAAGCCCTTGGGCCCGATGCGGATACTTTCACCGGCGCGCAGGCGCACGCGGGCATCATCGAAGGTGTTGCTCAGGTCGACATCGCCGCGCTGAACTTGCACCTGCGCTTCGCCATTGAGGTAGCGCACGGCGAACGCGGTATCACGCACGTTGGCGCGCACGGGGCCGGCGTCGATTTCCAGGGGCAGGCCATGGTTGGGCACGATTTCGAAAAACGCCTCGCCCTGATACAGGCGGGCGATACGCTGGTGGTCCTTGATGCTGCTGGAAAACGCCGAGTTGGTGTTGAGCAACACCTTGGAGCCGTCGTCCAATTGCAGGCGCTGGCGTTCGCCCACCACGGTAAGGTGGTCGGCTTGCAGGCGTACCGGCAAATTGCTGAAGCTGAACAGGCCGATCAACAACACGGCGGCGGTGGCCAGTGGCTTCCAGTGCGGCTTGATCCGGCGCCAGGCGCTGGGTTTGCGCGGCGCCGCCAGTGCGACGGCGGCGCTGTACACCGGCGCGCCACCCCAGGCAGCCTGGGCCTTGCCGAAGGCGTGGACGTGGGCGGGGTCGCTGGCCAGCCAGGCTTCGAATTCGGCCTGCTGCCCGGGCTGCGGGCACTGCAAGGCGATCAGCCAGTCGAGGGCTTGGTCCATAGCCGTGTCTTGCAACACCTCATGAGCCAGCTCATGGGGGCGCAGTTTATTCGGGTCCGTCACGGTGTTCCTCGGGTCTTCGCCACGTTCTATTCAACTTTCCTGCAGCTTGGGTCGACGATTCTGTCGAGTGAAGCTTAAGGCCGATCCAGCCGTTCGGCCACACCTACACAGATGGCCATGATCAATTTCAGTTCCTTTTGCACGGTGCTCAAGGACACTTGGAGCTGATCGGCGATCTCCTGGTAACTGCAATCATGCAGGCGGCTGAGGATGAAAATCTGCTGTTGGCGGGCGCTCAACTGGCCAAGGCTGACGCTGAGGGCTTCAAGCATCTGCTCGGCCTGGGTGGCATCTTCGGGCGTGCTGATCGGCGCGGCGACGCTTTGCAGGACGTCCAGCGGGACATCTTCCTGCAGCATGCGGGCCTGGATCCGACGTGCACGCAGATGATCCAGCGCGAGGTTGCGCGCGGTTTGATAGACGAAGGGTTCGAGGTGATCGATCGGCCGCTCACTGAGGGCCCGGGTGACGCGCAGGTAGGTTTCCTGCAACAGGTCTTCGGCGGTGCTGTGGTTATTCACCATCCGCTGCAAGGTGCGAAGCAGAATCACCCGTTGGGTGAGAAAGACGTGGTTGAAGCGAGATTGGCTCACAGTGGTACCAGACCGATTTGCAGTTAATGATAATGCTTATCATCAACTCAAATGGCAAGTGGCACTTTGAGCGGTTTTGCACAGGACAAATGTGGGAGCGAGCTTGCTCGCGAATGCATCACCTCGGTATTCAGATGAACCGAGGCGTCTGTATTCGCGAGCAAGCCCGCTCCCACACAAGCCTACTCCCACTGGATTACTCGGCGTTGCACAGCGCCAGGCAGTTATCCAGCATGCGGTTGGAGAAGCCCCACTCGTTGTCGTACCAGGCCAGCACTTTGAGCAACTTGCCGCTGACCTTGGTGTGATTGGCGTCGAAGATCGACGACAGCGGGTTGTGGTTGAAGTCACTGGAAACCAGCGGCAGGGTGTTGTAGCCGAGGATCTTCGAGTGCTGGCTGGCTTCTTTGAGCAGCGCGTTGACTTCTTCGGCAGTGGCTTCTTTCTTCAATTGTACGGTGAGGTCAACCAGCGACACGTTGATCACCGGCACACGCACGGCCATGCCGGTCAGCTTGCCCGCCAATTCCGGCAGCACCAGGCCTACCGCTTCGGCGGCGCCAGTCTTGCTCGGGATCATGTTCTGGGTGGCCGAACGCGCGCGGTACGGGTCGGTGTGGTAGACGTCGGTCAGGTTCTGGTCGTTGGTGTAGGCGTGAATCGTGGTCATCAGGCCGCTTTCGATACCCAGCTCGCGGTGCAGCACCTGGGCGACCGGCGCCAGGCAGTTGGTGGTGCACGAGGCGTTGGAGATGATCTGGTGGGACTGACGCAAAATGTCATGGTTTACGCCATAAACCACAGTGGCGTCCGCGCCCTTGGCCGGGGCCGAGATGATCACCTTGCGCGCGCCAGCGGTAATATGGGCGGCAGCCTTGTCACGGTCGGTGAACAGGCCGGTGCATTCGAACACCACGTCGATCTTGTGTGCAGCCCACGGCAGGTCGGCGGGGTTGCGAATGGCACTGACGGCAATCCGGTCGCCATTGACGGTCAGGCTTTCCTGATCGTGGGCGACCTCTGCTTCGAAAGTGCCATGCACGGTGTCGTATTTGAGCAGGTGGGCGTTGATCGAACTGTCGCCCAGATCGTTGATGGCGACGATCTGCAAATCCTGGCGGTAGCCTTGGGTATACAGTGCGCGCAGGACATTACGGCCGATACGGCCAAAACCATTGATTGCGATACGAAGAGTCATTGGAAAGTGCCTGTCGTCGATTTGTTGTAAGAATTACAAGATTATTCGCATAAAAATAGAAAACAAGCCTTTTTAGTGGCAATATTTTGTTCAATCTACAACGAGTGACCTGAATCAACTGGTCCGATGATCCAAACGACTCCCTGCCATCCCATGCGCTGCGGGCGTTTGATCAGCATAGACACTCAGGTCGCCACATCCGTTAGCCTGGAGTTCTACACATGCATCCCCGCGTCCTTGAGGTCACCGAACGGCTTATCGCCCGCAGCCGCGCCACCCGCGAGGCTTACCTTGCGCTCATTCGCGGCGCAGCCAGCGACGGTCCGATGCGCGGCAAGCTGCAATGCGCCAACTTCGCCCATGGCGTGGCCGGTTGCGGCACCGAAGACAAAAACAGCCTGCGCATGATGAATGCGGCCAACGTGGCAATTGTTTCTTCATATAACGACATGCTCTCGGCGCATCAGCCGTACGAACACTTCCCCGAGCAGATCAAGAAAGCCCTGCGCGAAGTCGGCTCGGTCGGCCAGTTTGCCGGCGGCACCCCGGCCATGTGCGATGGCGTGACCCAGGGCGAGCCTGGCATGGAGCTGAGCCTGCTCAGCCGTGAAGTGATTGCCATGTCCACAGCGGTAGCGCTGTCCCACAACATGTTCGACGCCGCGCTGATGCTGGGCATCTGCGACAAGATCGTCCCCGGCCTGATGATGGGCGCGCTGCGCTACGGCCACCTGCCGATGATCTTCGTACCGGGCGGCCCAATGCCGTCGGGTATCTCCAACAAACAGAAAGCCGACGTGCGCCAGCGCTACGCAGAAGGCAAGGCCACCCGCGAAGAGCTGCTGGAGTCGGAGATGAAGTCCTACCACAGCCCTGGTACCTGCACCTTCTACGGCACCGCCAACACCAACCAATTGCTGATGGAAGTCATGGGCCTGCACTTGCCGGGCGCTTCGTTCGTCAACCCCTACACACCGCTGCGTGATGCCCTGACCCGCGAAGCCGCGCACCAGGTCACGCGCTTGACCAAGGCCAACGGCAACTTCACGCCGATCGGCGAGATCGTCGACGAGAAATCCATCGTCAACTCGATCATTGCCCTCAACGCCACGGGCGGGTCCACCAACCACACCCTGCACATGCCGGCCATCGCCATGTCGGCGGGCATTATCCTCACCTGGGACGACATGGCCGACCTTTCCGAGGTGGTGCCGACCCTGTCCCATGTGTATCCAAACGGCAAGGCCGACATCAACCACTTCCAGGCGGCGGGCGGCATGTCGTTCCTGATCCGCGAGCTGCTCGAAGCCGGCCTGCTTCACGAGGACGTCAACACCGTGGCTGGCAAAGGCCTGAGCCGCTACACCCAGGAACCCTTCCTGGTCGACGGCGAGCTGATCTGGCGCGACGGCCCGATCGAAAGTCTCGACGAAAGCATCCTGCGTCCCGTAGCCCGTGCGTTCTCGCCGGAAGGCGGCTTGCGTGTGATGGAAGGCAACCTCGGGCGTGGCGTGATGAAAGTGTCTGCCGTGGCTCCGGAACATCAAATTGTTGAAGCGCCGGCGGTGGTGTTCCAGGACCAGCAAGACCTGGCCGACGCGTTCAAGGCCGGTCAGTTGGAAAAAGACTTCGTGGCCGTCATGCGCTTCCAGGGCCCGCGCTCCAATGGCATGCCCGAACTGCACAAGATGACGCCGTTCCTTGGCGTGTTGCAGGACCGTGGCTTCAAGGTCGCACTGGTAACAGACGGGCGTATGTCCGGCGCGTCGGGTAAGATCCCCGCCGCGATCCACGTCAACCCCGAAGCCCAGAGCGGCGGGCCGCTGGCGCGGGTGCGCGATGGCGATATCATTCGCGTGGATGGCGTGAAGGGCACCTTGGAGCTTAAGGTGGACGCCGACGAATTCGCAGCGCGCGCGCCTGCCACGGGCCTGTTGGGCAATAACGTGGGGGCCGGTCGCGAGCTGTTTGCATTTATGCGCTTGGCCGCAAGCTCCGCAGAGCAAGGCGCCAGCGCCTTTACCTCTGCCTTGGAGACGCTTAAGTGAAGCTTGCGCTGGTCGGTGATATCGGGGGCACCAACGCCCGTTTTGCGTTGTGGCGCGATCAGGAACTGCATTCGATCCGCGTGCATGCCACGGCGGATCACTCCAGCCCTGAAGACGCGATTAAGGTTTACCTCAAGGAGGAAGGCCTGGAAATCGGGGACATCGGCGCGGTATGCCTGTCGGTGGCCGGGCCGGTGAGTGGGAATGAATTTAAATTCACCAACAATCATTGGCGCCTGAGCAAGACTGACTTTTGCAAAACCCTGCAGGTGGATGAACTGCTGCTGGTCAATGACTTCTCGGCCATGGCCTTGGGCATGACCCGCCTCAAGCCCGACGAATTTCGTGTGGTCTGCGCGGGCACGCCGGAGCCGTTGCGTCCGGCGGTGGTGATCGGCCCAGGCACTGGCCTGGGGGTTGGCACGTTGCTGGACTTGGGCGCTGGCCGCTTTGCGGCGCTGCCGGGGGAGGGCGGGCATGTCGACCTGCCCCTGAGCAGCCCGCGGGAAACCCAGCTGTGGCAGCACATTTACACGGAGATCGGCCATGTCAGCGCCGAGACCGCGCTGAGTGGCGGTGGGTTGCCCCGTTTGTACCGCGCCATTTGTGCGGTCGACGGGCACACCCCGGTACTGGACACGCCCGAAGCCATTACGGCTGCCGGCCTGGCCGGCGACCCGATCGCGATGGAAGTCCTGGACCAGTTCAGCATCTGGCTGGGTCGAGTGGCGGGCAACAACGTATTGACCACCGGTGGACGCGGCGGTGTGTATATCGTGGGCGGGGTGATACCGAGGTTTGCCGACTTCTTTATCAACAGCGGCTTTGCCAAGAGCTTCAGCGACAAAGGCTGCATGAGCGACTACTTCAAAGGTATTCCGGTGTGGTTGGTGACTGCGCCGTATTCCGGGTTGACCGGGGCTGGCGTCGCGCTCGAACAGGCCTTTGCGTAGTGAGTTATGGCCCCTTCGCCAGCAAGCCCGCTCCCACATTCGATCGCATTCCACTGTTGGAATGCAGGCAAATGTGGGAGCGGGCTTGCTCGCGAAGGGGGCCTCAAGGGCAACAAATGACTTAAGCTTGGCCATAACAACAAGGAGGACCCCGTGAGCGTAATCAGTAAATCGATTCTCCTCGTCGACGATGACCAGGAAATCCGCGAATTGCTGCAGACCTACCTCAGTCGCGCCGGTTTCCAGGTGCGTGGCGTGCCGGATGGCGCGGGGTTCCGCCAGGCGATGAACGAGGCGCCCTGCGACTTGGTCATCCTCGATGTGATGTTGCCGGACGAAGACGGGTTCAGCCTTTGCCGCTGGATCCGCCAACACCCGCGCCAGGCGCAGGTGCCGATCATCATGCTCACTGCCAGTTCCGACGAGGCCGACCGCGTGATCGGCCTGGAGCTGGGCGCCGACGACTACATCGGCAAGCCCTTCAGCCCTCGCGAGTTGCAAGCACGGATCAAAGCCCTGTTGCGCCGTTGCCAGTTCGGCCAGGAGCGCAGCGTAGGTGGGGACGTGCTGGTGTTTGATGAATGGCGCCTGGATATGATCAGCCACCGCCTGTTTCATGTAGACGGCGAAGAAGTGATCCTCTCCGGGGCCGATTTCGCCCTGCTCAAATTATTTCTCGACCACCCGCAACAGATCCTCGACCGCGACACCATCGGCAACGCTACCCGTGGCCGCGACCTGATGCCGCTGGACCGTATCGTCGACATGGCCGTCAGCCGCCTGCGCCAACGCCTGCGCGATACCGAAAAGCCTCCTCGGCTGATCCGCACGGTGCGCGGCAGTGGTTACCAACTGGCAGCCAGCGTGGTTGCCGGCAATGCCCACTGAACACCTGACCGAGCACCGCCGTCGCTTTCCGGTGCCGCGCTCGTTGCTGGGGCGCATGCTGATGCTGACGCTGCTGGCCGTGTTGTTTGCCCAGGCGCTGTCCAGCGTGATCTGGGTGTCGCAGTTGCGCGCCACCCAGCTCGAAGGCCTGGTCACCAGCGCCCGTAGCCTGGCGCATTCGATGACGGCCAGCGTCAGTTATTTCCGTTCGCTGCCGGTGGCCTATCGACCGTTGGTCCTCGATCAATTGCGCAGCATGGGCGGCACCCGGTTTGTCGTGACCCTCAATGATCGCCCGCTGGACATGCAGGTATTACCGGAAACTCCACGCAAACAGGCGGTACTGGTCGCGGTGGACGAGGTGCTGCGCCAGACCCTGGGTGCCGACGTGGACATCTCGGTGGAGTTCGTCAGCGCTGAAGACCTGCGGATCTTCAATGCCGGGCTCAAACTCGATGAGCTGCCACGCTCTTGGGCCCATTATGCGTTGACCCTGGAACCGGTGAACCCACCGGTATTGGTCACCCAGATCCAGCTTGCCCCCGGCGAATGGCTGTACATCGCCTCGCTGTTGCCCGAGCCCTACACCAGCCTTGAAGAACAAGGCCTGCCGTCCCAGCAAGTGTGGTTTATCGTGCTGACCAGCGGCTTCCTGCTGTTGTTCATCGGCCTGCTGGTGCACTGGCAAAGCCGGCCACTCAAGCGCCTGGCGCGGGCGGCGCGGGACATGTCCCTGGGCGCCGATGTAGAACCGGTGGCCGAAGGCGGTGGCAGCGAAGTGGTGGAAGTGGGCCGCGCCTTTAATGCGATGCGCGAACGCATCAGCCGTTACCTGACCGAACGCAGCCAGTTGTTCAGCGCGATTTCCCACGACTTGCGCACGCCCATCACCCGTCTGCGCCTGCGCGTGGAATTGCTTGAAGACGAGAACCTGCAAGCCAAATTCGGCCGTGACCTGGATGAGCTAGAGCTACTGGTGAAGGGCGCGCTGCAGTGCGTGAAGGACACGGATATCCACGAAAACATCGAGCCGGTCGACCTGAACCACGTGCTTGACTGCCTGGTGGAGCCGTACCTGGCGCCGAACGGCAATGGTCGGGTCACCCAACACGGCCGAGCGCTGAGCGCCTATCCGGGTAAGCCGCTGGCGCTCAAGCGTTGCATTGGCAACCTGATCGACAACGCGTTGAAGTACGGTCAGAACGCCCACCTGTACATCGAGGACGATGGCGCGGAGTTCATCCTGCACGTGGATGACGAAGGCCCCGGGGTGCCGGAGCAGCGTCTTGAGCAGGTGTTCGAACCGCACTTTCGCCTGGCCGGGCAGCAACAGGGCTACGGCCTGGGGTTGGGGATTGCGCGCAACATTGCCCATAGCCATGGCGGTGAAGTGAGTTTGCAGAATTTGCGCGAGGGTGGGTTGCGGGTGACCTTGCAGCTACCCCGCGGTCTGGACTGAATAAACACAAAACCCATGTGGAAGCGTCGAACCGCCGCTCCCACATTTTGATCTCCGTTGAGTCAGATGCTTTGGCGCAATCGGGCCAGGTCTCTCAGCGGCGGCGCGCCGAACAACCGGCTGTATTCCCGACTGAACTGTGACGGGCTTTCATACCCCACCCGATACCCGGCCGCCGACGCTTCCAGTCCTTCGGCAATCATCAATCGCCGCGCTTCCTGCAGGCGCAGTTGCTTCTGGTATTGCAGCGGGCTCATGGCGGTGATCGCCTTGAAACGGTGGTGCAGGGTCGAGACGCTGAGGTTGACTTCCTTGGCCAGGTCATCGATGCGCAGCGGTTGTTCGTAGTTGCCATTGAGCCACTTGATCGCCTGGCTGACGCGGTGGCTCTGACTGTTGGCCACGGCAATTTCATACAGCCGATAACCTTGCGGGCCGCGCAACAGGCGATAAAGAATTTCGCGGTTGATCAGGGGCGCGAGCATGGCGATGTCTTTGGGTGTATCGAGCAGGCGCGCCAGGCGCAGCACCGCGTCGAGCAATTGGTTGTCGATGCGGTCGACGTACATGCCACGTGACGTCGGTCGTGACGGCACGCCCATTGGGCCTGCCTCGGCGATCAAGGCCGTCAGTTGCGCCGGGTCGATATTGATGCGCACCGACAGGTTCGGGTCCTCCGGCGTGGCCTCGATGATCCGGCCGGCCACCGGCATGGCGACCGAGAACACCAAGTAGTTGAGCGGGTCGTAGGCGAATATTTCATCCGCCAGGCGCACTTCCTTGCTGCCGCTGGCAAGAATGCACAGGGCTGGCTCGACCAGCACCGGCATGAAATCGCGCGGTGTGTTGTGGCGGTTCAGGTACAAGGTCGTGATCGCCGTGCCATAGGAACCGTCTTCCCAGGTATGGCGATGCACGATACCGGCAAGCTCCGCGCGTTGCTTTTCCATTTCGGCATCGAGGGGAATGGACTTGGTTTCGGGCGACGGCATGGGGCGACCTCTACACACTTTTTTGATGGGCTCAGCTTAGCGGTGGCGGTTAGAGAGTGTTATGTCGATTCTGCACAATCCTTGCCTGATCCTGCGACACATCGTGAATCAGGCAAGCACCGGGCCTGTCATCTCCCTGAAACAAGGCGTTTGCCCGTGGAATAAAACCGGTGGCCGAACGTCCTGTCTACGCTATTCGCAGGATTGTGCAATAAGCCGGCAGGAATCGACTAACCGCGTCCATACCCGCGCCGTTATCTTTGATCCTGTGGCAACACGCCCTCACAGTGCTTGCCGAGCATCACTTCTCAACGGGAGAGTCGAACATGTCCACCCCCATTCCCGCGAGCCATATGGCCTTTATCCGCGCCCGCACCGGGTGCAGCACCGAACTCGGTGCACGCTTGAGCAGTTTGATCGAACCGGGCCGTCAGGCTCAGGGTTGCCTGCAATTCTCGTTGCAGCATTCCCAGGTCGATCCCGATGTCTGGTTGATCTCCGGCTTCTGGAGCAGCGAGCAGGCGATGAGCGCCTACTTCAACTCTCCAGCGCTGATGATCTTCACCGAGTTGTTGAACGACATGGTCGTGCGCAGCATGGACTTCCAGACCTTCACCGATGCATCCGCCGCCAATGCCTACGGCGAGTACCTGCAACTCGCCGGCTGATCAGGTTTAGAATGGCCGACTTTCCATTGGCCAGGACCTGCAACATGGCACGTAAACAATTTGCCCACCACGAAGCCGTTTCCGCGGTAGTACCGGGTGAGGGTGGCTATAGCGCCGCCGTCGCCGTCAAGGCACTGGATGGCATGGGCGCACCGCAGTTTCACAAGATCCTTGATGGACAAAAGTTCAAGACCGCCTCCGATGCCGACGATGCGGCGACCCTGCAGCTTGAGTGCTTGGTCGATGTGGATGAAGACGGTCAACTTTCTTGGGCCACTGCTGCCAACTAAAGAACGCTGCTGATCCAACTGTGGGAGCGGGCTTGCTCGCGAATCCGGCGTGTCAGTCGATACGGCTGTGACTGATCCACCGCTTTCGCGAGCAAACCCGCTCCCACAGGTTTTATTGCCTTGTAGTCAGCGTGGTGTTGCACCTGGGCGATACATCTTGAACAGGGCTTCGGGGCCCAGTTGGAAGTAATCCGCCGGGCCGCCACCGCGCAGGATAGGCTCGGCGGCGGCTGTGTCGTAGACCCCATCCTTGAGCAGCCACTTGGCAATGTGCACCGCGACCACCTCGCCCAACACCAGCCAGCTAGGCACCAATGCCTTGTCGGCGCGCTGAAGCTGGATGATCTGCGTGACCTTGCACTCGAACGACACCGGGCTCTCGCCCACCCGTGGTACGCCAACAATCTTCGACGCCACCGGCGTCAGGCCGGACAGCTCGAATTCGTTGACCTCGGGGGAAACGGCGGCGCAGCTCTGGTTCATCTGCTCGGCCAGCGGGCGGGTGGCCAGGTTCCAGACAAACTCGCCGGTCTGTTCGATGTTGTTCAGGCTGTCTTTGCGCCCGACACTGGAAAACCCAATGATCGGCGGAATGTAGTTGAACGCATTGAAGAAACTGTAGGGCGCCAGGTTCAGGCGGCCTTCGCTGTCGTGGGACGAAATCCAGCCGATCGGACGAGGCCCGACAATGGCATTGAACGGGTCATGCGGCAGGCCGTGGCCGTTGGCGGGTTCGTAGAAATGGATATCGTCGGACATGGCCTGTTCTGCTCTCGGTTTCGGGACCAGCATCATACCCAATGTGGGAGCGGGCTTGCCCGCGAATACGGTGGTTCAGTCTCTACAATCGTTGACTGACACACCGCTTTCGCGGGCAAGCCCACTCCCACATTTTGAACGGCGTTCAACGGTTAGTCGGTGGTGATCCGCGAGTGCTTACGCGTGTCCTTCATGGTCACGTAGACCACCAGCGACACCGCAATACACGCCGTCACATACCAGTAGTAACCGGTTTCCATGCCGATGCTCTTGAACCACAGCGCGATGTATTCAGCAGTGCCGCCAAAGATCGAGACGGTCAGGGCATACGGCAGGCCCACGCCCAGGGCGCGGATTTCGGTCGGGAACAGTTCGGCTTTAACCACGGCGTTGATCGAGGTGTAGCCGCTGACGATGATCAGCGCCGCCATGATCAGGAAGAACGCGCCCCACCAGCTCTGGATGGTGTGCAGGGTGGTGAGGATCGGCACGGTGAACAGGGTACCGAGGATGCCGAAGGCGATCAGGATCGGCCGACGACCGACTTTATCCGACAGCCCACCGATGATCGGTTGCAGGCACATGAACAGGAACAGCGTCGCCGCCGAGATGGTGGTGGAGTCGGAAATGCTCATGCCGACAGTGTTCACCAGGTATTTCTGCATGTAGGTGGTGTAGGTGTAGAACGCCAGCGTACCGCCCATGGTCAGGCCGACCACGGTCAACAGTTCCTTGGGATGGCGCATCAAGGTGCGCATCGCGCTTTCCTTGGCTTTTTCCTTCTTGGTGAACGACTCGGTTTCTTCCATGCCGCGACGCAGGTACAGCGCAACCACTGCGCACAGGGCACCGATGGCAAACGGGATACGCCAGCCCCAGGCATACAGCTGCTCGGTGGTGAGCAATTGTTGCAGCACGATCAATACGCCCAGGGCGATGAGCTGGCCAGAGATCAGGGTTACGTATTGGAAGCTGGAGTAGAAACCACGGCGTTCCTTGGTCGCCATCTCACTGAGGTAGGTGGCGGAGGTACCGTATTCACCGCCGACCGACAGGCCCTGCAGCAAACGGGCAAATACCAGCAAGACCGGTGCGCCGATACCAATGACTTCATAGCCAGGGCTCAGGGCGATCAGCAACGAGCCGAAGCACATCAGGTAGACCGAGGCCATCAAGGCCTTTTTACGCCCGACTTTGTCAGCGTACAGGCCCATCAGCCAGCCACCGATCGGGCGCATCAGGAAGCCGACGGCAAAGATCGCGGCGGTGTTGAGCAGCTGGGCGGTGGTGTCGCCTTTCGGGAAGAAGGTTTTTGCGAAGTACAACGAGAAGGCGGCGTAGACGTACCAGTCGTACCACTCGACCATGTTGCCGACGGAACCACTGAAAATCGATTTGATACGGCTGGAGGTGGTGCGTTCTTTCGCCGGCGCGGCCGCCGACCCCAGAGGCAAGGTGTTGGAGTTATCCATTGAAGGATCCTTCATCTAGTTGTTTTTATGGAGCGTGCTTGAGCACTGCCTGGCTGGGGCTATAGCAGGAGCTGTGCCAGGTGGATGAAGGCCCGGTCTAGAAGGGTTGCGGGTTTTTTGTGAGCGGAAAATTGCTGACATTTATCGGGTGATGAGCGGAAATCCGCTTATGGCTGTCGACGCCATCACAGGCAAGCCCACCTCTAAAATGCATTCCTGTAGGAGCCGGCTTGCCGGCGATAGGGTCCTCAAGCGCACCAACGCCAGCAAGCCGGGCCCTACAGGAAGGTTTCCCGCACGAGCCCATGGCGCTGCATTTTTTCATTGAAGGTGCGCCGAGGCAGTTGCAGTTCAGCCAGCACCGCCTTGATGTCGCCCTTGTGCCGGGTCAACGCCGCTTTCAGGCAGTGAGCCTCGAAGGCCTCCTGCTGCGCAGCCAGGGATTGCCCGGCCTCGATGCCTTCCGGTTCCGGTTCGCCAAGCCCCAGCACCTGGCGTTCGGCGACGTTGGCCAGTTCACGCACGTTGCCTGGCCAGTCATGGCTGAGCAGGCGCCCCAGTTGTGCGCCACTCAGGGGCTCAACGCTGCGGCCCAGGCGTTCGGCAGCACTCTGAGCAAAGTGGTCGAACAGCAGGGGGATATCTTCGCGACGGTCACGCAAGGGCGGCAGGCGCAGTTGCGCGACATTCAAGCGATAGGCCAGGTCTTCGCGAAAACGCCCGGCGCGGGCCTCTTCCAGCAGGTCCGGCTTGGTGGCGGCGATGATGCGCAGGTCCACGTGGATACTTTGGTTGGATCCCAGCCGCTCCAGTTTCTGCTCCTGCAGTACGCGCAGCAATTTCACTTGCTGGGCCAGGGGCATGCTTTCGATCTCGTCCAGGAACAGCGTGCCACCGTGGGCATATTCCAGTTTACCGATGCGCTTGCCCTGGGCGCCGGTGAACGCGCCGCTTTCGTGGCCGAACAGCTCGGCCTCAAACAGTTGCTCGGGGATCGCAGCACAGTTGAGCGCCACAAAGGGCTTCTTCGCCCGCGGGCCGAAATCATGCAGGCAGCGGGCGACGAGCTCCTTGCCGCTGCCGGTCTCTCCACGGATCAGTACGTTGACCGGCAGGCTCGCCAGGTCCAGCACCTGGCGGCGCAAGGTGTGCAAACCCCGGGACACGCCCAGCAGCGTCGATTCCAACTGCGCCCGATGGTCAGCCTGTTGATGCAGGCGGCGGTTTTCCAGGATCAAGCCACGCTTGTCCAGGGCACGGCGCAAGCTGTTGAGCAGGGCGTCGGGGCTGAAGGGTTTTTCCAGGAAATCGTAGGCACCGTCGCGCATGGCTTCGACGGCCATCGGCACATCGCCATGGCCGGTGAGCAGGATCACCGGTAAATCAGCATCGCGGCGCTGCACTTCGGCCAACAGCTCCAGGCCGCTGAGACCCGGCATGCGCACATCGCTCAAAATGACCCCGGGAAAATCCTTGGGCAGTTGCGCCAGGCACGCCTCGGCGCGGCTGAACAACTGCACCTCAAACCCCGACAAGCTCAGCCATTGTTCGACAGCCGTACGAATGCTGGCTTCGTCATCGACCACAATCACCGCGTTCAACATAGGTCGGGCGTCTCCAGGGCGATAGGCAGGGTCAGGCTAAACACCGCGCCGTCGCCACGGTTGCCGGCGATCAGGCGTCCGCCCAATTCGTGCACGATAGCGTAGGACACCGCCAGCCCCAAGCCGAGCCCGTCGCCCACGGGCTTGGTGGTGAAGAACGGGTCGAACACGCTGTTCAAATGCTCCTCGGCAATCCCGCCGCCACTGTCGCTGACGGTGAGCTGCCACAGCTGTTGATCGGCATGCAGGCGGATTTCCAGGCGTTTGCGCGGCTTGTCGGCCATGGCGTCCAGCGCATTGCGTAGCAGGTTGATCAACACCTGCTCCAGGCGGATTGCATCACCGCGCACCCAGGCAGGGCGGGTCAGGTCGAGCACCACGCCGATGGCTTCATCACGCAAGCGCGCGTCGAGCAGGTGCAAGGATTGATCAACCACCGTGGCCAGGTCCAGGCGTTCACGCAGGCCGCTCGGGCTCTTGCGCGCGAAGGTCTTGAGGTGGCCGGTGAGTGCGGCCATGCGCGTGAGCATATCGTCCAGTGGCGTGAGCGCCTGGTAAGCGTCGTCGACCCGACCGTGATCCAGCAGCAGGCGCAAGGTGGCCAGCTGCATACGCTGCGCCGTCAGCGGTTGATTGATCTCGTGGGCGAGGGCCGCAGACATCTGCCCCAGCGCTGCCAGCTTGGCCGATTGCACCAGGCCATCCTGGGCGGTGCGCAGCGCCTGGGTGCGCTCTTCCACCAGTTGCTCAAGCTCTTCGCGACTGCGCTGACGCAAACGGGCCAGGCGCCAGCGCTGGGTCAGGAACAGCACCAGGAACACCAGCGCCAGCCAGGATCCGGCGGCGGCCAGGCCAGCGTTGCGCTGATCCTCAAAGGCGAACTGCGGCTTGCGCAGCAGGTGCAGGGTCCAGCCTTCGGCTTTGAGTGGCAGGGATTCCCAGATGTAATTGGCGTTGCCATCGGGGCCGTTGACGCGCATCAGGTGACTGTTTTCGTCAAAACGCCGCAGGGTCTGAGTCTCCAGCGGTTGCAGTTGTTTTTTGTCGTATTGGCGAGTGGCCTTCAATTCGGCGAGGTCGCTGGCCGACAACGGCCGCAGGTTGCGATAACGCCAGCCCGGTTGATTGGCGATAAACACGATGCCACGTGCGTCGCTGACCAGCAGCAGGTCATTGCCCTGGGCCCACTCGCGCTCAAGCTCGGGGAACTCCAGCTTGACGACCATGGCGCCGAGGAACTGTTCGCGTTCATCCAGCACCGCGCTGGAAAGGAAGTAACCGGGGATGCCGGTCGTCACGCCCACTGCATAAAACCGCCCGGTGCCCTGGCTCAAGGTCTGGCTGAAGTAGGGCCGGAACGCGTAGTTATGCCCCACATAACTGCTCGGCAGGTTCCAATTGCTGGCGGCCACGGCCAGGCCAGTGCGGTCCATCAGTTCCAGGGTGGAGGATTGTGCGGCGCCGTTGATGCGCTCCAGCTTGCGGTTGAGCAAATCCTGGGTCGCGGTATCCAGCGGGCCCTTCAAGGCATTGATCATCTCCGAGTCCAACGCCAGCACGGCGGGCAGGGCGCGGTAGCGTTCGATCAGGGTGTGCAGGGAGTTGCCATACAGCGTGAGCTGCTGATTGGCGCGGGCAGCATCGTCTACCAGGGCCTGGCGTTCGGCATGGCGAGTGGCCAAGGTTGCGGCCAGTAGCGCGCCAGCGATGATCAGCAGGGAATAGAAGGTCAGGCGCAGGGGGCGAGGGATGACGATCATACGGTGATGGGCAGGCACGGTAAGGGAGTGCACCATACCATGTGCCATAAAAAAGGCGACTGGGCCATGGCCACAGTCGCCTTTATGTTTGCAGGGGAAGCGCTTACTGCACTTCTACCGCCAGGCTTTCACTGATCTTTTTCTGCCAGATGGCAGGACCGGTGATGTGCACGGATTCGCCCTTGCTATCGACCGCAACGGTCACCGGCATGTCTTTCACGTCGAACTCGTAGATCGCTTCCATGCCCAGTTCGGCGAAGGCAACAACGCGCGATTTCTTGATGGCTTGCGCTACCAGGTAAGCGGCGCCACCGACGGCCATCAGGTATACGGCTTTGTGGTCCTTGATCGCTTCGATGGCGGTCGGGCCGCGCTCGGATTTGCCGATCATGCCCAGCAGGCCGGTTTGCTCGAGGATCTGACGGGTGAACTTGTCCATCCGCGTCGCGGTGGTCGGGCCGGCCGGGCCAACCACTTCTTCGCGCACCGGATCAACCGGGCCGACGTAGTAGATGAAGCGACCCTTGAGGTCCACCGGCAGGCTTTCGCCCTTGTTCAGCATCTCGACCATGCGCTTGTGCGCAGCGTCGCGACCGGTGAGCATCTTGCCATTGAGCAGCACGGTTTCGCCCGGCTTCCAGCTCTGCACTTCTTCCGGCGTCAGGGTATCGAGATTGACGCGACGGGCCGATGGGCCAGCTTCCCAGACGATTTCCGGGTAGGCGTCCAGCGGTGGCGCTTCCAGCGAGGCCGGGCCCGAGCCGTCGAGCACAAAGTGCGCGTGACGGGTGGCGGCGCAGTTGGGGATCATGCACACCGGCAGGGAGGCGGCGTGGGTCGGGTAGTCCATGATCTTCACGTCGAGCACGGTGGTCAGGCCACCCAGGCCCTGGGCGCCGATGCCCAGTTGGTTGACCTTCTCGAACAGCTCCAGGCGCATCTCTTCGATACGGTTCTGCGGGCCGCGCTTCTTCAGCTCGTGGATGTCGATTGACTCCATCAACACTTCCTTGGCCATCACCGCGGCTTTCTCGGCGGTGCCGCCGATGCCGATGCCGAGCATGCCCGGTGGGCACCAGCCGGCGCCCATGGTCGGAACGGTCTTGAGCACCCAGTCGACGATCGAGTCGGACGGGTTGAGCATGGCCATTTTCGACTTGTTCTCGGAACCGCCGCCCTTGGCCGCTACGTCCACTTCCACGGTGTTACCCGGGACGATGGAGTAGTGGATCACCGCCGGGGTGTTGTCCTTGGTGTTCTTGCGCGCGCCTGCCGGGTCGGCCAGGATCGAGGCACGCAGGACGTTTTCCGGCAGGTTGTAGGCGCGACGCACGCCTTCGTTGATCATGTCGTCCAGGCCCATGGTGGCGCCATCCCAACGTACGTCCATGCCCACGCGCACGAACACGGTGACGATACCGGTGTCCTGGCAGATCGGGCGATGGCCGGTGGCGCACATGCGCGAGTTGATCAGGATCTGGGCGATGGAGTCACGGGCCGCTGGCGATTCTTCGCGCAGGTAGGCTTCGTGCATGGCCTGGATGAAATCAACGGGGTGGTAATAGGAAATGAATTGCAGGGCGTCGGCAACGCTCTGAATCAGGTCGTCTTGCTTGATCACGGTCATGAGTCGCGCTCCTCTATAAGGGAACATTCAATAAAGGTGGGCTCAGTGAAGTGCATCGGTCGGCTGAGCCCACCTTTCCAAGGCGCGTCGCCAAGAAGAGCAAGTATTGTTGGCGCGACGCTAAAAAGGCGCGGCAGTATAACCCGGCGCGGTGGCCGATACACCCGACTATGGTCAAACTGTCGCAGGCATGATTCCCTGTGCATGCCCCTTGTGATGAGTCCTTATATGCCTGAACTGTACGTCGGCGAGCGCCATTGGTCGGTACCGGCCGGCAGCAACCTCCTGGATGCCTTGAACCAGGCGGGTGTGGCCGTGCCCTACAGTTGCCGTGCCGGCAGTTGCCATGCGTGCCTGGTGCGTTGCGCGGGGGAGGTCGAGGACACGCAGCCCGATGCCCTGAGCCCGGCGCAGCGCCAGGAGGGCTGGCGATTGGCGTGCCAGTGCCAGGTGAGCGATGATCTGCGCGTCGAAACCTTTGATCCTACGCGTGATGGGTTGCCGGCCCAGGTGGTGGGTATCGATTGGTTGAGCCCGAGTGTGCTGCGCCTGCGCCTGCAAACCGAGCGAGGCCTGCGCTACCGGGCTGGGCAGCATCTGGTGTTGTGGGCGGGACAAGTGGCGCGGCCCTATTCCCTGGCGAGCTTGCCCCAGGATGACCCATTCCTGGAGTTTCACCTCGATTGCCGTCTGCCTGGCGAATTCAGTGATCTTGCCCGCCAGTTGCAGCTGGGCGACCGTTTGCGGCTGGGCGAACTGCGCGGCGGTGCGCTGCAATACGATCCCGACTGGCAAAGCCGACCGCTGTGGCTGCTGGCGTCCGGCACCGGCCTTGGCCCTCTTTGGGGCGTGTTGTGTGAGGCCTTGCGCCAGGATCATCAGGGCGACATCCGCGTGATTCACCTGGCCCATGATGCCGAGAGCCATTACCTGGCCGAACCCTTGGCGGCACTGGCTGCACAGCATTCCAACCTGACGGTGGAGCTGTGGACGGCGGCGCAGGCGACCCAGGCATTGGCGCAACTGCGGCTTGTTTCGCGGCAAACTCTGGCTTTACTCTGCGGGCACCCTGTCAGTGTCGAGGCGTTTTCCAAGCGTTTGTTCCTGGCGGGGCTGCCGCGTAATCAACTGCTGGCGGATGTGTTCCTGCCCCGTGGTTGAGCGCTGAACTTTCCAGCCGCGAGATTCGCCATGACCGACGCCATCCAACAGCTGCGCGAAGGCGGGCTGCTGACCCTGCAGCTCAATCGCCCCGACAAGAAGAACGCGCTCACTCGAGCCATGTACACGCAACTGGCCGAGGCACTGGAGCAGGCCGACGCGGACGCAGACCTGCGCTGCGTACTGATCCAGGGCAGCAGTGACTGTTTTACCGCCGGCAACGACATCGGCGATTTTCTCGAACAACCGCCCAGCGATCTCGACAGCCCCCCGTTTTACTTCATGAAAAGCCTGCTCAACTGCCGCAAGCCGGTGATTGCTGCGGTGGCGGGCGCAGCGGTGGGCATTGGTACAACCCTGTTGCTGCATTGCGACCTGGTGTACATCAGCCGCGATGCGCGGTTGCGCATGCCGTTTGTCAACCTGGGGCTGTGCCCGGAGTTTGGGTCGAGCCTGATTCTGCCGAGGTTGTTGGGGCACGCAAAGGCTGCGGAATTATTGTTGCTGGGCGAGGGCTTTACCGGCGAACAGGCGGCAGCCTGGGGGATTGCCACGGAGGCGCTGGGTAGCGGCGAGGCGGCGTTGGCCAAGGCGCGGGAGATGGCCGAGCGCTTTGAAAGCCTGGCGCCGGGGGCGGTGCAGGTGACCAAGCAGCTCATGAAGAGCGTGGATCGTGAGCAACTGCGGCAGGTGATTGAGGAGGAGGGGGCGTTGTTTACCCAGCGGTTGAGGTCGCCAGAGGCGATTGCGGCGTTGTCGGGGTTCATCACCCGGCGCTGATCTACATGTGGGAGCGGGCTTGCTCGCGAATGCGATGGATCAGCGAATGTACCCGTCGACTGCCACACCGCATTCGCGAGCAAGCCCGCTCCCACACTTGACCGAGTTCGACACGAACTCTTGAAATGCAAAAAAGCCCCGCCATTCACATGGCGGGGCTTTTGTTTTTCAGCGTGTCACTCAGACCTGCGGGTCGCCCACGTGCAGGATCTTCATGCCATTGGTGCCACCGGTGGTGTGGTAGCTGTCGCCCTTGGTCAGGATGACCCAGTCGCCTTTCTCTACGACGCCACGCTTGACCAGCTCGTCGATCGCCTTCTGGCTGACTTCGTTCGGTGCCAGCGAAGCCGGATCGAACGGAACGGTGTACACGCCACGGAACAGCGCGGTGCGCGCCTGGGCTTCACGGTGCGGGGTGAACGCGTAGATCGGCACCGAGGAACGGATGCGCGACATGATCAACGGCGTGTAGCCACTTTCGGTCAAGGCGATGATCGCCTTCACACCAGGGAAGTGGTTCGCGGTGTACATGGCGGCCAGCGCGATGCTCTGGTCGCAGCTTTCGAACTCTTTGCCGATGCGGTGGCTGGAGGTCTTGCTGGTCGGGTGCTTTTCAGCGCCGAGGCAGATACGCGCCATGGCTTGCACGGCTTCCAGCGGGTACGGGCCGGCGGCGCTTTCGGCCGAGAGCATCACGGCGTCGGTGTAGTCGAGCACGGCGTTGGCCACGTCGGACACTTCGGCACGGGTCGGCATAGGGTTCTGGATCATCGACTCCATCATCTGGGTCGCCACGATCACCGCTTTGTTGTGGCGGCGTGCGTGCAGGATGATCTTCTTCTGGATACCGATCAGCTCGGCGTCACCGATTTCTACGCCGAGGTCGCCACGGGCAACCATCACCGCATCGGAAGCCTTGATCAGGCCGTCGAGGGTTTCGTCGTCGGCCACGGCTTCGGCACGTTCGATCTTCGCCACCAGCCAGGCGGTACCGCCAGCCTCGTCGCGCAGCTTACGGGCGTATTCCATGTCGGCGGCGTCACGTGGGAAGGACACGGCGAGGTAGTCCACTTCCATTTCGGCGGCGAGCTTGATGTCGGCCTTGTCTTTTTCTGTCAGGGCTGGAGCCGTCAGGCCACCACCACGGCGGTTGATGCCTTTGTGGTCGGACAGCGGGCCGCCGATCAGCACGACGCAGTGCAGTTCGGTAGGGGTCGCGGTTTCGACGCGCATTACTACGCGGCCATCGTCCAGCAGAAGCTCGTCACCGACGCCGCAGTCCTTGACCAGGTCCGGGTAGTCGATACCCACGACTTGCTGGTTGCCTTCGGTCAGCGGGTGGCTGGTGGAGAAGGTGAAGGTGTCACCAATCTTCAGCTCGATCCGCTTGTTGGTGAATTTGGCGATACGGATTTTCGGGCCTTGCAGGTCACCCAGCAGTGCCACGAAGCGGCCGTGCTTGGCGGCCAGGTCACGCACCAACTTGGCGCGAGCCTTGTGCTCGTCCGGGGTGCCGTGGGAGAAGTTCAGACGGGCAACGTCCAAACCAGCCAGAATCAGCTGTTCGAGGACTTCCGGCGAGTTGCTGGCCGGGCCAAGGGTGGCGACGATTTTGGTACGACGGACGGACATGCACAGACTCCTGAGTTCAAGCGCTGAGGAAGGCTACTATGCTCTTTCGTTGTAGTCATTGTTCGTTTGCACTACTTATCGATGATTGACTTGTTTTCGTTGCGGCTGAATACGAACATCCTTGAAGATTTTTGGCGAGGGGTCGATACACTGCACAAGACAGGAGAACCCTCATGCGAATTTTGCTCATTGCTGCCCTGGCCGTCAGTGTTGTCGGCTGCACCCGTTGGTCGATGGACCACCATTTGAACAACGCCTACCGCGCCTACAAGGTCGGTGACTGTGAGCGTGTCACGCTGGAGTTATCCCAGGTCGACCGTGAAAGCCGCACCCGACGTTATGTGCAACCAGAGGTGTCGATGTTGCGCGGGCAATGCCTGGAGCGGCAAAAGCTGTTCGTCGACGCCGTGCAGACCTATCAATTCATCATCAATCAATACCCGTCGAGCGAGTACGCCTACCGTGCTCGCGCACGGCTCGACACCTTGCAACAACTTGGGCATTACCCCGGTGCAAGTGTCGCTCAGCCGCGTCCAGCGTCTTTGTGATGATCTTCGTCATTTCATAACTGGCCCGTTGCCAGTCTTGGGCTATCCTTTGAATGTCCGTTTGTACAAGTTTCAATGCAAACGGATGTGGGTCCCGGACTCGGCGGCTGTCTGGCGGCAGACTGTTGCCTGTTGTCGCACCGAGATCCAGGGGGAACGAGCGTTTTCTGCTGGTTCCGCATCACTGACACGGCCTTATTCATGGCCACTGGATGGCGATCACACCATGTTTACCGACCGACGGATCGAGCGGCATCAGCTACCTTGTTTTCTGCAAGTATTTAACCGGCTCACCGATAGACCCATCGGCTATTTGGGCAATGTCTCGAGAGATGGGCTGATGTTGATCAGCCAATTGCCCATGATGGTCGACGTGGACTTCGAGCTGCGTCTGAAGATCCCCGCCGCTGACGGCACCTTTAATCCCATTGACCTTACGGCGATCTGCCTGTGGAGTCATGAGGATGTCAACCCGCAGCACTACGACTCCGGGTTCAGTGTGCTCCAGGCGCCTGAGGCCTATGGGCAACTCATCGACGTACTGTTGCATTACTTCAGTTTTGATCCTTTGCAGGCTTCGGCCTAGGCACGGCGCGCTGTCGACCCGACCCAGGGAGTTGCTGCCCAGGCCGTAATCGTGCGCCGTTTTTCAAAGCATGCCGGCTTTCTTCCAGCCCAGGTAGCGTGTCACAAGGGCTGGTCCCAGTTCAGATGGCAAGGTGTCCACGACCGACAGGCCTTGGGCGCTGAGGCGCTCATGCAGTTCGTCACGGGTATTCAAGTAGTCGATGGTGCCGCTGTACGCCAATGCTTCGGGCAGGGTTTGCACGGGGGCCTGGCGCAATTGATCGAGTACTTCCTCGCGCAAGCTGGCCACCAGTACCCTATGCTGGCGGCTGATACGCTTGACGGCGGTCAGCAGTTCTTCGTCGTCCTCATCCCGAAGGTTACTGACCACGATCACCAATGCGCGGCGCTTTTGCCGAACCAGCAACTGGCTGGCCGCCGCCTGGTAATCAGCAGCCTTTCGGGTGGTATCCAGGTCGTATACCGCGTTGAGCAGCACATTCAATTGGCTACTGCCTTTGACCGGCGCCAGGTAGCGTGGTTGGTCGCTGGCAAAGGTGCACAGCCCCACTGCATCTCCCTGGCGCAAGGCAACGTAGCTGAGCAACAGGCACGCATTGAGGGCGTGGTCGAAGTGAGACAGTTCGTCATCCTGGCTGCGCATACGCCGGCCGCAATCAAGCATGAAAACGATCTGTTGGTCGCGCTCATCCTGGTATTCACGGGCGATGGGCGTGCGTTGTCGGGCGGTGGCTTTCCAGTCGATCTGGCGCAGGCTGTCGCCGTCGCGAAATTCGCGTAGCTGATGAAACTCCAGCCCCAACCCACGCCGTTGACGTTGACGTACACCCAGTTGGCTCAGCCAGTTGTCCACGCCCAGTAGTTGTGCACCGTACAGCCGGGCGAAATCCGGGTAGACGCGGGTGGTGTCGCTCACCTCGATAGAACGGCGAGCTGACCACAGCCCCATTGGGCTGGGCAAGTGGATTTCGCAGCGGTTGAAGCTGAAGTGCCCGCGTCGCAGGGGACGCAGGCGATACCCCAGGTCACTGCGCTCACCGGGGCGCAGCTCAATGGCTTGGGGCATGCCTTCTACGGTCAACCCGTCGGGGACATGATCGAATACCCGCACAGTCAGTGGCTGCAGGAAGTCATGCTCCAAGGCCAGGCGTACTTCGCCCCAGCGGCCCAGCGCCAGGCTTCCGGGCATTTGCCGCTGCACACGGGGTGATGGGCGGCGTCGCAGGCGCATCGCATCCAGCATCGCCAACAACAACAGCGCCAGTAGCAAGCCCCACGCCACCGAGTGCAAGGTGTCGGGCACTTTGAGCTGCAGCGCGGATGCCGCGCCCAGTAGGATGCCCAGTCCCAGCAATACGCCAAGCCAGTTCAACAGCAGACGGTTCGGTTTCATGGGCGAGTCATTGCCGGGGAGCCGGAATCTGATCAAGCAGTTGCTTGAGCACTTGGTCAACCTCCAGTCCGTCTATATCCAACTCTGGCGCGATACGCACCCGATGGCGCAGTACTGCCAGGGCGCACCCCTTGATATCGTCCGGAGTGACGAATTCACCACCACGCAACAAGGCGCGGGCGCGGGCGCCACGTACCAGGTCAATCGAGGCCCGCGGCCCGGCGCCAATGGCCAGCCCTGGCCAGCTGCGGGTGGCGCGTGCCAGGCGCACGGCATAGTCGAGTACTTGTTCGTCCAGGGCCAGATCACTGGCAACCTGCTGCAGTTGCAGCACATCCCCGGCCTGCAGCACCGTACGCAATGGGTGTACATCCAGCATGTCGGCCCGCGACGAGCGCGTGACTTCGCGCACCATGTCCAGTTCCTGCTGCGCATCGGGGTAATCCATGCGCACTTTGAGCATGAAGCGATCCAGTTCCGCCTCCGGCAGGGGGTAGGTACCTTCCTGTTCGATGGGGTTCTGGGTCGCCAGCACCATGAACGGCTGGCCGATGGGCAGCGCCTCGCCTTCGAGGGTCACTTGCCGTTCCTGCATGGCCTCAAGCAAGGCTGCCTGGGTCTTGGCTGGAGCGCGGTTGATTTCGTCGGCCAACAACAAGTGGGTGAACACCGGCCCCTTGCGCAGCTTGAACTGTTCGGTATGCAGGTCATACACGGCGTGACCGGTGACATCGCTGGGCATCAGGTCCGGAGTGAACTGGATCCGTGCGAAGTCACCCTCGAAGCAGCGCGCCAAGGCACGTACCAACAGGGTTTTGCCCAGCCCCGGCACACCTTCAAGCAGCACATGGCCACCGGCGATCAAGGCGGTCAGGACGTCGTCGATCACGGCGTCCTGGCCAATTACCGCTTTGCGCAGTTCAGTGCGCAGGGCCTGGGCTTGCCCACTGGCGTGTTGCAGGGATTCGCTGGTCAAGGCAGTGGCGCTTGGGAAATCACTCATAAGGCATTCCTGAGAGTTTGCAGGCACGCCACCTGACGGCTGAAATCGGCGCTGGAAAGCCGTTTTGCCGGGAGTGGGCCAAGGGCCTGGTTGATGATGTGAGGGGGCTGGCGCGTCAGGCGTTCAAGCACCCGCCGTTGTTCTGCGTTGTCGAGGTGTTCGAAGCCGGTGTGACGCCGCCGGGCCGTACGCAAGATATCGCGCTGCAGGGCTTGCAGCAGGGTGCCCTGGCCGCTGCGGCGCAGCAGGAAGTCGGCACTGGCTTTCAGGTGTTCCTGCAATTGGCGGCGGGCGTTGGGCGCGGGCGGTTGGATGGGGCCTTGACGCATACCCGCCCGCCAGAATGCCAGGGCGACAAGGGCAATGAGTGCCACCAATGCCTGGGGGAAGTAGCGCAGTAGCAAGGTAAACAGGTCATCGACGTCGCTGTTGAACAGCATCGTCACGGCGGTGCCCTGGTTCAGGTACCACAGCAGCCAGGCATTATCGTGCTGGCCTATGTTGGGGGTTTTCCACAGGTCACTGTCTGTGATCACCGTGACGCTGCCTTCCCCGAGGTCGAGTTGCATCAGGTGGCTCGACCGTGCGCTATTGGCCGAAAACTGTGCCAGGTGCTTGGGGTCGGTAAGGTTGAAGTCTGTGTCGAAACTGAAATACGCCGATGGGGTTTCATTGTCGACGTAGAGTTTGGTCAGGTCCGGAGCTGTCTTTTTGCGCGGCGGTTTAGCGGAAGCGGCAGGCTCTTCAGGTTCGTCACTCAAGGTTTGATGGATATGCAGACGGTCGAGCAACAGGTCACCGCTTTTGCCAGTTTCCTCATCCCAAAGCGCCTCGGCCACCAGCAACAGATGGCCACCGGACTTGGCCCAGGCCAGCAGTTGCTCGACTTGGCGTGGCGTCATATTACTGCGCTCACCGAGCAGCAACAGGCTGTTGCCCTTGGACGGCAAGGTGGTCAGCCGCTCCAGGCTATTGGCGTGTTCAACTGTCAGGCCTTGTTCGCGCAGGAAGTGTTCGGCCGCCAGGTAGGGGTTGGCCAAGGCTTCCGGTGAGGGGCCGCGATCCACCACTTCATCGTAGGGAATCGCCTTGCTCCACGCGTAGTAACCGCCCGCTCCAAGCAAGCACGCCAGTAGAAGCCCCACCCACAGCAATAGCCGGTTCATTGATTGCTCCCCGAGCGGAACAGGGTGCGCCAATCACTGCACAGTTTTTGCTGAGCAGAGAGGGGAGGAAGGCGGTGACCGTAGGCGAGGTTTTGCCAGTGCCGGGTCAATTCATCACTGAAAGCCAGCAGTTGTGGTTGCTGCAACTGGTGAACCCGTGCCAGGACCTGGCCTTCAGTGTCAGCATTTTTCAGCGGTAGGTTGAAGTCATGCAGCAGTCGGCTGAGCAGCCCTCGATACAACAGGCCGAGTGCTTCCCGGGGCTGCGTTGCCCACAGGTGCTCGGCGGCGCTGGCAACATCGTCGGGCAGGGTATCAGTGCCCAGTTCAAGGCCGAATAGTTGCGTGGGCACGGGTTTGATGGCTTGGGTTTTGCGAGGCTCGCGCCGACTGACGAAGGTGCGCAGCCATTCGCGATATCGCCACGCAAGCATGATCAGGCCACCGATCAGAAGGCCCCACAACAGCACCTCAACCCCTTGTGCGATGTGCTTGAAGGTATTGCTGTTGAGGTTATCCAGCAGCGCTTTCAGCCAGGCGGGAAGCTTGGCGTCGCCGTGGGCCTTGTCTTTGACGGCAGGCTTTTCTTCGCCGAAGCGATAGCGGGTAACGGTCTCCGGGTTTTTGAAAGGTGGTTTTTCCAGCAGTGATTTAATCGACTGATTCGCGCCCTGGGTGCTCAGGGGCTTTGGGGGCGCGGACGCATCAGCCATGACGGGTGGGCTGAACGGCAGCAATGTCAGTCCGATCACCAGTAATAACATCGGCGCCACACCGCTCAGGCGCTCACGAAGGCGGCGAAAGACCAATTCCAGGTCCCAGGCCTCCAGCACGGTTCGGCGATTAAGGTAGAGGCTGAATCCGCAGGCGACATAGATAGGCTCCCAAAACACCAGGATCAAGGCATAGAACGCGTTGCCCAGGTGTTCCAGCCACAAGCCTTCCGAGCTGGTTGCCAGTACCAGGCGTTGCCAGTCCCAATCCATCTCGACGTTCTGCGGAATAAATAGATAGAACAGCGCCATGCAACCGAACCACAGCCCGATCTCCAGGTGCACACCGACGGTAGTCAACCAACGCGCGGCGCCGGCATTGCGTTGCTGCAACACGCCCAGACGTTTCTGGCGTGCCGGGCCATCCAGGCCTTCGAGCTGGCTCACCGGCATCACAAAGCTGCGGCTCAGGCTGAGCCGCCGCCACGTCAGGCTGGCCACCAGCTGGCCCTTGAGCAGACGCGGCCATTGGCGCACGGCCTGTTTGATGCTGGGTGTTTCGCCAAACAAGGCTTTGGACAAGATGTATAGCGGCAAGCGGTCAAACGCGGGCTTGAGCCACCAGAACAGAAACATCGCCGTGGACGGAGACTTCCACAGCAGTGCAGTGAGCAACGCGAACACTGGCAGGGTCACCAGCGCCCAACTGCTCATCAACAGCACGCGGTTTTGCCGGGCCATCAACACGCCAAGATCCATGGCTTCCCAGGCAGTACGTGGGCGGATGACCACGCTGGCATCACTGAGGCGCATGGTGGGTCCGTCCTGCAAGGCTCAGGTAAGCAGCCACTAGCATCCATAAGATTGCGCCGACCAGGTATTTGACCCAGGGAGCGATCAGGGTGGTCGATGACCAGTAGGCTTCGATAAAGGCTGCGATCAGCAAGAAGATCATCACACCGCACAACAGCTGCACGCTCTTGCGGGCTGCCCGCCGCAATGATTCTCCACGGGTCAACTGACCGGGAGCGATCAGTGCCCAGCCCAGCTGCAAGCCAGCGGCACCGGCGAGGGCGATCGCCGTCAGTTCGAATGCACCGTGGCCGATGACGAATGACCAGAAGGTTTGCCCATAGCCGATTTCGGTCAGGTGCCCGGAGACGGCCCCGATGACCAGGCCATTGAAAATCAGGAAGAACACACTGCCCAGCCCGAACAACAACCCGGCGGCAAATGTCTGGAACGCGATACCGATGTTATGCATGACGTAATAGCCGAACATCATCCAGTCTTCGCTCGAGGCACGCTCGGCGGCGCGGCCCAGGCGGCTTGCATCGGGGTCATACATGCCCTGCATCTCGGCCACTTGTTGCGGGCTGACGATGCTGTAGATCAGGTCGGGAAACAGGTACACCAGCAGCGCGATACCTACCAGGCTGCCAAAGAACAGCAGGCTGGCTATCAGTACGAAACGCCACTGTTCGCGCACCAGGCGAGGAAAATCGGCGAGTACGAAACCCATCACAGTTGCCGCCAATTGGCTGCGATGACGGTAAAGCTGTTGATGGCCGCGCAGGGCCAGTTGTTGCAAGGGGTCTACCAGGTAGCTGCTATAGCCGCGCTCCTGTGCCAAGGCCAGGTGCTGGCACAGGCGCCGGTACTGATGGGGAAAGTCAGCCACGTCACTGGCCTTGGCCTTGCCCTGTTCCAACTGTTGCAGGCACTCGGCAAAGGCGTGCCATTGGGGCTGGTGACGGGTTTCGAAGAGGCTCTGTTTCATGTCGGCCCCAACAGGCCACGGGCCACGCCATTGAGTTGTTCCGCGGCTCGGGCCGGGGATACCTGCAACGGAGTGGCGAGAATCGAGGCCAACTCGTGAACGCGCTCCGTGGACAGCTCACCCTGGCGCTCCGCGAAGCCAAGGATGGCCCGTTGCTCGCTCAGATCCAGGGCAAAGGGCAGGCGCAAGGCCGCAGCCTGAGGAATCTGGGGGCGCACCAGTGGCTGTTCCCGATAGATCACCAGTGTACCGGCGGCCAGGTCGCCGAGGCGTTTGAAATGAGGATGCTGCAGGCAACTGATAGCGCCGAGAAAATAGCCGAACGGTAACATGTCGACAAACCGCAGCAGGTTGCGGATCAGTGACGCGGACCAGCCAATCGGGGTGCCGTCATCTTGTACGACACGCAACCCCATGACCTGTTTACCTGGCGAGCAACCCTGGTTGAGCACCTCGAACAGCACCATGTACCACCAACTGATCAGGAACAGCATCAGCGAGCCCAGGCCGATCCCGACGTTGCCCAGCAAGGCCAATGGCACCAGCAGAACGCCCATGACCACCCCACGCAGGCACAGGTCAAAGGTAAAGGCCAACACGCGTGGCACCAGGCCGGCCGGGCGCAAGGGCAGGTCGATGCCCTCCGGGGTCTCGATCTGGTAGCGGGTGTCCAATGGGGTTGACGGCATCGCGATCCTTGGCAGTGCTGAATGGCTGGAAGACACGGATGCTAGCAGTGTCGGTGATGGAAGCAACCATTCAACGTTTTACTGGGTGTTTGTACAGTGTATTTGCTGCTGGTCGCGGATACCGTTCAGCGCCTAGACTTTGTCGATCTTCAGTACAGGATCAGCCCGTGACCTCGATTTTCTGGTACGACTATGAAACCACCGGCATCAACCCGCGCAGCGATCGGCCCCTCCAGGTAGCCGGCATACGCACGGACCACGAGCTCAATGAGATCGGCGCGCCGGTCAATCTTTATTGTCTGCCCAGCGACGATATCCTGCCTCACCCGGTGGCCTGCGCGATTACCGGTATCACCCCGGCGACACTCGCGGAAAAAGGCCTGGCCGAGGCTGATTTCATGACCCGTGTGCACGCTGAACTCGCCGCGCCGGGCACTTGTGGCGCCGGTTACAACACTTTGCGTTTCGATGATGAGATGACACGCTACAGTCTGTATCGCAATTTTTTCGATCCTTATGCGCGTGAGTGGCAGGGTGGTAACAGTCGCTGGGATTTGATCGATGTGGTTCGAACCGCCTATGCGCTGCGCCCGGAAGGCATTGAATGGCCGCAGCAGGATGGGCGCGTCACGCTCAAGTTGGAGCGCCTGACCGAAGCCAACGGTATCGACCATGGGCAGGCGCACGACGCACTGTCCGACGTGCGCGCCACCATCGCTCTGGCCCGACTGGTGCGTGAGAAACAACCCAAGCTGTATGACTGGCTGTTTCAGTTGCGCAGTAAACAGCGGGTGATGGACCAGGTGCGCTTGCTGCAACCGATGGTGCATATCTCCGGGCGGTTTTCCGCCGAGCGTCATTACCTGGGGGTTGTGTTGCCGCTGGCGTGGCACCCGCGCAATCGCAACGCCTTGATCGTCTGCGACCTGGGGCTCGATCCGCAAGGGCTGCTGGACCTTGATGCGGATGCCTTGCGCCAGCGTCTTTACACACGCCGTGACGAATTGGTCGAGGGCGAACTGCCGGTACCGCTCAAATTGGTGCATATCAATCGCTGTCCCGTGGTTGCTCCCTTGAATGTGCTGCGGGCAGAAGACCGTGAACGTCTGCACTTGGACATGAATGTTTATCAGGAACGGGCACTGCGACTAACTGACGCACAGGAACTTTGGCGCGATAAGTTAGCGGCCATTTACGCCGAGGAAGATTTCGCGGCGACTGCAGACCCGGAGCAACAGCTGTATGACGGTTTTATCGGAGACCGTGATCGGCGTTTATGCGAACAAGTCCGGGCGGCTGAGCCTGAGCAATTAGCACGCCAGCAGTGGCCATTTGATGACCATCGTTTGCCCGAATTATTGTTTCGCTACCGCGCGCGTAACTTCCCCGATACGTTGAACGACGAGGAGCAACAACGCTGGACACTTTTTTGTCAGCAGCGTTTGTCGAACCCGGAGTGGGGCGCGCCGAATACCCTTGAGGCATTTAAGCAAGCCCGGCAGGAGTTTATTGTTAGTGCGACGCCGTTTCAGCAAGGGGTGCTGGAGCAGTGGCAGGAATATGCGGACTCTCTGGCCGCGCGAATGTATCTTTAGTCGTTTTTCACAGAATAGGCAGGCAATAAAAAAACGCCAGCAGGCTGGCGTTTTTTAATGTGTCGCTTATCAGGCGCGAGCCTGGCGAGGCTTAGCCCAGCAGGGTAGCCCAGCCTTCAACCACGTCACCGCCCCACTTGGCTTTCCACTCTTTCAGCGTTTTGTGGTTGCCACCTTTGGTTTCAATCACTTCGCCGTTGTGTGGGTTTTTGTATTGTTTAACCTTGCGAGCACGCTTGGTGCCGGTAGTTTTCACAGCGCCGCGTGGTGCTTTAACTTTCGACTCTGGATCCAGCAGCGCGATGATGTCACGCAGGGATTTGGAGTATTCACCCATCAGGGTGCGCAATTTGCCTTCGAATTCCAGCTCGGTTTGCAGTTTGTCGTCTTGGGACAGGTTCTTCAAACGGGCTTGCAGCTCTTTGATAGCTTCTTCGGTGGCACGGTATTCGTTGATCAGAGACATGTGGACTACCTTATGTAGAGCGCTGATTGACAGGGATAGTGGCCCAATAATAGTCAGGCGGTTTCCCCAAGTAAACATTTAAGGTCGAATTTATGTGAATTACTTTGAATGTTTGTAGCCTGGCTATGCATTCGAGTTAATTACTAGGGCGTAGACCTAAAGATAATCTCCTTGAAATGCATGGAACAGCCTTAGGCTAACCCAATGGATTCCATATAAAGGTGGTAAAACCTTAGGCTATTAAGGGGTAAGGCTGTCGCCGGTGATCAGAATAAGCATCAAGGAATACTGCAGTTTTGCTGCGCAATCGCTAGAATGGCGGCCTTTGCGAAGTTCTGGAGTTTCCCCCTAATGCGCACTTTTCGGCTGGTGATTGCTTGCCCGGACCGGGTTGGTATCGTTGCCAAAGTCAGTAACTTTCTGGCGTCCCACAACGGTTGGATCACCGAGGCGAGTCATCACTCGGACAATTTGAGCGGTTGGTTCTTCATGCGTCATGAGATCCGTGCCGATACGCTGCCCTTTGGCCTCGAAGCCTTCCGTGAAGCCTTTGCGCCGATCGCCGAAGAGTTTTCGATGAGCTGGCACATCACCGACACCGAGCAGAAAAAACGCGTGGTGTTGATGGCCAGCCGCGAGTCCCACTGCCTGGCGGATTTGCTGCACCGCTGGCACAGCGACGAACTGGACTGTGAGATTGCTTGCGTGATCTCCAACCACGATGACCTGCGCAGCATGGTCGAGTGGCATGGCATCCCGTATTACCACGTGCCGGTCAACCCGCAGGACAAGGAGCCGGCTTTCGCCGAGGTCTCCCGCCTGGTCAAGCAGCATGAAGCCGACGTTGTAGTGCTTGCACGCTACATGCAAATCCTGCCGCCGGAGTTGTGCCGTGAATACGCTGGCAAAGTGATCAATATTCACCACAGCTTCTTGCCTTCATTCGTAGGTGCCAAGCCGTACCACCAGGCTTCCCTACGTGGTGTGAAATTGATCGGCGCGACTTGCCACTACGTCACTGAAGAGCTGGACGCCGGCCCGATCATCGAGCAGGACGTGGTGCGTGTCAGTCACAGCGACAGCATCGAAGACATGGTGCGTTTCGGTCGCGACGTCGAGAAGATGGTGCTGGCCCGTGGCCTGCGTTACCACCTGGAAGACCGCGTGCTGGTGCACGGCAACAAGACGGTGGTGTTCTAACCGACGCGTTGTGATTGAACAAAGAAGGGCCTGGGCGTTAAATCGTTCCAGGCCCTTTTTTTGCGCCCCGTTGAGGATTGAGCAATGAGCGATCCGTTGGACAAAGCCACGTCAAAAGCCCCGGCAACATTAGGGGAGGGCTGCTTGAGTCGATTTGACCCGGATGACCTGGACAGTGAAGACGGCACCGATTTCCCCGGTGCCGCCGAGTTGTGGGAACGTGAGCAGGGCCGATCCCAGCCCGAGACCGAGTGATTGCCCGCCAGGATCAGATCCGGAAACTGCCCACCAGTTGCTTCAGTCGCGCGGCTTGCTGCTCCAGGTCGGCACAGGCGCGTAGCGTGGAATGCAGGTTTTCCACGCCTTCCTGATTGAGGGTGTTGATCTCGGTGATGTCCATGTTGATCGACTCCACCACCGAGGTTTGTTCCTCCGTAGCAGTGGCGACGGACTGGTTCATACCATCAATCTCGCCGATGCGTTGGGTCACGCTGTTCAGGCGTTCGCCGGCCAGGTTGGCGATGTCTACGCTGTCGAGGCTGTGGCGCTGGCTTTCACTCATGGTGCTGACCGAGTCCCGGGCGCCGACTTGCAGCTCTTCGATCATCTTCTGCACTTGTTGCGCCGACTCCTGAGTGCGATGCGCCAGGTTGCGCACTTCATCCGCGACCACTGCAAACCCGCGTCCGGCCTCACCCGCACGGGCCGCTTCAATGGCGGCGTTCAGTGCGAGCAGGTTGGTTTGCTGGGAAATACTGGTGATCACCTCGAGAATCTGCCCGATGTTCACCGTCTTGCTGTTGAGCGCTTCGATATTGCTGCTGGAAGCACTGATCATCGCTGACAGCTGGTTCATCGCCTTGATGTTGCGCTCCACCACGTGCTGGCCGTCTTCAGCCAGGTGGCGTGCGTCGCTGGCCTGATGAGAGGCTTGCGCGGCATTGCGCGCGATTTCCTGGGCGGCGGCGCCCAGCTCATTGATGGCGGCGGCAACGCTGTTGGTACGGTTGGCCTGCTCGTCGGAGTTGACCATCGACGAGTTGGACGCACTGACCACACGCAGTGCCACTTCGTTGACCTGTTCGGTGGCCGAGGACACTTCGCGGATCGACGTATGAATCCGCTCCACGAAGCGGTTGAAGGCGTTACCCAGCGTGCCGAATTCATCATGATTCTGGATTGTAAGGCGGCGCGTCAGGTCGCCCTCGCCGTCGGCGATGTCCTGCATGGCGCGGGTCATCACATGCAGCGGTTGGAGCAGGATGCGGATCAGCATGCCGAGCAGGGCGATGATGATGACCACGGCAATGATCGTGGCGATAACCGCTGAGGTGCGGAATTCGCTGAGCATGGCGAAGGACTTGTCTTTATCTACTGTAATACCGAGGTACCAATTCACCGAGGGCAGACCCTTGATCGGTGTGAAGGTCACGATGTTGTCCTTCCCGTTGGCCTCGACTTCGCTGAAATCGGTGCTGATCTTCGGGGTGTTTTTCGGATACACATCGGCCAGGGTCTTCATCACCAGGTTTTTGTCCGGGTGTACCAACACTTTGCCGTCAGCGCTGACCAGGAACGCATAGCCCATGCCACCGAAGTTCAGCGCGCCGATGTTATCCACCAGGGTTTGCAGGCTCAGGTCGCCGCCGACCACGCCGATGCTCTGGGTGCCCTGCGTGCTCGGAGTGGCAACGGAAATAATCAGCTTGCCAGTGGCGGCATCGATATAGGGTTCGGTCAGGGTTGAGCCATTGCTGCTCTGGGCGCCGGTGTACCAAGGCCGTACACGCGGGTCGAAGCCGTCCGGCATCTTGGTATCAGGGCGGATGGTGAAAGCGCCCTTACTGTCGCCGACGTAAGTTGCCATGAATGAAGACGTCAGGGATTTCTGTTCCAGCAGACGGGCAACCGCGGAAGGCTCGGGGTTGATGGCAATGTTTTGCGCGGCGTTTTCCACCAGGGCAATGCGCCCGGTGAGCCAGGTTTGTATGTTGCTGGCGGTGACATCACCCATTTCATGCAAGTAGTTGTTGAGATCGTCGCGAATGGCGTTGCGTTGCAGGTAGTCGTTATAGAGGGTAAACAGCGCGAAAGCGGCGATGACGATAAGGGAGGCTGCAAGCAGGATTTTGTGGCTGAAGCGCAGATTTTTATTCATGGCTTGTAGGGTCCGCTAAGGTCTTAATATCCGAAGCGCGTCCTTATGGGAGGCGCAAAATGGCAGTGTCAAAAAAGGTGTGATACTTCTTGTGATAGCTCTGGGGGTCCCTGTAGGAACTATCTGACCTATTTTTAGATTTTGTGGGTCTCACATGAGCCTGTATCGACCTGGCGACACTAAAGATTAACCATAGGTGACGAAATGCCTGACTCCTCGCAACTGCTTATCGGGGCCGACCTTTCCGGCCAGCCTATTGCCCAGGCCATGCGCCTGGCCAACCGTCACGGGTTGATCGCCGGCGCGACCGGCACGGGCAAGACCGTCACGTTGCAGCGCCTGGCCGAAGCGTTCAGTGAGGCTGGCGTTGCGGTGTTTGCCGCCGACATCAAGGGTGACTTGTGCGGGCTGGGAGCGGCGGCCAACCCCCAGGGCAAGGTCGCCGAGCGTATCGCTGGCATGCCCTTCCTCAATTACACGGCCAAGGCTTATCCGGTCACGCTGTGGGATATCCACGGGCAGTCCGGTCATCCATTGCGCACCACCATCAGCGAAATGGGCCCGTTGTTGCTCGGCAGCTTGCTGGAACTCACCGACAGCCAGCAGTCAGCGCTTTACGCCGCCTTCAAGGTGGCGGATCGCGAAGGCCTGTTGCTGCTGGACCTCAAGGATCTCAAGGCGCTCCTCAACCACCTGCGCTACCACCCGGAGTTGTTGGGCGAAGACGCCGCGTTGATGACCACCGGCTCCAGCCAGGCGCTGTTGCGCCGCCTGGCGGTGCTGGAGCAGCAGGGCGCCGAAGCCCTGTTTGGCGAGCCGGCCCTGCAGTTGGAAGACATCCTGCAGCCCACCTCTGACGGGCGCGGGCGCATCCACCTGCTGGACGCCAGCCGCCTGGTTCACGAGGCGCCGAAGGTGTACGCGACCTTCCTGCTGTGGTTGTTGGCAGAGCTGTTCGAGCAACTGCCCGAGCGCGGTGATGCCGACAAACCGCTGCTGGCGCTGTTTTTTGACGAGGCGCATTTGCTGTTTGCCGACACGCCCAAAGCGTTGCAGGAGCGTCTGGAACAGGTGGTGCGGCTGATCCGTTCCAAAGGCGTTGGCGTTTATTTTGTGACTCAATCTCCTGGCGACCTGCCGGATAGCGTGCTGGCCCAACTCGGCCTGCGCATCCAGCATGGCCTGCGGGCGTTCACCACCAAGGAACAGAAATCCCTGCGCGCCGTCGCGGACGGTTTCCGGCCAAACCCGGCGTTTGATGCCTTGTCGGTCTTGACCGAACTGGGCACGGGTGAGGCTTTGGTGGGTACCTTGCAGGAAAAGGGCACGCCGGAAGTGGTCCAGCGCGTGCTGGTTGCACCGCCGCAATCGCGGATCGGGCCGCTCAGCGACGCCGAACGCACGGCATTGGTGGCCAGTTCACCGCTGCAGGGGCGTTATGACAAGCCGATTGACCGTGAATCCGCTTATGAAGTGCTGATGTCTCGCAAGGAACTGGGGCCGACCGAGGAAGCCAAACCTGCCAGCGACGAGCCGAGTTTCACCGACAAGGCCGGGGCGTTTCTGGGCACCACGGCGGGCAAGGCGCTGAAGTCTGCGATGCAGCAGGCTGCCAATCAGATGGGGCGGCAATTGGTGCGCGGCTTGTTGGGGTCGCTGTTGGGCGGCAGCAAGCGCAAATAGCGAGTCAGGGCTTGGGCTTGGCGTGGGCGGCCAGCCGTTCAAGCGCCGCGCGCAAGCCTGGGTTGCTGATCCCGTCGGCCGTTGCCTGGATGGTTTCGGCCGCATTCGCCGAGAGGTCGTGGGTATGCTCCGGCACGCCAGGCAAGGTGGTGGGCGGTTGCACTTTGAACTGGATGCGCGTCAAACCGGCAAATTCATCGAAGACCATCAATTGACGCTGCAGGCGTTTTTGTTGGTAGCGCAAACGCGTGGCCCAATGGCCATCCGTGACAATCAGTAGCAGGTTCCCTTCACGCCAGGACGCCACGCGACAGTGTTCGCGTGCGGCCGGTTGCAACTGGCTTTCGAGCAGGCGTTGCAGGAGGCCCAGGCGTTGCGCATGGCCAAAGATGGCTTTCAGCGGCTTGGCATCGCGAAGCAACACGCCGGGCGCGCGGGCTGTCAGGGGGCGAAATGCCATTATTGAGACACCTTAAGTAACAGAGCCGCCATCTTAGCAGAAAGCACCTGTACGCCCCCAGGCCATGCCTCCACCGGGCTTTTGGTGTGAAATCAATAGGTAACTTCTGCGTTCCATGGGTTGAAGTTCCGGCAAAAGCCCTTATTTTAAACAAGCCCTCTCACAGCCCCATGCCAGCATCGGGGAACAACGCCACTTTCCTCACCCACGAATCCGGGTAGAATGCGCGTTCGCATGCGGCCGTGAGGGCTGCTCGGGCCACTGACGGTGCGCCCTCCATCCCTATGTGTGGAAGAACCTGCCGATATGTTTGCGCCTTTGTTAAAGAAACTTTTTGGAAGCAAGAATGAGCGCGAAGTCAAACGCATGCTCAAGACGGTGCAGCTGGTCAATGCCTTCGAAGAGCAGATGGTTGCCCTTTCGGACGAGCAATTGCGCGCCAAGACCCAAGAGTTCAAGGCCCGCATAGCCAAAGGTGAAACCCTCGACAAGCTGCTGCCCGAAGCCTTTGCGGTCGCCCGTGAAGCCGGTAAGCGTGTCATGGGCATGCGCCACTTCGACGTCCAGTTGATCGGCGGCATGACCTTGCACGAAGGCATGATTGCCGAAATGCGCACCGGTGAAGGCAAGACCCTGGTGGCGACCCTCGGTGTTTACCTCAACGCACTGTCCGGCAAGGGCGTGCACGTTGTGACGGTGAACGACTACCTGGCTCGCCGGGACGCCAACTGGATGCGCCCGCTGTATGAATTCCTCGGCCTGACCGTCGGCGTGGTAACGCCGTTCCAGCCGCCGGAAGAGAAGCGCGCGGCCTACGCTGCCGACATCACCTACGGCACCAACAACGAATTCGGTTTCGACTACCTGCGCGACAACATGGCGTTCAGCATGGAAGAAAAATTCCAGCGCGAACTCAACTTTGCCGTGATCGACGAAGTCGACTCCATCCTCATCGACGAAGCCCGTACCCCGCTCATCATCTCCGGCCAGGCCGAAGACAGCTCGCGCCTGTACACCGAGATCAACAAATTGATCCCGCGCCTGGAGCAGCACATCGAGGAAGTGGAAGGCGTGGTGACCAAAGAAGGTCACTTCAGCATCGACGAGAAGACCCGCCAGGTCGAACTCAACGAAGCCGGTCACCAGTTCGTCGAAGAAATGCTGACCCAGATCGGCGAGCTGGCCGAGGGTGAAAGCCTGTACTCGGCACACAACCTGGGCCTGTTGACCCACGTGTATGCCGGCCTGCGTGCCCACAAGCTGTTCCATCGCAACGTCGAATACATCGTGCAGGACGGCCAGGTCGTACTGGTCGACGAGCACACCGGCCGTACCATGCCGGGTCGCCGCCTGTCCGAAGGCCTGCACCAGGCCATCGAAGCCAAGGAACACCTCAACATCCAGGCTGAAAGCCAGACGTTGGCGTCCACTACCTTCCAGAACTACTTCCGTCTGTACAACAAACTGTCCGGCATGACCGGTACGGCCGACACCGAAGCGTTCGAGTTCCACCAGATCTACAACCTGGCCGTGATGGTCATTCCGCCGAACAAGCCGTTGGCGCGTAAAGACTTCAACGACCTGGTGTTCCTGACGGCCGAAGAGAAATACGCGGCAATCATCAACGACATCAAGGACGGCATGGCCCAGGGTCGTCCGATCCTGGTGGGTACTGCCACCATCGAGACTTCCGAGCACGTGTCCAACCTGCTCAACAAGGAAGGCATCGAGCACAAGGTCCTCAACGCCAAGTTCCACGAAAAAGAAGCCGAGATCATCGCCCAGGCCGGTCGCCCAGGCGCACTGACCATCGCCACCAACATGGCCGGTCGTGGTACCGACATCCTGTTGGGCGGTAACTGGGAAGTGGAAGTCGCGGCACTGGAAAACCCGAGCCCTGAGCAGATCGCCCAGATCAAGGCCGATTGGCAGAAGCGTCACCAGGCCGTGTTGGAATCCGGTGGCCTGCAGGTGATCGCTTCCGAGCGTCACGAATCGCGCCGTATCGACAACCAGCTGCGTGGTCGTGCCGGCCGTCAGGGTGACGCCGGTTCCAGCCGCTTCTACCTGTCCCTGGAAGACAGCCTGATGCGCATCTTCGCCTCGGACCGCGTGAAGAACTTCATGAAGGCCCTGGGCATGCAGTCCGGTGAAGCGATCGAGCACCGCATGGTGACCAACGCCATCGAGAAAGCCCAGCGCAAGGTGGAAGGCCGCAACTTCGATATTCGTAAGCAACTGCTCGAGTTCGATGACGTCAACAACGAACAGCGTAAAGTGATCTATCACATGCGTAACACGTTGCTGGCCGCCGACAACATTGGCGAGACCATCGCAGATTTCCGTCAGGACGTACTCAACGCCACCGTCAGCGCACATATCCCGCCACAGTCCCTGCCAGAGCAGTGGGATGTTGCCGGCCTGGAAGCCGCGTTGAAGAGCGACTTCGGTGTCGACTTGCCGGTTCAGCAATGGCTGGACGAAGACGATCACCTGTACGAAGAAACCCTGCGCGAAAAACTGATGGCCGAACTGCTCGCCGCGTACAACGAGAAAGAAGAGCAGGCGAGTGCCGAGGCGCTGCGCACGTTCGAGAAGCAGATCGTTCTGCGCGTGCTGGACGACCTGTGGAAAGATCACCTGTCGACCATGGATCACCTGCGTCACGGTATCCACCTGCGTGGCTACGCCCAGAAGAACCCGAAGCAGGAGTACAAGCGCGAGTCGTTCACGCTGTTCTCCGAGCTGCTGGATTCGATCAAGCGCGACTCTATCCGCGTGCTGTCCCACGTTCAGGTGCGTCGTGAAGACCCGATCGAGGAAGAAGCTCGCCTGCGCCAGGAAGCCGAGGCACTGGCTGCGCGCATGCAGTTCCAGCACGACGAAGCGCCGGGCCTGGAAGCCCCTGAGGTATTGGGCGAAGAGGTCGATGTGGCCCTGGCTCAAACCCCGGTACGCAATGATCAGAAGCTGGGCCGTAACGAGCTGTGCTGGTGCGGTTCGGGCAAGAAGTTCAAACACTGCCACGGCGAAATCAACTAAGATTTTTGCCTGACGCTGCAACACCCTGCGCCGCGACCGGCCTCTGCCGTCGCGGCGTTTTGCCATTAATTTCACCGTCGATCACGACGGCACAGACATCACCTATTTTAAGGAGCGCATTCATGGCTGTTGGTCTTGGTCCTTTGCCCACATTGCACCCGGTTGCCGGTTTTGAACTCGGAATCGCTTCGGCCGGCATCAAGCGCCCGGGGCGCAAAGATGTGGTGGTGATGCGCTGTGCCGAAGGCTCGACCGTCGCCGGAGTGTTCACCCTCAACGCGTTCTGCGCGGCGCCGGTGATCCTGGCCAAGCAGCGCGTGGCCGGCACGATCCGTTACCTGCTGACCAACACCGGCAATGCCAACGCCGGCACCGGCGAGCCCGGCCTGGTGGCGGCCGCGCGCACCTGCGCCAAGCTGGCCCAGTTGACTGGCGTGGATGCCAGCCAAGTGCTGCCATACTCCACCGGCGTCATCGGTGAGCCGCTGCCCGTAGAAAAAATCGAAGGCGCGCTGCAAGCCGCGCTGGACGACCTGTCTGTGGATAACTGGGCGGCGGCCGCCACCGGCATCATGACCACCGACACCCTGCCAAAAGGCGCGAGCCGTCAGTTCGTGCACGACGGCGTGACCGTCACCGTGACCGGTATCAGCAAAGGTGCGGGCATGATTCGCCCGAACATGGCGACCATGCTCGGTTACATTGCCACCGACGCCAAAGTCTCCCGCGATGTGCTGCACAGCCTGATCCTGGACGGCGCCAACAAGTCGTTCAACCGCATCACCATCGATGGCGACACCTCGACCAACGACTGCTGCATGCTGATCGCCACCGGCCAGGCCAACCTGCCGGAGATCACCGAGGCCAGCGGCCCGCTGTTCGCGGCGTTGAAGCAGGCCGTGTTCGACGTGTGCATGGAAGTCGCCCAGGCCATCGTGCGTGACGGCGAGGGTGCGACCAAGTTCGTGACCGTGGAAGTCAACGGCGGCGGCAATCATCAGGAATGCCTGGATGTGGGCTACACCGTGGCTCACTCGCCACTGATCAAGACCGCATTGTTCGCTTCGGACCCGAACTGGGGCCGTATCCTGGCGGCCGTCGGCCGTGCCGGCGTGCCGGACCTGGACGTGAGCAAGATCGACGTGTTCCTCGGTGATGTGTGCATCGCCAGCCGTGGCGCGCGTGCCGAGACCTACACCGAAGCCCAGGGCTCGGCGGTGATGCAGCAGGAAGAAATCACCATCCGCATCGAGCTGGGTCGCGGCGAGTGCAGCGAAACCATCTGGACCACCGACCTGTCCCACGAATACGTGAAGATCAACGCGGAATACCGCACCTGATAGCCAAGAGGAAAAGCGCGGTGAAACGAGTGCATGTAGCAGCAGCGGTGATCCGCGGTGTAGACGGCAGGATCCTGTTGGCGCGCCGCGCCGATACCCAGCACCAGGGCGGCCTCTGGGAGTTTCCCGGTGGCAAGGTGGAGGCCGATGAGTCGGTCGCTGGCGCGCTGTCCCGCGAATTGCAGGAAGAGCTGGGCATCCAGGTCACTGCCGCGCGTCCGCTGATCAAGGTGCAGCATGACTACCCGGACAAGCAGGTGTTGCTGGATGTCTGGGAAGTGTCGGCGTTTACCGGCGAGCCTCATGGTGCCGAGGGGCAGCCATTGGAGTGGGTTGCCCCGCGTGATTTGCTCAACTATGAGTTCCCGGCGGCCAACGCACCGATTGTTGCCGCTGCGCGCTTGCCTGCTGAATACCTGATCACCCCTGGCGAGCTGGAAACCCCGGTGTTACTGCGTGGTATCCAGAAAGCTATTGCTGGCGGCATCAAGCTGGTGCAACTGCGCGCGCCCAACGGCTACGACCCCAAATACCGCGACCTCGCGGTGGATGCGGTGGGCCTGTGCGCGGGCAAGGCGCAGTTGATGCTCAAGGGGCCGTTTGAATGGTTGGGGGATTTTCCTGCAGCCGGCTGGCACATGACGGCGGCGCAACTGCGTAAATACGCCAGCAAGGGCCGACCACTGCCCAAGGACCGCTGGCTGGCGGCGTCGTGTCACAACGCGGAAGAGCTGGCCTTGGCGGAAATGATGGACGTGGATTTTGTCACGCTGTCGCCGGTGCAGCCGACCCAGACTCACCCCGATGCCCAGCCGTTGGGTTGGGAGCAGGCGGCGGAGTTGATCCGTGGGTTCAGCAAGCCGGTGTTTCTGCTGGGCGGGGTAGGGCCTGCCGAACGGGAGCAGGCTTGGGACGCCGGGGCTCAGGGTGTGGCAGGGATTCGGGCGTTCTGGCCTGAAGTTTGATGCCGTTCTGACGGGCCCCATCGCAGGCAAGCCAGCTCCCACATTTGATTTGTGAATACATACAAGTGTGGGAGCTGGCTTGCCTGCGATGGGCCAAATCAGTCACCACACAATTATCAATGTGGCTTAGCGGCCGCCTGCCACAAAATCTCCGCAACCCCCTGGCGCTTGGCAATTATCCTGGCCGCCACAAACAGCAAATCCGACAGCCGATTGATATACGCCAAACCCACACCCTCCAGCGGCTCAATCGCATTCAACTGCTGACACCGCCGCTCCGCACTGCGCGCCACGCTGCGGCACACGTGGGCCTGGGCGATCAATGCTGAACCACCGGGCAGGATGAAGTTCTCCAGCGGCCCGACCTCTTCATTCCAGCGATCAATCGCCGCCTCCAGCCGATCCACCTCGGCCGCATTCAACGCCTTGTACTCCGGCATTGCCAACTCGCCGCCCAGATCGAACAACCGATGCTGGCATGGGGTCAGCACCTCAATCACGTCCTGCAAGCCGGGATGCTGTCCGCCGAGTGCTTCGAGATAGGCCAACAGCAAGCCGAGCTGGCTGTTCAGCGTATCGACTTCGCCAATCGCCTCCACCCGTGGATGATCCTTCGGCACACGGCGGCCATCACCGAGGCCGGTTTCGCCCTTGTCGCCGGTGCGGGTGTAGATCTTCGATAGGCGAAAGCCCATGGTCATTGCTCCAGTTGGGTGAGGTCGTAAGGCGGCAGTTGGCTGCCGGCCAGTGGCAGGCGCAAGGTGAAACACGTGCCTTGGCCAAGGGTGGAGTGCACTTCCATCTGGCCCTTGTGGTTGTTGGTGATGATGAAATACGACACCGACAGCCCGAGCCCGGTGCCCTGGCCGATTTCCTTGGTGGTGAAAAACGGCTCGAAGGTGCGTTTGCGCACGTTCTCGCTCATGCCGATGCCATTGTCCTCCACCTGTATTTCTGCCCACGGCGGGTTGAGGCGCGTGCGCAGGATGATGCGCCCCGGCTCGCTGTCATCTTCACGCAGGTGAATGGCCTGGGCGGCGTTTTTCAGCAGGTTGAGCAGGACCTGTTCCAGTTCGTTGGCGGTGCCGGGTACCGGGCCCAACTGCGGGTCGAACTGGCGGATGATCGCTTGGCCCTTGAAGTCAAAGCCGATGGTGAGGTCGAAGTCGTTACCGGCGATTTCCACCGCTTGGTCGATCAGTGCCGGTAAGTCGCACGGTGCCATCTGCCGGTTGCTGCGGCGACTGAAGCTGAGCATATGGGTGACGATCTTCGCCGCCCGCGCCCCGGCTTGCTGGATGCCATCGAGCAGTTGCGGCACTTCGCGGCTTTGCAGGTAGTGGTTGACCGTTTCCAGCTCGATGCCGGCCTGCTCGGCGTGCTCCAGGTTCTTGGGCAGGTCGGGAGACAGGCGGCGGCGGATGTTCTGCACGTTATGCAGGATCGCGCCCAGCGGGTTGTTGATCTCGTGGGCCATGCCGGCGGCCAGGCCACCTACCGACAGCATTTTCTCGGACTGCACCATCATCTCTTCCAGGGACAGTCGCTGGGTGATGTCATCGATACGAATCACCACGCCACGCCCGGCGCCACCCATCAGTGGGTAGAAGGTCAGGGCGTAATGCTTGGGTTCGTCGTCCTTGAACCAGGTGACCCGCTCGATGCGCTCCACGGTGTGTTGCTCGACCGCTGCCCTGATCTGCGGCAAGTAGGGTTTGAGCGGCTGGAAGGCCAGGTAGATCGGCTGGTTCAGCGCTTCATCCAGGCGGGTACCGGAAAGCGCGCTGGCCTCCTGGTTCCACTGCGTCACGTAGAGCTGTTCATCCAGGGCGATCAGTGCCGAGGGCATCGAGTCGATGATGCTGTTCAGGTAATTCTGGAAGCCGGTGAGTTTTTTCTCGATCTTGCTGCGAACCTGGACTTCCAGTTCCAGCTTACGGTTGGTGTGGCGCGTCTCTTCGGCCAGGCCTTGGGCTTGGTCGTAGGCCGCCTGGGAGTCGTCCCGTGCGCGCTTGAGTTGCTGCTCGCGGGCTTCGATCCGCGACAGCATGGTGTTGAAGGCTTCGGCCAGGCTGCCGATTTCATCGTGGTTGCCACGGCCAGCGCGTAGGGCGTAGTTCTCTTCGCGGGTGACCTGGCGCGACAACTCTTCGAGTTCGTGGATCGGCCGGGTGATCAGGCGTTTGATCTGGCGGGCGATGATCAACCACAGCAGCACGCTGAAAATCAGGATGCCCAGGCTGGCCGTCAGCGTGCCCGTGTAGAACGCCACCGGCAGCTCACTGCTGGCCACCAGCAGCAGGTGCCCGGATGCTTGGCCAGCACGGGGCAGGGTGATGATCTGGTTGCTGCGAAACTCGGTGACGCGCCAGGCTTCGATATGCCGGTAGTTGTCGGGCAGGTGCAGGCGGTCGCCGTGTTGCATCTGCGCCAGGCGGTTGCCTTCACCGTCGTACAGGGCGGCGGCGCGCAAGGGCGAATAGCTGGTCAGCTCGTTGAGCAGGGCGTCCGCCTTGGCGGGTGATTCGAGGGCTTCGGCGGCGAGCGCGGGGTTGGACACCAGGCGACCAATCGCCTGCAAGGCTTGGGGGGCCATGCTTTCCTGGGAGATCCAGTAGGCGGCGCTGATAAAGGTCAGGTTGGCCACCAGCAATACGGTGGTCAACAGCACCAGCAGGGCGGCCAGCAGTTTCTGCCCGACCGGTAGGTTTTCAAGACGCTGGCGCAGCGGCATCAGGGTTTTCCCAGGTGATAGACAGGCGGGCAGGGTAGCGCGTGGCTCAGTCGCGGGGCAATCCGCGTGCAAGTAACTGCTCGACCAGGCGCACCTGCAACTGCTGCAAATGCGGCAGGTTCAGTTGGTGACGGGCGGCCGCCTGGCAAGCATAGCCCAATAGATAGCTGATTTCGGTGCGACGGCCGGCGGCCACGTCCTGGTACATGGAAGAGTAATTGGCGGCGGTGGCCTGGATCACCCGTTCCACTTCGTGTTGCAGGTCCAGCGCGGCAGCAGGCTGGCCGCAGCATTCCAGCAGTTCAGCCAGCTCTGCGCACAGGGTGGCGACTTCGCAGTGATGGGCCTGCAATTCGCCGTTACGACATTGATGCAGCACGGTTAGCGGGTTGATGGCGCAATTGAGGGCCAGCTTGCGCCATAGCCGCGTAAGGATATCGGTACTCCAATCGTGGGGGATGCCAGCGGCGTGCAGGTCATCCAGCCACAGCGGCGGGGTAGGGTGGCTCGCGTCGCCCAGCCAGGTGTAGCCATGGCCGGCAAACACGACACGCCAGTCGCCATCGCGAAAGGCGCCTTCCGTGCTGGAGGCAAAGATGCAGCGCGCCTGGGGCAACTGCGCGGCGACCGCATCCTGGCTGCCAAGGCCGTTCTGCAGCAGGATCAGCTCGGCATCTGGAGCTAGCCGCTGTTGCAACTGTGCGACGGCGCCTTGGGCGTCGTAGGCTTTGCACGCCACCAGCAGGCGATGAATCGGCCCAGGGCTGTCAGGCGTTTCGCCTGTCACGGGGTAAGTCTGCTCAATGCCTTGTTCCACCAGGGTCAGTCCCTTGCCCGCCTGATAACTGGCCAGGCGCGCCTCATCACGCAGGATCAACCTGACGGGCACGCCTGCGCGCGCCAGGCGGGTGGCCCAGAGTGTGCCTAGGCTGCCGGCGCCGAGAATATGCCAGGTGGTCGACATCTGTTTGTGCTCCATGGGGTCGCTCACAGTGAATGCGGCGAAAGAACCGCTATAATGCCCCGGCATTTTAGCTTGGGCGCGCTCCATCTCTACTGAGCCCGCCCCTTATATTGGAGAAATGACATGCCTTCGTTCGACGTGGTATCCGAACTGGACAAACACGAAGTCACCAACGCCGTCGAGAACGCCGTCAAGGAACTGGACCGTCGCTATGACTTGAAAGGCAAGGGCAGCTTCGAATTCAAGGAAAAAGAGCTGACCGTCAACCTGACCGCTGAAGCCGATTTCCAGCTGGAAGCGATGATCGAGATCCTCAAGCTGTCGCTGGTCAAGCGCAAGATCGACGCGCAGTGCCTTGAAATCAAGGATGCCTACGCCTCCGGCAAGCTGATGAAGCAGGAAGCCATCCTCAAGGAAGGCATCGATAAGGAGCTGGCGAAGAAAATCGTCGCCCACATCAAGGACGCCAAGCTGAAAGTCCAGGCCGCGATCCAGGGTGAACAGGTTCGTGTCACTGGCAAGAAACGTGACGACCTGCAAGAGGCCATTGCGGCCCTGCGCGCCAAGACCTTCGACATGCCGCTGCAGTTCAACAACTTCCGCGACTGATGGCACATTGGGGAACCTGTCGGCGTTTTTGACGTCCCACGCCCCAGAACCTGCGCCTACTATTGAGCCCTACGGGGCTCAATTGCATTTATGGCCGCTCATTACGCCGAACATCCGGTTAACAGGAGAATGTAGATGGATTTGAACGCTGAAATGGATCACCTGATCAAGACCTCGGAATCTTGGCTGCCGATGATCATGGAATACGGCAGCCGGTTCTTGCTGGCTTTGGTCACCTTGGTCATCGGTTGGTGGCTGATTAACGTGTTGACCCATCGCGTGGGGCGCCTGCTGGCCCTGCGCAATGCTGACATGGCCCTGCAACATTTCATTACCCGACTGGCGAACGTCGCGCTCAAAATCATGCTGGTGGTCAACGTGGCCTCGATGATCGGCGTGGCAACCACCTCGTTCATTGCGGCGATCGGTGCCGCTACCCTGGCCATCGGCATGGCATTGCAAGGCAGCCTGGCGAACTTCGCCGGTGGCGTGCTGATTCTGTTGTTCCGCCCATTCCGCATTGGTGACTGGATCGAAGCCCAAGGCACTTCGGGTACCGTCGATAGCATCCAGATCTTCCACACCGTGCTGCGTACCGGCGACAACAAGACCGTGATCGTGCCGAACGGTATCCTGTCCAATGGCCTTATCACCAACACCAACCGTCAGCCGACCCGCAAGGTGGTGTTCGATGTGGGTGTGGACTATGAGGCCGACCTGCAAAAAGCCCGTGAGGTGTTGCTGGAGCTGGCGAAAGATCCGCGCGTATTGGCAGACCCGGCTGCGGCAGCGGTGGTGTCGACATTGGGTGACAGTTCGATCACCGTTTCCTTGCGTTGCTGGACCAAGACGGCGGATTATTGGGACGTGGTGTTCATGTTGAACGAACTTGCACGTGACCGCTTGAAGGCGGCGGGGATTGATATTCCATTTCCGCAGCGGGTTATTCGTGTGATGCAGGAAACAGCTGCCAAGTAACTGGGGTCATTCTTGAACTTGGCCGTTAGGTCAGGTTCAAGGTGCAAGCGCTAATCTCGTTAGTTAGCTTGCTAGTTATTCCAGTGCTGAAACATTACATCCATAAAAAAGCCGCTCCCTTGTTAAACAAGGGAGCGGCTTTTTTTGTTTAAGGCCGAAACCTTAACTCATCGCTGTAATAAAACTGTCAATTACAGGATGTTCAGCGGGTAGTTCGCGATCAAACGCAGTTCGTCGATCGAAGGCGAACCGTAGTAAACGCCATCACCCGAACGATAGGTTGCTTGACGCAGACGCAGGCTCAGGTCCTTGGCTGGACCGCTCTGGATCACGTACTTGGCTTCGATGTCACGTTCCCACTCTTTGCCGTTCGAGGTCGTGGCGGTTTGAGCGCCGCTACCGGTTACGTAGCGAGTCATGAAGCTCAGGCCAGGAATGCCAAAGGTCGCCATGTTGATGTCGTAACGAGCCTGGTAGGACTTCTCGCCTTCGCCGTTGAAGTCGGAGCGGGCAATGGAGTTGGCCAGGAACACTGAGCCGCCGCCGTCTACGCCGTAACCGTAATCGCCGTCACCGGTGACTTTCTGGGCAGCCAGTGTGAAGGTGTGAGCACCAATGGTGTACGCACCCTGCAGGCTGAACGCACGGTTATCAAGCTTGGTGGTTTTGTCGTAGTAGGCGCGTTGCTTGCCTTCACCGTCACTTTTCGTGTCGTAGATGTTGAAGTCCAGGGCGAAGGACTGGTCGTCGCTCAGCGCGTGGGTCCAGTTAAGGTTGCTGTACCACTTGCGGAAGTAATCTTCGGTTTTTGCGTAGTACAGGCTGCCGGTAACCTCTGGGGTGAAGGAGTAGACGGCACCGGCAAAGTCGGTCTTCGTCAGGCCCAGGCTGTCACGGAAGGTCTGGTTCTGTGCGACGCTGGAAGTGAAGTGACCACCTTCCAGTTTGAGGCCCTTGATCTCGTTGCTGGTGAGCGAGATACCTTGTGGCAGCTCTGGCAGCAAACGGCTGTCATCGGAGGCAAACACAGGAGCGGTGGTGTATTGGTCGCCGACTTTCAAGACCGTATCGGAGATGCGGAATTTAACGGCACCGCCGCCTTTGGAGTAATCGTCCTGCGAGCGACCGTCGGAACCGGACGGGAACAGACCAGTGCCGGCACGGCCCTTACCGCTGTCGAGCTTGACGCCCAGCAGGCCGATCACGTCTACACCGACGCCGATGGTGCCTTGGGTGAAGCCCGATTGGTACAGGGCGTTGAAGCCCAGGCCAGTCTCTTCAGCACGGCTTTTATTCTTGCCGTTGACTTTCTCGTAGCCATCCAGTGGCTCATTGCGGAAGTCGCGGCTGAAGTACAGGGCGCGAGTATTAATGCTGAAAGTGCTGTCTTCAACAAAGCCTTTGGAATCGCTTTGGGCGGACGCCATTGCGAACTGCGTAGTGCCTGCTGAAACAGCCAGGGCGATCATGCTCCACTTCATCACGCGCATCGTGATTTGCTCCTTTGGTTTTAGGAAGAGTACTGCCGTCCCACCTGTATTTTTGTCTGGGCGGCTCTTTCTTTTTGTGTCGGCGCAAAGTTATATCACGCTGACAATATTGGCGATACTTGCCCAACTTTCCTTTCAGCTTCTTTACGAGCTTGTCGTAGATTGCTATATCCATGTCGCAAATTCACAGCCCCACTGTAACGAGGCTGACAACTTCAATACTGTTTCTAAACCGTTAAAAGAACGCAAAAAAACGTTTCTTTCGAAGTTTGAAATCATCCTTGGCGCGCATTGAACCGCTGCTGTTTTTCATCGCGAAACACCCGCTTCCCTACCGGTGCCGTTGCCGACGATAAAGGGATGAATGCAGCAAGCGTGCCCAAACTGAAATTCGAATGTCATTTTTTCGTGAAAAACGTCGTGGCTTCCTGAAAACCGCATAAGCACGGGGTTTTTACGCCGATTGGTTTGGCCTTGACGCACGCTTCCTTTCCTTGGTGTGGGGTGCATAAATCCTGAACCTGGGTAAAACGTTACCGGTTCACCCCGCCCAGTGGGTAATCGGCGGATCTCTTTGAGGCATAAATGGGTCATTTTGGTGCATGCCCCCCGATGACGCTCGACCGCAGTGATGGCTCAATGCCTTGACTTGCGAAGCCTCTGTGTCGCGGGTCTCGTCGTAATCGTTTGCTCAGTGTTCATCTATTTACGGCTGGATTGGTCATTGAGCGTAGTCGAATTATTCGTTTGTCTCGAAATGGTGCGCTTTTTTTCATCGCACTTTGGCCCGGCGCGCAGGGGCTGGCGTGAAGCGTGCGCGATTCGCAGGTATGCTGGTGGCCTTGAACCTGACCTGCCGAACGGAGTGCCTGCGGTGTTCGCTTTAGATCAACGCCTTCAACAAGACACGCTGACCCTGGGGGACTTCCCCCTGTGCCGACTGCTGCTGTCCAATGACTCGAACTACCCCTGGTTCATCCTGGTGCCGCGTATCAACGGTATCAGCGAAGTGTTTCAACTGGATGTCGCCGATCAGCAACAGTTGTGGCAAGAGACGACGGCCCTGGCGCAAGTGCTGAATGACGGGCTGGCGGCGGACAAGATGAACATCGGCGCGCTGGGCAATGTGGTCAGCCAGTTGCACGTCCATGTGATCGTGCGCAAGCGCGATGATGCCGCCTGGCCGGCGCCGGTATGGGGCAAGCATCCGGCGCAGCCTTACACCGATGCGCAAGTGGCAGCCATCCGCGCCCGTCTGCGCGAGCTGTTGCCTGCTGACTTTGTCTTTACCCAGGGTTGAATCATGGATCTGCAAGACCGCGTCACTGACCTGGAGAGCCGCCTGGCCTTCCAGGACGACACCATCGAAACCCTCAACGATATCCTCGTCACCCAGCAGCGGGCCGTCGAGCGCCTGCAATTGCAGATGACCGCACTGCTAAAGCGCCAGGAAGAAATGGGCGGCCAATTCGAAACGTCCGAAGAAGAAGCGCCGCCGCCTCACTATTGATAGCGGCTAATGGCTGCGCATAAAAAAACCGCGAACCAGCCAGGCTGGATCGCGGTTTTTTTTGCTGCGAGCGCGGGTATCAGCGACGCGGCAGTGCAGCAATCACGTCTTCGGCCTGCAGGCCTTTGTCGCGATTCATGACGGAGAACTCCACGCGCTGGCCTTCCACCAGTACGCGATGGCCTTCGCCGCGGATGGCCCGGAAATGGACGAAGATATCGTCGCCCGAATCACGGGAAATAAAGCCGAAGCCTTTGGACGTGTTGAACCACTTGACGGTACCGGTATCCCGATTGGTCATGTCGTAGGTTTGCGACGAGGCCGCAGGGGACGAACGGTAGAAGCTGATGGCCAGGTGAAGAACGATGGCGACCACAGCAATCACCAGGCTGAGCAGGATGGCCGGGTGGCCGCCGACTTCAGGCATGGGTGCCAGGAGGGTGAGGGTTTGTACGACAACGGTCAGTACCAACAGCGCGCTGACCAGGTTTTGCAGTTGATGACGTGTGCCTTTGTTCCAGTAAGGGATCACCGGTGCCAGCGTCAGGTTAAGAAGGCCGAACAAGGCCAGGTACAGAGCGTCGTGTTGTTCCAGGTAGGGAGGGCTTCCCTGTTGCAAGCTCGGTATAAAGGACAGCAGCAAAGCTGCAACGCCCGTTAGCAGGTGGACGATTTTCAACATTTTGATTAACTCACGTTAAGACGGATCACAAGGAAGAGCTGACTGGCACGGTTCGCTTCTGAACAATGGGAGGCGTTGGGCACGTGCGCGGGGTATCAGCCTATGCCGCTGCCGCAGAAAGTAACGGCGACGACACGCCGCCTATTTAACAGCAAAGGCTGTGCCTACTCAAATCAAGCATTTCAGGGTGTTGCAAGGGACATGGCATTTCTGCGTCAAACGCTTGTCCTAGACACGTGCAGGTGTTTCAAGCGGGGTTGCAGGGATATTTCCTACTCTGGCCAAAGGCTTGGGACCCACCGTTTGACCGGCCACGCCGGGGCGAATTGCCGCGCCGGGCTGCGCATCGCTGCCACTCTTGCTAGAGTGGTCCTGCACCGGATCAATGAATGCTTGTCAATTGAAGGGGATAAACATGGCAATCGATATCGGTATCAGTGAAGAAGATCGTAAATCCATCGTCGACGGGCTTTCACGGCTGCTTTCCGATACCTATGTTTTGTATCTGAAGACCCACAATTTCCATTGGAACGTCACGGGCCCCATGTTCCGCACGCTGCACTTGATGTTTGAAGAGCAGTACAACGAGCTGGCGCTGGCCGTGGACTCCATTGCCGAGCGTATCCGTGCCCTGGGTTTCCCGGCGCCGGGTGCCTACTCCATCTACGCCCGACTTTCGTCCATCAAGGAAGAGGAAGGCGTGCCCAGCGCAGAAGAGATGATCAAGCAGTTGGTCGCCGGCCAGGAGGCGGTCACTCGTACCGCGCGCGGCATCTTCCCACTGCTCGACAAGGTCAGCGACGAGCCGACCGCCGACCTGCTGACCCAGCGCATGCAGGTTCACGAGAAAACCGCGTGGATGCTGCGCTCGCTGCTCGAAAATCAGTAAACGCCGACCCTGAGTGGCGCCGTCCTGGCGCCGCTCGCTTGTTTCCGCGCATTTCCTGGCGTTGTCCTACGTCTATCGACGCCGCGTCTTCTGGCTGCCTGCCTCTGCCTGCTGTTTTATAGGGCGACTGCCCAATGGGACAACCCATGGGCTGCTGTTTGGCAATGGAGTGTCAGGTGTATGTCACGCGGAGTGGGTAATGGAGTGATGGAAACCGGTGGTTTCCATAAGATAAAGATCGACCCCTTTGCAAAAGGGTTCGATATGGGACTGGCCAAGCCATTGTCCCGGTCAGTGAGGCTCAACGGGTTTTCCACTTGCCTGCGGCTGGAGCAGATCTATTGGAATATCCTCACGGAGATAGCCAGGATCAATGCCTGTTCAGTCAGTGCGTTGCTGTCTTACGTCGATCGGGAAGTGCACCTGCGTTACGGCGGTGTGAAGAACTTCAGTGGGTTGGTCAGGGTGGTGTGCGTGGTTCACGCCTTGAAAGGGTGTATTGAACCGACCTGTTTACCGGGGCAGTCCCTGGTATAGCCACCGGGCTTCGGGGCCGGCCTTCCTTCGTGGCGGGCAGGGCTCCGGGCAGAAAGCCGGCTGCGCTGCCTCGATTTACCAGATATAATCCCGCGCTTTGCTACGCATGCCGCCCACCCGTAGGCCAGGCGTGGCGCAGTAACGATCTGATCGCCGAGACATCTCCATGCCCATGTACGACTATCAATGTGCTTCCTGTGGTCATCAGTTGGAAGCCATTCAGAAGATCAGCGCAGCGCCGCTGGTCGATTGCCCAGCCTGCCAGGCGCCGGAGCTCAAGAAGATGTTGTCCATGCCAGGCTTCCGCCTGAGCGGCAGCGGCTGGTACGAGACCGACTTCAAGACCGGCTCGAAGAAGAACCTGGCGGGCGGCGACAAAGCAGACTGAGTTGAACTCTACGCGCAGGCTCCTGCATTATCCGTCCCCTGCTTTAATGTACGGTGACGAGGCAGGCCTCCACCGAATTTCGAATTACGAGAAGTGAAACCACTACCATGATGCGCAGCCACTATTGCGGCCAACTGAACGAGACCCTGGAAGGTCAGGAAATCACCCTTTGCGGATGGGTTCACCGTCGCCGCGACCACGGCGGGGTGATCTTCCTCGATATCCGTGATCGTGATGGTCTGGCCCAGGTGGTGTTCGACCCGGATCGCGCCGAGAGCTTCGCCGCCGCCGACCGCGTGCGCAGCGAATACGTAGTGAAGATCACCGGCAAGGTTCGCCTGCGTCCGGCCGGTGCCGTGAACAAGAACATGGCGTCCGGCGGCATTGAAGTGCTGGGCTATGAACTGGAAGTGCTGAACGAATCGGAAACCCCGCCGTTCCCGCTCAACGAATACTCCGACGTCGGCGAAGAAACCCGCCTGCGTTATCGCTTCCTGGACCTGCGTCGTCCGGAGATGGCCGAGAAGCTGCGCCTGCGTTCGCGCATGACCACCAGTATCCGCCGCTTCCTCGACGAAAACGGCTTCCTGGACGTCGAGACCCCGATCCTGACCCGTGCCACCCCGGAAGGCGCGCGTGACTACCTGGTGCCTAGCCGTACCCACGCCGGTTCGTTCTTCGCCCTGCCGCAATCGCCACAACTGTTCAAGCAGTTGCTGATGGTGGCTGGCTTCGACCGCTACTACCAGATCGCCAAGTGCTTCCGTGACGAAGACCTGCGCGCCGACCGCCAGCCGGAATTCACCCAGATCGACATCGAGACCAGCTTCCTCGATGAAAAAGAGATCATGGGCCTGACCGAGCAGATGATCCGCAACCTGTTCAAGGAAGTGCTGGACCTGGAATTCGGCGACTTCCCGCACATGACCTTCGAAGAAGCCATGCGCCGCTACGGTTCCGACAAGCCAGACCTGCGTAACCCGCTGGAACTGGTGGACGTGGCCGACCAGCTCAAGGAAGTCGACTTCAAGGTGTTCAGCGGCCCGGCCAACGACCCGAAATGCCGCATTGCCGCCCTGCGCGTGCCTGGCGGCGCAAGCATGCCGCGCAAGCAGATCGACGACTACACCAAGTTCGTCGGCATCTACGGTGCCAAGGGCCTGGCGTATATCAAGGTCAACGAGCGCGCCAACGGTGTTGACGGCCTGCAATCGCCGATCGTGAAGAACATTCCGCTGGACAACCTGAACGCGATCCTCGACCGCGTCGGTGCAGTCGACGGCGATATCGTGTTCTTCGGCGCCGACAAGGCCAAGATCGTCAGCGAAGCCCTGGGCGCGCTGCGCATCAAGCTGGGTCACGACCTGAACCTGCTGACCTGCGAATGGGCCCCGATGTGGGTCGTTGACTTCCCGATGTTCGAAGAGAACGACGACGGCAGCTTCAGCGCCTTGCACCACCCGTTCACTGCGCCGAAGTGCTCGCCGGCCGAGCTGGAAGCCAACCCGGCAGGCGCCCTGTCCCGCGCCTACGACATGGTACTCAACGGCACCGAGCTGGGTGGCGGTTCGATCCGTATCCACCGCAAAGAGATGCAGCAAGCGGTCTTCCGTCTGTTGGGCATCAACGAAGCGGAACAGGAAGAGAAATTCGGCTTCCTGCTCGACGCCCTGAAATATGGTGCGCCGCCGCACGGTGGCCTGGCATTCGGCCTGGACCGCCTGGTGATGCTGATGACCGGCGCCCAGTCGATCCGTGAAGTGATCGCCTTCCCGAAAACCCAGAGTGCTGCGGACGTCATGACCCAGGCTCCAGGTGTGGTGGATGCCAAGGCATTGCGCGAGTTGCACATCCGCCTGCGCGAGACGCCGAAGGCTGAGTAAGGCTGCTGCGTGAAAGCGCACTGAGGTTTACGCAGTCTAAAAAGGCGCATCTTCGGATGCGCCTTTGCGTTACAAGGGCTGTGATTTAAAGAGAGAAGTCCTGCCCAGCGGGATTGACAAGGTTTCTACAGAATTTCGGAGTTGTGTTATGGCTGGCCATTCCAAGTGGGCGAACATCAAGCACCGCAAAGAGCGTCAGGATGCCAAGAAAGGCAAGATTTTCACCAAGTGGATCCGCGAGCTGACCGTCGCAGCCCGCCAGGGCGGTGGCGACCCGGGCTCTAACCCGCGCCTGCGCCTGGCGCTGGACAAGGCCCTTGGCGCCAACATGAGCCGTGACATCATCGACCGCGCCGTGGCCCGTGGTGCCGGCGCCGCCGATACCGACGACATGGTCGAGCTGAGCTACGAAGGTTACGGCCCCGGCGGCGTTGCAGTGATGGTCGAGTGCATGACCGACAACCGCAACCGCACCGCGGCAGCCGTGCGCCATGCGTTCAGCAAGTGCGGCGGCAACCTGGGTACCGATGGTTCGGTGGCCTACCTGTTCGAGCGCAAGGGGCAGATCTCCTTCGCGCCGGGCACTGATGAAGACGCGCTGATGGAAGCGGCGATGGAGGCAGATGCCGACGACGTGGTGACCAACGAAGATGGCTCCATCGATGTGTTCACTTCGTTTGCCAGTTTCTACGCCGTGCGCAACGCGCTGGAAGCTGCTGGCTTCAAGGGCACCGACGCAGAAATCGTGATGCTGCCGACCACCAGTGCCGAACTGGACCTGGACGGAGCGCAGAAAGTGTTGAAGATGCTGGACATGCTCGAAGACCTGGATGATGTGCAGAACGTGTATTCCAACGCCGACATCCCTGAGTCTGTAGCCGAACAGCTAGGCTGAAGGGCGATGTAGTTTTAAATGTAGGAGGGGGCTTGCCCCCGATAGCGGTGGTTCAGTCGATTGAGAGATAACTGACACACTGTCATCGGGGGCAAGCCCCCTCCCACATTGAACCTCCCGGTATCAAAAAATGTGTTTACCCAACCCGCAGGCGTTATGACTTTAATCCTAGGTATCGACCCCGGTTCGCGCATCACCGGTTTTGGCGTGGTGCAACAGACCCCGCGCGGCTGTGTCTATGTCGCGTCGGGCTGCATCCGCACCGGTGCGGGCGAGTTGGCCGAGCGCCTGCAGATCGTCTATCGCGGCGTGCGTGAAGTGATCCAGACCTACGGGCCGGTCACCATGGGCATCGAAAAAGTGTTCATGGCCAAGAACGCCGACTCAGCCCTCAAGCTCGGCCAGGCCCGTGGCGCCGCCATCGTTGCCGGCGCCGAGGAGGGCATGGAAATCGCCGAATACACCGCCACCCAGGTCAAACAGGCCGTGGTCGGCACCGGCGCGGCGAACAAAGAGCAGGTGCAGATGATGGTCATGCACATGCTCAAGCTCACGTCAAAACCGCAGATCGACGCCTCCGACGCCCTGGCTATCGCCATTTGCCATGCGCACACTCGCTCAAGCTTGCTGCCTCATGGCCTGGGCACGGCACGCAGTCGTGGCGGGCGCCTGCGTCTCTGATAGCATCAGCGCAATCGTTTTCCGGTCGGGCCGTGCTCTGACCCCAAGCTTTAAGGATCTGAACCGTGATTGGACGCTTGCGCGGCACCCTGGCTGAGAAACAGCCGCCGCACCTGATTCTGGATGTAAATGGGTTGGGGTATGAGCTGGAAGTGCCCATGACCACCCTGTATCGCTTGCCGTCGGTCGGTGAGCCGATAACGCTGCACACACATTTGGTGGTGCGCGAAGACGCGCAACTACTCTATGGTTTCATTGGCAAGCGCGACCGCGACTTCTTCCGCGAGCTGATCCGCCTCAATGGGGTCGGCCCGAAACTGGCCCTGGCCCTGATGTCGAGCCTGGAAGTGGATGAGCTGGTGCGTGCCGTCTCGGCCCAGGACACCTCGGCGCTGACCAAGGTGCCGGGCGTCGGCAAGAAGACCGCCGAGCGCCTGTTGGTGGAGCTCAAGGACCGCTTCAAGGCCTGGGAAGTCGTACCGAGCATGTTTGCTCTGGTGCCGAACCAGCCGGACATGCCGGCCGGCCAGGTCGCCAGTGCCGAAAGCGATGCGGTCAGCGCGCTGATTTCCCTGGGCTACAAGCCGCAGGAAGCCAGCAAGGCCGTATCGGCCATCAAGGACAAGAACCTGAGCAGTGAAGACATGATCCGCCGCGCCCTGAAGGGAATGATTTAAGTGATTGAAGCTGATCGTCTGATTGCAGCCACCGGCCCACGCGACCGTGAAGAGGTCCAGGACCGCGCCATCCGCCCCCTGAGCCTCGCCGAATACATCGGCCAGCCCACCGTGCGCGAGCAGATGGAGTTGTTCATCCAGGCTGCGCGCGGGCGCAGTGAGTCTTTGGATCACACACTGATCTTCGGCCCGCCGGGCCTGGGCAAGACCACCCTGGCCAACATCATTGCCCAGGAAATGGGCGTGTCGATCAAGTCCACCTCCGGCCCGGTGCTGGAGCGTCCGGGGGATCTGGCGGCGTTGCTGACCAACCTCGAGCCCCATGACGTGCTGTTTATCGACGAGATCCACCGGCTCTCGCCGATCGTCGAGGAAGTGCTGTACCCGGCCATGGAAGACTTCCAGCTCGACATCATGATCGGCGAAGGCCCGGCGGCCCGCTCGATCAAGCTCGATCTGCCGCCATTCACGCTGGTCGGCGCCACGACCCGTGCAGGCATGCTGACCAACCCGCTGCGAGACCGTTTCGGCATTGTTCAACGTCTAGAGTTCTATAGCACGGCCGACCTGGCGACCATTGTCAGCCGTTCGGCAAGCATCCTCGGCTTGCCCCTGGACCCGGAAGGCGCCTTTGAAATTGCCCGTCGGGCCCGTGGCACGCCACGGATTGCCAACCGCTTGCTGCGCCGTGTGCGCGATTTTGCCGAAGTGCGGGCCAAGGGGCATATCACCAAGGCCGTGGCCGACCTGGCCTTGAACCTGCTGGATGTGGACGAGCACGGCTTCGATCACCAGGATCGACGTCTACTCTTGACCATGATCGAAAAGTTCGACGGTGGCCCTGTGGGTGTCGATAGCCTGGCGGCGGCCATCAGTGAGGAGCGCCACACCATTGAGGATGTGCTGGAGCCGTACCTGATCCAGCAGGGCTACATCATGCGCACGCCACGGGGGCGGGTGGTAACGCGCCACGCCTATCTGCACTTCGGGTTAAACATTCCGTCACGATTGGGCGAGATGCCCGTGGTAGACGAATTCCTCGATGCAGTGGACGATTAAAAGCTTCACGCAAGTCGATTTATTCGATGTTTGTGCTGTCCTAGTGGCTGGTGTCGTCATTCAGTCACTGGAAATGTTTCAGCGTATGAAAAAAACAGTTGCGAGCCGGATTGGCAACCTGAGGAGTAAGCACTAGAGTATGCGCGCGCAAAACGGGGATCAGTCGTTCGCACATCGCTGTCGCGTTTATTACGAGGACACCGATGCCGGCGGCATCGTGTATTACGTCAACTACCTCAAGTTCATGGAGCGGGCTCGAACCGAGCGGCTACGGGAGCTGGGCTTTGCCCAATCCCAGCTGGCAGGGGAGGACCTGTTATTCGTCGTGCATTCCAGCGAGGCGCGGTATCACGCGCCGGCGCGATTGGACGACGAATTGTTGGTAAGCGCTGAAGTAATCGAATTGAACCGTGTCAGCCTGCGTTTCAAGCAGCAGGTCAGGCGGGCAACGGATGCAACGCTGCTCTGTGAGGGGCAGTTCCTGGTGGCCTGTGTGCGCACCAATAGTTTGAAACCCCGGGCCATTCCCGAAGCTCTACGTGCGGCCTTTGCCGATGTAAGCGGCGCGGGTAAACAATCAAAGCAGGAGATTTAGCGTGGAACCTACCGTCGTCGACCATTCCTCCATGTGGAGCCTGGTCAGCAATGCCAGTGTTGTGGTTCAACTGGTCATGCTGACCCTGGTAGCCGCATCGGTTACCTCTTGGGTCATGATTTTTCAGCGCAGCAACCTGCTGCGTGCCGGTCGACGTGCCTTGGAGAGCTTTGAAGAGCGCTTCTGGTCGGGTATCGACCTGTCCAAGCTGTACCGCCAGGCCGGCAGCAATCCGGACCCGGATTCGGGCGTCGAGCAGATCTTCCGCGCCGGCTTCAAGGAATTCTCCCGCCTGCGCCAGCAGCCAGGCGTTGACCCGGAAGCGGTCATGGAAGGCGTGGCCCGTGCCATGCGCGTGGCCATTTCCCGCGAAGAAGAAAAGCTTGAGCAAAGCTTGCCGTTCCTCGCCACCGTTGGTTCCGTGAGCCCGTACATCGGTCTGTTCGGTACTGTGTGGGGGATCATGAACTCCTTCCGTGGCCTGGCCCAGGCGCAGCAAGCGACCCTGGCCACCGTAGCCCCGGGTATCGCCGAAGCCCTGATCGCCACCGCGATTGGCCTGTTCGCTGCTATCCCCGCAGTAATTGCCTACAACCGTTTTGCCGCCCGCGGCGAAAACCTGATTGGCCGTTACTACACCTTCGCCGATGAATTCCAGGCGATCCTGCACCGTAAAGTGCACACCAGCGAAGAATAAGCAGGTACCTCCCGATGGCTTTAATCACTCGAGCTCGAACCAAGCGCAAGCCGGTCGCCGAGATGAACGTAGTGCCTTACATCGACGTGATGCTGGTGCTGCTGGTTATCTTCATGGTGACCGCGCCGATGCTCAACCAGGGTGTGAAGGTTGATCTGCCCAAGGTTTCCAGCGAAGCCTTGCCCCAGGACAACAACACCCAGGTGCTGACCATTTCGATCAAGTCCGACAAGACCTATTACTGGAACCTTGGCAGCGAAGTCGACACTCAGAAGCAGCAGGACAAGGCCCTGACCTTGCCGGCGATGACCGACGCGGTGACCAAGATCATTCGTTCCGGCAACGAAGGCGGCAAGCACACCCAGGTGTTCATCCGCGGTGACAAGGCGGTCGACTACGGCTCCGTCATGGGTGCCATGGGCGGGCTGCAGAAGGCCGGCGTGGGTAACGTTGGCTTGATTACCGAGGCGCCCTGATGCAGCAACAGCGAGAGCCGTCCGCCTCGGAAAGCTACTTCTGGCCTAGCGTCTGGGCAATTGCCCTGCACGTCCTGGTGTTTGGCATGCTGTTCGTCAGCTTTGCCATGACCCCGGACCTGCCGCCAGCCAAGCCGATCGTGCAGGCGACCCTGTATCAGCTGAAATCGAAAAGTCAGGCCACCACCCAGACCAATCAGAAGATTGCGGGTGAGGCCCAGAAGTCGGCTGCGCGCCAGACTGAAGTCGAGCAGATGGAACAGAAGAAGGTCGAGCAGGAAGCGGTGAAGGCTGCTGCGGAACAAAAGAAAGAAGAGGCGGCTCAAAAGGCCGAGGAATCGAAAAAGGCTGACGAAGCCAAGAAGGCTGACGAGGCGAAAAAGGCTGATGAAGCCAAGAAAGCCGAGAAAGCTGCCGAAGCGAAAAAGGCCGAAGAGAAACAATTGGCTGATATAGCCAAGAAGAAGTCTGAAGAAGAAGCCAAAAAAGCGGCTGAAGAAGAGGCCAAGAAAAAGGCTGCTGAAGACGCCAAGAAGAAAATAGTCGAAGACGCGAAGAAAAAAGCCGCCGAAGACGCCAAGAAAAAAGCTGAAGCAGACGAGGCGAAGAAAAAAGTCGCCGACGACGCGAAGAAGAAAGCTGCCGCCGACGCCCAGAAGAAAAAGGCCCAGGAAGCAGCGCGCAAATCCGCCGAAGAGAAAAAGGCCCAGGCCTTGGCAGATTTGCTCTCCGACACGCCGCAGCGTCAGCAAGCCTTGGCCGATGAGCGTGGTGATGAAGTCGCGGGCAGTTTCGACGACCTGATTCGAGCGCGGGCAGCAGAAGGCTGGACACGTCCACCTTCGGCGCGCAAAGGCATGACAGTAGTGCTGCAGATCGGCATGTTGCCGGACGGTACGGTGACTTCGGTCAGCGTGTCCAAGTCCAGTGGTGACGGTTCGTTCGACAGTTCGGCGGTTGCCGCGGTCAAGAACATTGGCCGGTTGACCGAGATGCAGGGAATGAAACCAAGCGACTTCGCTCCCTATCGTTCATTCAAGATGACATTCACACCTGAGGATCTAGCCTTGTGAGAAACCTTCTTCGAGGAATGCTTGTCGTTATTTGCTGTATGGCAGGGATAGCGGCGGCGGATGAAAAGAACATCCTGGTTACCAGCGGTAGCGATCGGGCCACCCCGATCGCCGTAGTACCGTTCGGTTGGCAGGGCGGCAGCGTGCTGCCGGACGACATGGCCCAGATCGTCAGCGACGACCTGCGCAATTCCGGTTACTACGCACCGATTCCGAAAGGCAATATGATCAGCCAGCCAAACCAGGCCAGCGAAGTCGTGTTCCGTGACTGGAAAGCCGTCGGTGCGCAGTACCTGATGGTCGGCAACATCACGCCGGCCGGCGGTCGCCTGCAAATCACCTACACCTTGTTCAACGTGGCAACCGAGCAGCAGGTCTTGACCGGCAGCGTCTCGGGCACTGCCGAGCAGATCCGCGACATGGCCCACTACATCTCGGACCAGTCGTTTGAAAAGCTCACCGGTATCAAGGGTGCGTTCTCGACGCGTCTGCTTTACGTAACGGCTGAGCGTTTCTCTGTAGACAACACTCGTTACACTTTGCAGCGCTCGGACTACGACGGTGCACGGGCTGTGACCTTGCTCCAATCCCGTGAGCCAATCCTGTCGCCGCGCTTCGCGCCGGACGGCAAGCGTATTGCCTACGTGTCCTTCGAGCAGAAGCGTCCGCGTATCTTCGTCCAGCACATCGATACTGGCCGTCGTGAGCAGATCACCAACTTCGAAGGCCTCAATGGCGCACCGGCCTGGTCGCCGGATGGTTCGCGCCTGGCGTTCGTGCTCTCGAAGGATGGCAACCCGGACATCTACGTGATGAACATGGCTTCGCGCCAGATCACTCGCGCAACCAGCGGCCCGGGTATCAATACCGAACCGTTCTGGGGCAAGGACGGTTCGACGATCTACTTCACCTCTGACCGCGGCGGCAAGCCACAGGTCTACAAGGCGAACGTGAATGGTGGTGGGGCAGAGCGTGTTACTTTTATCGGTAACTACAACGCCAACCCTAAGCTTTCGGCCGATGAAAAGACGTTGGTGATGATTCACCGTCAGGATGGTTTCACTAATTTCCGGGTTGCGGCCCAGGATTTGCAGCGCGGAACCGTAAAAATCCTCACAGATACCAACCTTGATGAGTCAGCCACTGTTGCGCCCAACGGCACCATGGTAATCTACGCCACCCGCCAGCAGGGCCGGGGAGTCTTGATGCTCGTGTCCATAAATGGACGCGTAAGGCTCCCACTTCCTACCGCACAAGGCGAAGTCAGAGAACCATCCTGGTCCCCTTACCTGAACTGACGCGGCGCTACAAAAAGAAGTACTTAACACACTGGGGTTCATTAGGAGTTTCACGATGGAAATGCTGAAGTTTGGTAAGTTTGCTGCTCTGGCTCTGGCTCTGTCCGTAGCCGTTGGTTGCTCGTCTAAAGGCGGCGACAATGCCGGTGAAGGCGCAGCTGTTGATCCAAACGCTGGTTACGGCGCTAACACTGGTGCGGTTGACGGCTCCCTGAGCGAAGAAGCTGCTCTGCGCGCTATCACCACTTTCTACTTCGAATACGACAGTTCGGACCTGAAACCAGAAGCCATGCGCGCTCTGGACGTTCACGCGAAGGACCTGAAAGCTAACGGCGCTCGCGTTGTTCTGGAAGGTAACACCGACGAACGTGGTACTCGTGAGTACAACATGGCACTGGGCGAGCGTCGTGCGAAAGCCGTTCAGCGCTACCTGGTACTGCAAGGTGTTGCTCCAGGCCAACTGGAACTGGTTTCCTACGGTAAAGAGCGTCCAGTTGCTACTGGCCACGACGAGCAGTCCTGGGCTCAAAACCGTCGCGTCGAACTGCGTAAGTAATTCGTCATGCGAACGTGCCGTCGTGCTCTAACTGTATTGGCTCTCAGCCTCGCACCGCTTGCGGTGTGGGCTGCGGTTCCTGTGGAAGATAGCAACTCTGGCTATAACAATAGCGGGAGCAGTTATCCGCCAGCAGGTTATGGCACGAACGGCGCCTATGCGGGGGGAGCGGCTACGTCCGCTCCCTCGGCACAGGGCGAACTGTTCAACCAGCTGCAACGCATGCAGGATCAATTGGCGCAGCAACAAGGCACCATTGAAGTACTGCAGAACCAAGTGAACCAGCTGAAGCAAGAAGGCCTGGAGCGTTACCAGGATCTTGATCGACGCATTGGAGCCGGCGTTCAACCTGCCGCAACTCCTGATAATTCTTCTGCCGGTGGCGCGCCAAGCGCTGCTGCCGGTGGTGCAGCAGCAGGGGCGGCTGCCAGCCAAGCCCCTGCCGCGAGCAGCGAACCGGGTGATCCGGCGAAGGAGAAGCTGTATTACGATGCAGCCTTCGACCTGATCAAAGCCAAGGATTTCGATAAGGCCAGCCAGGCATTTACCGCATTCCTGCGTAAATACCCGAACAGCCAGTATGCGGGCAACGCCCAATACTGGTTGGGTGAAGTCAACCTGGCCAAGGGTGATCTACAGGGCGCGGGCCAGGCATTTGCCAAGGTCAGCCAGCTGTACCCCAAGCACGCCAAGGTGCCGGATTCGCTGTATAAACTCGCTGACGTAGAACGCCGCCTGGGTCATACCGACAAGGTCAAAGGCATTCTGCAGCAGGTGGTGGCCCAGTATCCTGGGACTTCCGCTGCCCAGTTGGCCCAGCGGGACCTGCAACGCTTGTAGGCAATGCAGCCCGTTTAGAAGAAACCCGCGCCTGGCGCGGGTTTTTTCGTTAGAATCCACGCCCTTTTATGAAACACGCTTTTTGGGGTCTACGCGTTGGCGGGGTCCCTCAAAGTGCCTGACGGAGGCGGACAGCCTGTTTAGCTGTTACGCCCGTGGCGACTATGCAAGACACATTACGTATTACCGAAGTTTTTTACTCGTTGCAGGGTGAAACGCGGACGGCTGGCCTGCCCACAGTATTTGTGCGCCTGACCGGTTGCCCTTTGCGTTGCCAATACTGTGACAGCGCCTACGCCTTCAGTGGCGGCACGGTGCGCACTCTTGATGACATCTTGGAGCAGGTTGCCGGCTACAAGCCGCGCTACGTCTGCGTGACCGGCGGTGAGCCGCTCGCCCAGCCCAATGCCATCCCATTGCTTAAACAACTGTGTGACGCCGGCTATGAGGTTTCCCTGGAGACCAGTGGCGCCCTGGACATCTCAGCGGTCGATCCCCGTGTAAGTCGTGTGGTCGACCTCAAGACCCCAGGCTCCAAGGAAGCGCACCGTAATCGCTACGAGAACATCGAGCTGCTGACGACCAATGACCAGGTCAAGTTTGTTATCTGTTCGCGCGATGACTACGACTGGGCGAATTCCAAGTTGATTCAATACGGGTTGGACCGTCGCGCAGGTGAAGTACTGTTTTCACCCAGCCATCATGACCTGAATGCCCGTGACCTCGCCGATTGGGTGGTCGCGGACAACCTACCGGTGCGCCTGCAATTGCAGCTGCATAAATACCTTTGGAACGACGAGCCAGGACGCTGATATGAATGAGCACACCATGGATCAAAAACGCGCGGTAATCCTGCTGTCTGGCGGTCTCGACTCCGCCACGGTGGTTGCCATGGCGCAGGCGCAAGGCTATAGCTGCTACACCATGAGCTTCGACTACGGCCAGCGTCATCGCGCCGAACTGAACGCGGCTGCCCGCGTCGCCCGTGACATGGGGGTGGTCGAACACAAGGTGATCGGCCTGAACCTCAATGGTATTGGCGGCTCCGCCCTGACCGACAGCAGCATCGACGTGCCGGAAACCCCCGGCGAAGGCATCCCGGTGACTTACGTGCCAGCGCGTAACACGGTGTTCCTGTCCCTCGCCCTTGGCTGGGCAGAAGTGCTCAACGCCCGCGATATCTTTATCGGCGTCAACGCGGTGGATTATTCCGGCTACCCGGACTGCCGCCCAGAGTTCGTCGAGTCGTTCGAGCGCATGGCCAACCTGGCGACCAAGGCCGGTGTAGAAGGGCAGGGCTTCCGTATCCTGGCGCCGCTGCAAAACCTCAGCAAGGCCGATATCGTCAAGGCGGGCGTAGGACTTGGCGTCGATTATTCGCTGACTGTTTCCTGCTATCAGGCAGACGATGACGGCCGTGCTTGTGGGAAATGCGACAGCTGCCGACTGCGTGCAGAAGGCTTCCAAGCCGCCGGAATTACTGACCCAACGCGTTATTTCTGATTTATTTCAAATAAGGTGTTGAATAATCCTTAGAAATCAGTATTATACGCGCCACCACACAGCGGGTCGTTAGCTCAGTTGGTAGAGCAGTTGGCTTTTAACCAATTGGTCGTAGGTTCGAATCCCACACGACCCACCATTTTTGGCGGTTTAGAAAATCCGGAAGGCCCACGCAAGTGAGGATTTCCGGGTTTTTTTTTGCCTGCCTGAAAACACATCGAGCCCCAGGTGAATGAAAAGCCTGGGGCTTTCTTGTATCTGTGCCAGGGTGAAGCGTTCGCCAAAACCAATGGGTCACAATCGGGTTTAAAGGTCATTACGGGAAACGAAAAAACAATCAAAGTCTTTGAAATACATAGAATTGTCCGACAATTCCACACATGAAAAACTCTTCATAAACCCCCCGCTCGAACGTTGGTAGCTTCCTCGTCGCTGCCCCACAATTCGAGTCCTAATAATGAATAACAAAACTCTTAAAGGCGCCTTGGCGCTCGCCGTTTCCCTTGCCTCAACCCAACTGCTTGCCGGTGGTTTCGCGCTCAATGAACAAAGCATCAGTTCAATGGGCACGGGCTACGCGGGTCGCTCCTCCTCGGCCGAAGACGCCAGTACAGTGTTCGGCAACCCCGCCGGCATGTCGCGCCTGAAGCAGAATGAAGTCAGCCTCGGCGCGACTTACCTCGACGCCAAAACCAACATCAAGGACGCCAGTTCCTCGCAGTTCGGTGCCAACAACCCAGGCACTAACAAGGGCGACATGGTGCCCGGCATTGCCGTGCCGATGGGCTACCTGGTCACGCCCATCGATGAGCACTGGGCGTTCGGCCTGGGCATCTACGCGCCGTTCGGCTTGGTGACCGACTATGAGCACAGCTTCCAGGGCAATGGCTTTGGCACCAAGAGCAAGGTGTCGGTCATCACCGTGCAGCCCACCGTCAGCTACGCGTTCAACGACAAGATTTCGGTAGGCTTTGGCCCGACCTTTAACCGCATCAGCGGCGAGCTGGATTCCAATGTGCCACTGGGTGGCGGCGCTGGCGAAAGCGTGAAAGTCAAAGGTGATGACAACGCCACCGGGTTCAACGCCGGTATTCTCGTGCAACCCCTCGACAACACGCGCATTGGCGTGACCTACCACTCGCAGGTGGTGTACCACCTCAGCGGCAAGACCCATGCGTCCGGCTTGATTTCCGATGCATTCGACGGCGGGCCGCAGAAGTATGACGCCAGCCTGGACGTGACCACGCCTTCGTCCGTGGATTTCTCGGTCACCCATCAATTGAATGACGATTGGACCCTCTACCTTGGCAGCACCTACACGCGTTGGAGCCAGTTGAAGAAGATCACCATCAACAACGACGGTGTCTCCGACCTCACCGCTCAATTCGGCGGCTTGGGCTCGATCACCGAGCAACAGCACTGGCATGACACCTGGTCCCACGCCATCGGCGCGGCGTACCGGGTCAACAAAGAGCTGGTGCTGCGCACCGGTTTCTCGGTGGACCAGACGCCGACCAACAACACCGACCGCTCCGTGCGGATTCCTACGGGTGACCGCACGGTGTTCAGCCTGGGCGCCGGCTGGACGCCCGTCGACAACCTGACCTTCGACGTGGCGTATTCCTACCTCAAGGAAGAACCGATCAAGGTGCGGCAGAACCTTTCCCAGGTTGGCCTGACCTATGATGCCAAATATGAAAACAGCGCCAATGGCTTTGGTGGGTCGGTGACTTACCGCTTCTGATCTCTGCGAAACAGCAAAGAGCCTGTGGTAAAAAAGGGAGACTCCAACCCTGGCGTTTCCCTTTTTTTTGCCCGACAGATACGCCGGCGAATTCCAGATTTGGCTTTTGAAACCCTTGGATATTCTGTAGCCTTGCGCAGCTTCATCCCTAACCGTGCTTGATGAACACAATCACTTCGTCCGGCGGCGCCCGAAGGGCTCCAGAGCCGGTGGTACACTCGACTTTCGCGCAACTGCGCCTGCAGGTCTTGCGAACATGACGCAAATTTCCGAACGCCTTCTGGTACAAGCCCACCTCGACGCCAAGCAGCCCAAGGCTCTCAGTGCTGACGAAGAGGCGAGCCTGCGTACCGCCATCGCCGCCGAGCTCAAGGCTCAGGACGCGGTGCTGGTTGCCCACTTCTATTGTGACCCGGTAATCCAGGCCCTGGCCGAAGAAACCGGTGGCTGTGTCTCCGATTCCCTGGAAATGGCCCGCTTCGGCGCCGCCCACCCAGCCAAGACCGTGCTGGTCGCTGGCGTGCGTTTCATGGGCGAGACCGCCAAGATCCTCACCCCCGAAAAACGCATCCTCATGCCGACCCTGGAAGCCACGTGCTCCCTGGACCTGGGTTGCCCGGTCGATGAGTTTTCGGCGTTCTGCGACCAGCATCCCGAGCGTACCGTGGTGGTCTACGCCAACACGTCCGCGGCGGTCAAGGCACGGGCGGATTGGGTGGTCACCTCCAGCTGCGCGCTGGAAATCGTCGAAAGCCTGATGGACAACGGTGAGACGATCATCTGGGGCCCGGACAAGCACTTGGGCACCTACATCCAGCGCCAGACCGGTGCCGATATGCTGCTGTGGGACGGTGCCTGCATCGTCCACGAAGAGTTCAAGTCCAAGCAGTTGCAAGACATGAAGGCGCTGTACCCGGATGCGGCCATCCTGGTGCACCCTGAGTCGCCGACGGCGGTCATCGAACTGGCGGACGCCGTGGGTTCGACCAGCCAGCTGATTGCCGCTGCCCAGCGCCTGCCGAACAAGACCTTCATCGTCGCCACCGACCGTGGCATCTTCTACAAGATGCAGCAGCTGTGCCCGGACAAGGTCTTCGTCGAGGCGCCTACCGCCGGCAACGGCGCCGCGTGCCGCAGTTGCGCACATTGCCCGTGGATGGCGATGAACACCCTGGAGCGCACGCTGCAGTGCCTGCGTGAGGGCAGCAACGAAATCTTCGTCGAGCCTTCCGTGATCCCCCACGCGGTGCGCCCGCTCAAGCGCATGCTGGATTTCACCCAGGCTGCTCGCCTCAAGCTCGCCGGCAACGCCTGACTCAAGGCGGGCTCAGTAAAAAATGTGGGAGGGGGCTTGCTCCCGATAACAGAGTGTCAGTCAGCTCATCTGCAACTGATACCCTGCTATCGGGAGCAAGCCCCCTCCCACATGTTGATTTCCTCTCGTCAGGGCGTTATTTCTTCTGCTTGGGAATCCGCACCAACTGCGTATCCGAATAGATGTCATGCCAGCTGCGTTTGCGCTTATCCACCAGCGACCAGATAAACCCCAGCCCCACGCACAACCACGACGCAATCGACACCACAAAGCGCAACAGCGCCTGCCACAGGCTGATGCGCGAGCCGTCAGCGTTCTGTACGCGCACGCCCCACACCTGCATGCCCAGGGTCTGCCCGGAATGGGTCCAGAACTTGGCAAAGAAGCCGAACAGCACAAACAATAGAATCGTCGACAACAACGGGTCGCCGTCCAGCGCGCCGGATTCGGTGAGGGTGCGCATCTTCGCCTCGCCGACAAACGCGATCCAGATCAGCTTGTAGATAAACGCCGTGACGATCAGCAGGGCAGTGCACAACAGGAAGTCATAGAACATCGCTGCCAGACGACGGCCCAGGCCAACGGCGGGGAACTCGCCTTGGGGGCTCAGCAGGGGTTTTGACATGGCAGGGCTCTCTGATTAAAAAAGCCATTTTACGAGCATACGCATATAAAAAAGCCCCTGATGTCACCATCAGGGGCTTTTTGTCGCAGCAAGGATCAGCCTTCTGCTTGTACTTCGTCAGCCTGCATGCCTTTCTGGCCTTGCACGGCTTTGAAAGTGACCTTTTGGCCTTCTTTCAGGCTCTTGAAGCCGTTGCCCTGAATAGCGCGGAAATGCACGAACAGATCCGGACCGCTTTCTGGAGTGATAAAACCAAACCCTTTTTCGTCGTTAAACCACTTGACGGTACCGCTCTGACGATCAGACATTTTCTTCTTTCCTTTGACGCTAAAAATTAATGACAGCCCCTTTCGCATGAAAGAGTACTGGGCTGGGTTGCAGGAAAGTAAGAGACGTCGAACGGGTTGTAGCGCAACTACTTCAGCTACTGCCCAGGTCCAGGTTCCAAGCGACCCATGCAAACACAGTGGATAAACTCTACGCCAACTAATAGAGAAAAAACAAGCCCTGCCAAAAGCCCAGCGTTTGCTGGGGCATATGACACTTGGGTGACTGTTGTGGATCCCGACTTATTCGATAGAGTTGATCACTTGTTATAGGTTGATCCTTATAAGAAAGACTATCGGCAGTGCACTGTTTTATGGCGGTTGCGTTACAGATTAGTGCACGTTAACGCAACCGCGTTACTTATAGAAACATCCAATCAGCCGCGGAAGTAACGTTGCGGTACAAATGGCATTTTACTTACACGAAGTGGCACCTTTTTCCCACGCACCAGCGCAGACACTTCAGTGTCCAGTGCGATAAATGCACTGTCCAGGTAACCCATTGCCAGCGGGCCACCCAATGTCGGGCCGAAACCACCGCTGCACACACTACCGATCACGGTGCCGTCTGCGTCGACGATCTCTGCGCCTTCACGCACCGGCGTGCGCTCCTGTGGCAACAGGCCTACGCGTTTGCGGCTCACACCGGCTTGCTGCTGGGTGAAGATCTTGTCTGCACCTGGGAAGCCGCCAGCGCGCGCACCCTCGGCACGGCGGGTCTTGGAGATTGCCCACAGCAGGCTGGCTTCGATCGGTGTGGTGTCGGTGTTCATGTCGTGGCCGTACAGGCACAGGCCGGCTTCCAGGCGCAGCGAATCGCGGGCGCCCAAGCCGATGGCCTGCACTTCGGTCTCGGCCAGCAGGCTGCGGGCCAGGCTTTCGGCGTTGGCGGCGGGCACGGAGATTTCAAAGCCGTCCTCACCGGTGTAGCCCGAACGGCTGACGTAGCAGTCCACGCCCAGCAAGCGCAGGGAAGCGAACTGCATAAAGGTCATCTTGGTGACTTCCGGCGCCAGTCGCGCCAGCACCTTGACCGCCGCCGGACCCTGCAGGGCCAGCAGGGCGCGCTCTTCGAACAACGGCTCGATGGTGCATTGGTCGCCGATATGCTGACGCAGGTGCGCCAGGTCCTGGTCCTTGCAAGCGGCGTTGACCACCAGGAACAGCTCGTCGTTGCCCAGGTTCGCCACCATCAGGTCGTCGAGAATGCCGCCCTGGTCATTGGTGAACATCGCATAGCGCTGCATGCCGACCGGCAGGTCGATGATGTCGACCGGTACCAAGGTCTCCAGGGCCTTGGCGGCGTTCGCGCCCGTCAGGCGGATCTGGCCCATGTGGGAAACGTCGAACAGCCCGGCCTGATCACGGGTATGCAGGTGTTCTTTCATCACGCCCAGTGGGTATTGCACCGGCATGTCGTAGCCGGCGAAGGGCACCATGCGCGCGCCCAATTCGATGTGCAGGGCATGCAGAGGGGTTTTCAACAGGGTTTCGGTGGACATATTCAGCTCCTGAAAAACGTGCCGGCGCGCCTTTGGGCGTCAGCACTCGATAATGTTGACCGCCAAACCGCCACGGGCGGTTTCCTTGTATTTGCTTTTCATGTCGGCGCCGGTCTGGCGCATGGTGCGGATGACCTTGTCCAGCGAGACGAAGTGTTGCCCGTCGCCACGCAGCGCCATGCGCACCGCATTGATCGCCTTGACCGAGCCCATGGCGTTGCGCTCGATGCAGGGCACCTGCACCAGCCCGCCAATCGGGTCGCAGGTGAGGCCGAGGTTGTGTTCCATGCCGATTTCGGCGGCGTTTTCCACTTGGGAAACACTGCCGCCCAACACTTCGCACAGCGCGCCGGCGGCCATGGAGCAGGCCACGCCGACTTCACCCTGGCAGCCGACTTCGGCACCGGAGATCGACGCGTTTTCCTTGTACAAAATGCCGATGGCGGCGGCGGTGAGCAGGAAGCGCACCACGCCGTCTTCATTCGCGCCTGGGATAAAGCGCATGTAGTAATGCAGCACCGCCGGCACGATCCCGGCGGCCCCGTTGGTCGGCGCCGTGACCACGCGCCCGCCGTTGGCGTTTTCCTCGTTGACCGCCAGGGCGTAGAGGTTGACCCAATCCAGCACCGACAGCGGATCGCGCAGCGCCGATTCCGGGTGCTTGCACAACTGGCGATGCAAGGCCGCGGCACGACGCTTGACCTTCAAGCCGCCAGGCAGGATCCCTTCGTTGCGACAGCCTGCGTCCACGCAGTCCTGCATCACCTGCCAGATCTTCAGCAGGCCGGCACGGGTTTCCGCTTCCGGGCGCCAGGCACTTTCATTGGTCAGCATCACTTGGCTGATGGACAACCCATAGGTGGTGCAATGGCTCAGCAGGTCCTTGGCGTGCTTGAAGGGGAAGGTCAATGGCGTGGCGTCTTCGACAATCCGGTCGGCGCCGGCGGCGTCCTCATCCACCACAAAACCGCCGCCCACCGAGTAGTACTCGCGGCTGCGGATCTGGATATTGGCGGCGTCGAAGGCACGGAAAATCATGCCGTTGGGATGATAGGCGAGGGGTTTGCGAATCATCGCCAGGTGTTCTTTCTCGTTGAACGCGATGCTGTGTTCGCCGAGCAGATTCAGGCGGCCGTCCTTGCGCATCTGCGCCAGGCGCGTTGCCACGGTTTCGGTATTCACGGTGTCCGGGTGTTCGCCTTCCAGCCCAAGCAGCACGGCCTTGTCGCTGCCGTGGCCTTTGCCGGTGGCGCCGAGCGAGCCATAGAGTTCCACCTTGATGCTGGTGGTGGTGCCCAGCAGGTTGTCGCGCTTGAGGCCCTCGACGAATCGGGCGGCGGCGCGCATCGGGCCGACGGTGTGGGAACTGGAGGGGCCGATGCCAATCTTGAACAGGTCGAACACGCTTAAAGACATGAGTTGTTCTCCGGTTTCTTATTATTTATCGAGTGCACTCGGTCCAATTGTGGGAGCGGGCTTGCTCGCGAATGCGGAGTGTCAGTTGATGCATCTGGTGACTGAACCACCGCATTCGCGAGCAAGCCCGCTCCCACATTTTTGACCGTATTCACCCAGTCAGATCAGGCGTAACTCTCGATCGACGGGCATGCGCACACGAGGTTGCGATCGCCAAACACGTTGTCGACCCGGCCAACCGGCGGCCAGTACTTGCCTTCGATCAGCGAAGCAACCGGGTATACCGCCTGTTCACGGCTGTACGGGTGCGACCACTCACCGACCACTTCAGCGGCGGTGTGCGGCGCGTTTTTGAGCGGGTTGTCGTCCTTGTCCAGGGTGCCGTTTTCCACCGCGCGGATTTCTTCACGGATGGCGATCATGGCGTCACAGAAACGATCCAGTTCTTCCCGGGATTCGCTTTCGGTCGGCTCAATCATCAAGGTGCCGGCCACCGGGAACGACATGGTCGGCGCGTGGAAGCCGAAGTCGATCAGGCGCTTGGCCACGTCATCCACGCTGATGCCGCTGCTGTCCTTCAGTGGGCGCAGGTCGAGGATGCATTCGTGCGCCACCAGGCCGTTGCTGCCGGTGTAGAGCACTGGGTAGTGTTCTTCCAGGCGACGGGAAATGTAGTTGGCATTCAGGATCGCCAGTTGCGAAGCGCGCTTGAGGCCTGCGCCGCCCATCATGCTGATGTACATCCAGGTGATCGGCAGAATGCTCGCGCTGCCGAACGGGGCTGCACATACCGCGCCTTCCTTGCGTTCCATGGCGGCGTGGCCAGGCAGGAACGGCGCGAGGTGCGACTTGACGCCAATCGGGCCAACGCCCGGGCCGCCACCGCCGTGAGGGATGCAGAAGGTCTTGTGCAGGTTCAGGTGGGACACGTCGCCGCCGAACTTGCCCGGTGCGCACAGGCCGACCATCGCGTTCATGTTGGCGCCGTCGATGTACACCTGGCCGCCGTTGTCGTGGATGATGCCGCAGATTTCGCGGATGCCTTCCTCGAACACACCGTGGGTGGACGGGTAGGTGATCATCAATGCCGCGAGGTGGTCGCGGTGCTCGATGGCCTTGGCGCGCAGGTCTTCAATGTCCACGTTGCCACGGGCGTCACAGGCCGTCACGACGACGCGCATGCCCGCCATGTTGGCGGTGGCCGGGTTGGTGCCGTGGGCCGACGAGGGGATCAGGCAGATGTCGCGGCGCTCATCGCCACGGCTCTGGTGATAGGCACGAATGGCCAGCAAGCCAGCGTATTCACCTTGGGAACCGGCGTTCGGTTGCAGCGAGATCGCGTCGTAACCGGTGGCCGCGCAGAGCATGGCTTCGAGGTCCGAGGTCAGTTGCAGGTAGCCGGCGCTTTGCTCGGCCGGGGCGAACGGGTGCAGGGCGCCGAATTCGGCCCAGGTCACGGGGATCATTTCGCTGGCGGCGTTGAGCTTCATGGTGCACGAGCCCAGCGGGATCATGGTGCGGTCCAGCGCCAGGTCCTTGTCGGCCAGCTTGCGCAGGTAGCGCATCAGCTCGGTTTCGGAGTGATAGCGGTTGAACACCGGGTGGCTGAGGACTGGCGACTGGCGCAGCAGCGCGGCCGGCAGGGTGCTGTCCACCTTGGCAGCGAAGTCCGGCAGGGCCTTGCCGTCGGCGAAGATCGCCCACAGGGTTTCAATGTCGGCCTGGGTGGTGGTTTCGTCCACCGACACACCCAGACGCTCGGCGTCTACCACACGCAGGTTGATGCGCTGGGCGCGGGCCTTGTCGTGCAGGGCGGCGGTGTTGGTGCCGGTGTTGAGGGTAATCGTGTCGAAGAAGTGTTGCTGCTCGACCTTCAAGCCCAGGGTGGTCAGGCCCTTGGCCAGGATCGCGGTCAACTGGTGTACCCGTTGGGCGATCTGGGTCAGGCCTTTGGGGCCGTGGTACACGGCGTACATGCTGGCAATGTTGGCCAGCAGTACCTGGGCGGTGCAGATGTTGCTGGTGGCTTTCTCGCGGCGGATATGTTGCTCGCGGGTCTGCATGGCCAGGCGCAGGGCCGGCTTGCCGAAACGGTCGACGGACACACCGACCAGACGGCCCGGCATGTCGCGCTTGAACGCATCCTTGGTGGAGAAATACGCCGCGTGCGGGCCACCAAAGCCCAGCGGCACGCCAAAGCGTTGCGCGCTGCCGATGGCCACGTCGGCGCCGAATTCACCTGGCGGGGTCAGCAGGGTCAGCGCCAGCAGGTCGGCAGCCACGGCTACCAGGGCGTTGGCGGCGTGGAAACGCTCGGCCAGCTCGCGGTAGTCGAATACATCACCGTTACTGGCCGGGTATTGCAGCAGGGCGCCGAAGAACGTGCTGACGTCGGTCAGTTCACGTTCATCGCCCACCACCACGTCGATGCCCAAGGGCTCGGCACGGGTACGCAATACATCGAGGGTCTGCGGGTGGCTGTGGACCGAAGCGAAGAAGGCGTTGCTGCCCTTGTTCTTGCTCAGGCGCTTGCAGAAGGTCATGGCTTCGGCAGCGGCGGTGGCTTCGTCCAGCAGGGAGGCGTTGGCGATCGGCAGGCCGGTGAGGTCGCTGATCAGGGTCTGGAAGTTCAGCAGCGCTTCGAGGCGGCCTTGGGAGATTTCTGGCTGGTACGGGGTGTAGGCGGTGTACCAGGCCGGGTTTTCCAGCAGGTTGCGCAGGATCGGCGACGGCGTGTGGCAGTTGTAGTAGCCCTGGCCGATGTAGGTCTTGAACAGTTGGTTTTTGCCGGCGATGGCCTTGATCTTGGCCAGGGCCTCGGCCTCGCTCAGGCCGTCTTCCAGGCCGAGCACGCTGGTGCCCTTGATGCTTTCCGGGATCACGCTGGCGCTCAAGGCCTCCAGGGAGTCGAAGCCCAGGCTGGCGAGCATGTGCTGCTCGTCTTCCTGGCGCGGGCCGATGTGGCGGGCGATGAATTCGTTGGCGGTAGTCAGATTAACGGTCATGGCGCGCTCCTCAAGCTTCAGCGTTGGCTTTGATCAGGCGGTCGTACGCATCCTGATCCAACAGCTTAGCCACTGCACTGGCATCAGCGGGTTTAAAGCGGAAGAACCAACCTTCGCCCATCGGGTCTTCGTTGACCAGTTCCGGGCTGCCGTCGAGTTTGTCGTTCACTTCGAGCACTTCACCGTCCAAGGGCATGTACACGCCGCTGGCGGCCTTGACCGATTCCACGGTGGACGCTTCAGCGCCCTTGTCGTAGGCCTGCAACTCCGGCAGTTGCACGAAAACCACATCACCCAGCGCGTTCTGCGCGAAAGCGGTGATACCCACGGTGACGCTGCCATCGGCTTCGGCGCGCAGCCATTCGTGATCTTCAGTGAAACGCAACTCGCTCATGGAAACTCCTCGGGGCCAGATTCGTCTGGTGGACGGGATTGGAATAATGAGGAGTTGCTTAGCAATATCGCGGCCAAGGTTGTTAAGTCGTTATAAATCAACAAGTTAAATAAATCGGTTATGACGATATGCCGGTTGGCTGTAGCGATTTCGCTACACTCGGGCGCCTGAAAAAAAGCCTATGTGGATCAAAGCCTTGCATGGCGCGCAAAAAACAGGGTTGTAGCGATATCGTTCCACTGTAGCGCTTTCAGTACACTGGATGTCGTTCTTGGACCAAATTTAACGCTCGAATTGCAATTCCTGTGGGAGTTGGCTTGCCTGCGATAGCGGTGTGCCTGGCCCACCGCTGTCGCAGGCAAGCCAGCTCCCACATTTTGATCGGTACTCGGCTTCAGGGCTTATTTGGAATGCCGTATTTGCGCAGGCGATGGGCAATGGCCGTGTGCGAGGTCTGCAAGCGGCTAGCCAGTTGGCGCGTGGAGGGGTAGTGGGCGTAGAGCTTTTCCAGCAGGCTGCGTTCGAAATCTTCCATGGCCTGTTCCAGGCTGTCGACTTCGCCGTCGCCCTGGCGCGCCATCGAGGTGCCGGCAATGTCCAGGTCGCCGATGTCCACCAGGCTGCTTTCGCAAATGGCGGCGGCACGGAAGATCACGTTCTGCAGTTGACGCACGTTGCCCGGCCAGCGGTTGCCCAGCAGCGCAGGGTAAGTGCCGGGTGCCAGGCGGCACACCGGGCGCTGGATCTGGGCGCAGGCCTGCTGCATGAAGTAACGCGCCAGTAAGAGGATGTCCTGGCCGCGTTCGCGCAGCGGCGGCACTTCGACGTTCAGCACGTTGAGGCGGTAGAACAGGTCCTCGCGGAAGGTGCCCTCGCTGACCATTTTTTCCAGGTCGCGGTGGGTGGCGCTGAGGATGCGCACATTGACCTTCACTTCACGGTCGCCGCCGACGCGCCGGAAGCTGCCGTCATTGAGAAAACGCAGCAGCTTGGCCTGCAGGTACGGCGACATCTCGCCGATTTCATCGAGGAACACCGTGCCCTGGTTGGCCAGCTCCATCAGCCCCGGCTTGCCACCGCGTTGCGCGCCGGTAAAGGCGCCCGGTGCGTAGCCGAACAGCTCGCTCTCGGCGAGGTTCTCCGGCAGCGCCGCGCAGTTCAAGGCCAGGAACGGCGCACTGTGGCGCGCACTGATGGCGTGGCAGGCACGGGCGACCAGTTCCTTGCCGGTGCCGGTTTCGCCCTGGATCAGCAAGGGGGCATCCAACGCCGCCACACGTTGCGCACGGGCCTTGAGGGTGCGGATCACCGGGGACTCGCCCAGCAGCGCGTCAAAGCCTTCGGCATGGTCATGGTGCAGCGCCGACAGTTGTTCGCCGATGCGGTTGGGTTGGTAAAGGGTGAGCAGGGCGCCGGCGTCGGTGATCGGCGTGGCGTCCAGCAGCAGGGTCTGGCCGTTGACGCTGATCTCGCGCAGCGGCAAGCGAAAGCCGTGTTCCAGCAGGGTGTCCAGCAGCGCCGGGTCATTGAACAGCTCGCTGATGCTTTCCCCGGCCGGTTCACGACCGTACAGCGTGATCAGCGCCGGGTTGGCCAGCAGGATCTTGCCCGCACTGTCCAGCGCCAGTACCGGGTCGGTCATGGCGGCCAGCAGGGCGTCGAGTTGCAGATGGCGGCGTTGGCCGGGGAGGATGTCCACCACCGTGACCGCCTGCACGCCGTGCACGCTGAACAACGCACCGCGCAGTTCTTCCAATACGTCGGCGCTCAGGGTCGGGGCGTCGATGTAGACATTGGGCGGCACCATCTCCACCGCATCCAGGTTGAGATTGCGCCCACCGAGCAGGGCCAGGACTTCCTGGGTAATGCCGACGCGGTCGATGAAGCTGACGTGGATACGCATGGGGCGGTTGTTGGTTCTGGCGTACTGAGGGTGGCCAGTATGCCTGACAGGTGATGGAGATCAAAAATGTGGGAGCGGGCTTGCTCGCGAATACGGTGGGTCAGTGAAAAAATTGCTGACTGACACACTGCATTCGCGAGCAAGCCCGCTCCCACATTTGATTGTTGGTGC